>DASUQP010000028.1:0-23767 GCA_036280475.1 Methyloceanibacter sp. | reverse complement strand
AATATCCGCACCTATTGGCGCGGAGACGACGGCAAGCCCTATCGGACCTTTGCAGCGCTGGCCGACGACCTCGAAGCCAAGGGCAGGTCGCTGCGCTTTGCCATGAACGGCGGCATGTACCGGAACGATCTTCGGCCGGTCGGACTCTATATCGAGAATGGCCGCGAGCTGACGGCGGCCAATACGGCGACCCTCACCGGCGCCCCCAGCCAGATCCCGAATTTCTACAAGAAGCCGAATGGCGTTTTCTACATCGGTGACGGCGAGGCAGGCATTGTCGAGACGAGCCGTTTCCTCGCCCTGAGGCCACGCGCAAACTTCGCCACGCAGTCCGGTCCGATGCTCGTCATCGACGGGGCGATCCACCCGGCCTTCATCGTTCGCTCAAGCGATCGCAAGCCGCGGAACGGAGTCGGCGTGTCGAGCCGGACACGGGCGCAGTTCGTTATCACCCGGGGATGGGTGACCTTTCACGAGTTTGCCCGTTTTTTTCGCGACGGACTCGGCTGCGACAACGCGCTCTTTCTCGACGGAGGCGCGGCATCCGGACTCTATGCGCCCGAGCTCGGCCGCGACGACGCGCCTGGCCACGGCGGCTACGGCCCGATCATCGCCGCAGTCGATTGACACTTGTTCGCTGTTGGCAAAACCATACCTCCCCCTGCGGGGAGGTCCGGCGTCGCCCATCTGTTGTCGCGCTACCGCTTCGCAACTTGAGCGCGAGGCGACGCTGGGGTGGGGACTGTCTCGCCCCACCCGGCTTCGGATTTCGCTCCGCCACGAGTGGCTCTGCTCATCCTCGCCACCCTCCCGATCATGGGGAGGGAAAAATGGTGTCACGCGGGCGATGGCACACCGCCTCGATGTTGTTGCCGTCGGGGTCGAACACGAAGGCGGCATAGTAATCGGCGTGGTAATGCGGGCGAAGCCCCGGCGGGCCGTTGTCCTTTCCGCCCGCGTCAAGCGCCGCGCGATAGAAAGCATCGACGGCCGCGCGTGACGGCGCGAGGAAAGCGACATGGACCGGTCCGCTCGAGCGCTCGCCCTCGCCGATCCAGAACGAAGGCTTGCCGCTCTGGAAGTCCGCCGCCTTGCCGGGAGGGCCGAAGCCGATCGCGGCGCCGTGCCCGGTCTCGGCCGCCGAGACCTCCATCACCAGGCCATAGCCTAACGGCGCCAAGGCCTTGCGGTAGAACTCGGTGGCGCGGGCGATGTCGCCGACCGGCATGCCCATATGGTCGATCATGGCGCCTGTCCTTGTCTAGGCGCGCCCCCTAGCCCGCGCGCTCGACAAGCTTGCGCTTGAGCGAGGCGATGGCCGCTGCCGGGTTCAGCCCCTTGGGGCAGGCCTTGGTGCAGTTGAGGATCGTGTGGCAGCGATAGAGCCGGAACGGGTCCTCGAGCTCGTCGAGGCGTTCGCCGGTCCGCTCGTCGCGGCTGTCCTCGATCCAGCGATCGGCTTGCAAGAGGATCGCCGGGCCGAGATAGCGGTCGCTGTTCCACCAATAAGAGGGGCAGGCGGTCGAGCAGCAGGCGCAGAGGATGCACTCGTAAAGCCCGTCGAGCTTGTCGCGATCTTCCTTCGACTGGCGCCACTCCGTCTGCGGCGTCGGGCTATCCGTCTTGAGCCAAGGCTCGATGGCGCGGAGCTGGGCGAAGAAGCCCGTCATGTCGGGCACGAGGTCCTTGATCACCGGCATATGCGGCAGGGGATAGATGGCAATCGCGCCTTTGGCGTCATCGGCATGCATGGTGCAGGCGAGCGTGTTGGTGCCGGCGATGTTCATCGAGCAGGAGCCGCACACGCCTTCGCGGCATGAGCGGCGGAAGGTGAGCGTGGGGTCGACGTTGTTCTTGATCCAGATGAGCGCGTCGAGCACCATCGGCCCGCACTCCTCCTTGTCGACCCAATAGGTATCGAGACGCGGGTTCTCCCCGGTCTCGGGATCGAAGCGGTAGATGCGGTACACGCGATAGCGCGCGGCCGGGGCGCCGTCGGGCGGAGGGTTCCAGGCCTTGCCTTTCCGAACCTTCGAGTTCCTGGGAAGCGTGAATTGAACCATCGTCGACCTCAAGGCTAGTACACCCGCTCCTTGGGCTCGATATAGGAGACTTCGTTCGACAGCGTGAATTTGTGCACCGGGCGATAGTCGAGCTTGACCTTGTGGCTCCGGTCATCGGCCCAAGACAGCGTGTGCTTCATCCAGTTCTGGTCGTCGCGCTTGGGGAAGTCCTCGCGCGCATGCGCGCCGCGGCTCTCCTCACGGGCAAGCGCGCCTTCGACCGTGACCGCGGATTGAGCGATGAGGTTGTCGAATTCGAGCGTCTCGATCAGGTCGGTATTCCAGATCAGCGAGCGGTCGGTGACGCGGATGTCGGCGGTGTCGTCCCAAACGGCGCGAATGGCGTTGGCGCCCTCTTGCAGCACGTTCTTGGTGCGGAACACCGCACAGTCGCGCTGCATGAGCTTCTGCATGCGCAAGCGAAGCGCGGCCGTGGGCGTTGCGCCATTGGCATGGCGGAATCGATCGAGCCGCGCGATCGCCTGCTCGCCCGCGCCGTTGGGCAGATCGGGAATGGTTCCCCCCTTGGTGATGAGCTCGGCGCAGCGGTGCGCTGCGGCGCGGCCGAACACGACGAGATCGATCAGGGAATTGGACCCGAGCCGATTGGCGCCATGCACGGACACGCAAGCCGCCTCGCCAAGCGCCATCAGCCCCGGAACGATGGCGTCGGGGTCGCCGTCGCGCGGGCTGATCGCCTCGCCATGCATGTTGGTCGGGATCCCACCCATATTGTAGTGGCAGGTGGGCGTGACGGGGATCGGCGCCTCTCTGACGTCGACGCCGGCAAAGATGCGGGCCGACTCGGTGATGCCGGGGAGCCGCTCCTCGATCAGCGCATCGTCGAGATGGTCGAGATGGAGATGGACGTAGTCCTGGTCGGGACCGTGGCCGCGCCCCTCCCTGATCTCGATGGTGATGGCGCGCGAGACGACGTCGCGCGAGGCGAGGTCTTTGGCCGAGGGCGCATAGCGCTCCATGAATTTCTCGCCCTCGGAATTGCGCAAGAAACCGCCTTCGCCGCGCGCGCCCTCGGTGATGAGCACACCGGCGCCATAGACGCCGGTCGGATGGAACTGCACGAACTCCATGTCCTGGAGCGGGAGACCTGCGCGGAGCACCATGGCGTTGCCGTCGCCGGTGCAGATATGGGCGGAGGTGCAGGAGAAATAGGCGCGGCCATAGCCGCCGGTGGCGAGAATGACCTGGTGGGCGCGGAAACGATGCAAGGTTCCGTCCTGCATCGACAGCGCGACGACGCCGCGGCAGCGTCCCTCGTCGTCCATGATGAGATCAATGGCGAAATATTCGATGAAGAACTCGGCCGAATGACGCAGCGCCTGGCCGTACATCGTGTGCAACAGGGCGTGACCGGTGCGGTCGGCGGCGGCGCAGGTGCGCTTGGCCTGGCCCTTGCCGAAATCCGTGGTCATGCCGCCGAAGGCGCGCTGGAGGATCTTGCCGTCCTCGGTGCGCGAGAAGGGCACGCCCCAATGTTCGAGCTCGTAGACGGCCTCAGGCGCGTTGCGGCAGAGATATTCGATGGCGTCCTGGTCGCCGAGCCAATCGGAGCCCTTGACCGTGTCGTACATGTGCCAGCGCCAGTCGTCGGGACCCATATTGCCGAGCGCAGCCGCGATGCCGCCTTGCGCCGCGACGGCGTGCGAGCGGGTGGGGAACACCTTGGTGATGCAGGCGGTGCGCAAGCCCGCTTCGCTGCAGCCGACTACGGCCCGCAGACCTGCGCCTCCGGCGCCGACTACGATCACATCATACGCATGGTCGACGATCGGATAGGCGCGGCCATTGATCTGGACCGCGTTGTGCGGCGGGGCGTCCTGTAACGTTGCGTCTTGAGCCATGGCGCCTAGGATCCGAAAGCGATCTTGAGGATGGCGAGAACGGCGGCGAGACCCACGCCGGCCGCGAAGAAAGTCGCAAGCAGGATCGCGGCGACCTTCGCGCCTTCGCCGTGAACATAATCCTCGATGATCTCCTTCAGCCCGATGCGCATATGGATGGCGGCGGAGATGACGAGCGCGAGCATGAGGAGAGCCACGGGGATTTGCGCGAAATAGGCTCTCACCGTGCCGTAATCGGCGCCGATATGGCTGACGATCGCGTAGATCAGGAACAGCACGAGCGGGATGTTGGCGATCGCCGTCATGCGCTGGCGCCAGAAGGTCTCGGTGCCGCCGTGAGCGGCGCCAAGCCCGCGCACCCGTTTCAGCGGCGTGGCCATGCTATTGGCTCCCCCTCAGCGCGTAGCCCGCGTACCAGATAAGAATCGTGAGCGCTGTCGAGCCGAGTATGGTGAACCAGGCGAACACCTCGATGCTCGTCCTGTCGAGGCCGCGACCGGTATCCCAGATCAGGTGACGGATTCCGCCCAGCATGTGATGGACGAGCGACCAGGTGAACAGAAACAGCACGATGCGCCCGGGGATGCTGGCGAAGACGCTCGAGACTTGGGCGTAAGCTTGCGGCCCGGCGGCGATGGCGACCAGCCACATGGCGAGCAGGACAAAGCCCGCCGCATTCGCCGTGCCCGAGATGCGATGCGCGATCGACATCATCATCGTCAGCATCGGCCGGTAAATCTGCAGATGCGGGGAGAGCGGCCGCTCCGCCCCTAGCCTCGCCTTGCCCATGGTTCTCGTGCGGTTGCTTGCCCAGACGAGCCTCTCTCATAACGCAAGTCGGAGGGCTCAAGCAATCGAACCCGGCTTGGGCTTAATGCCGAGCTAGGGCGTGATAACGCCGCAGGCGATGCGGTCGCCGGCATTTCCGGCCGGGTCGCTCTTATAGTCGTCGGACCCCGCATGGATGACGAGAGCCGCGCCGTCCTCGTCGAGCAGCGCGGAGTCGGCGCTCAAGGTCACGGTGGGATTCAACACCTCGATGCTGAGCTTGCCGTCGGCGGGGACATGCAGGTTCGGCATGTCGCCGGCGTGGGGGCCTTCAGGGTTCATCAGCCCGTGCTTGGATGTGTCAGGGTTGAAATGGGGGCCCGCCGATTTGAAGTCCGGGGGTTCGCACTTCCCCACGGCATGAATATGGAAGGCGTGCTCGCCCGCAGGCACGGCGCTCAAATCGAGGCGGATCAGGACACCCTCTTTCGCATTCGTCAGCGTGGCCTTGGCGACCTGATTGCCGCTCGCGTCCTTCAGGCTCGCACTCGCGCTGTCGGCCGCTCCTGCCGGCGATCCGAGAGCAAGCGCTGCCCCCAGAACAATCGCCGCCGAGACCAATTTTTGTCGCATCGCCTTCCTCCTGTGTCATCGTCCGCGAAAGCAGACGATCCAGTAACTACAGACAGCGCGATTTGGTTCGAGGTCAGGGGATACTGGATGCCCGCTTTCGCGGGCATGACAACCGCTGGACGGCGAAAGCAAGACTACCGCGGCAGCGCCACCCAATAATCCATATCAAGAACCACGCCGTCCTCATGGTTCCCGTCTGCCTTCAGGCCGGGAAAGTCGGCGCAAGAGCGATCCTTGACGGCGAAGGTGCGCAAGCGCAGCGCGCCCATGTCCGAGCGCCCGGGAAGCTCGGCTTTGTCGAGGATCTCGCTCCAGGCGTAGATGGTATCGCCGGCGAAAGAGGGTGCCACGTGACGCGCGCCGTTCAGCCCGAGGATGTGAAAGGCATTGGCAAGGCCGTTGAAGCTCAAGGAGCGGGCGATGGAGATGATGTGACCGCCGTAGACAAGCCTCCTGCCGAACCGTCCCTTGCCTTCGATATGCTGGTTGAAATGGACGCGCGCGGTGTTCTGGAAGAGGCGCGTGGCAAGTTGGTGCTCGGCTTCTTCGATGGTCTGCCCGTCGACATGGTCGATCCTGTCACCGACCGCGTAATCGTCGAAGCGCCGGGGCGAGCCGGCCAGAGCATCGTCGTAGCCGGAAAGCGTGAGCGGCGGCAACGCCGTGCCGAGCGTCGCCGGATCGACGCTCGAGGCGAGCTCGGGCACCACGGGTGAGGGAGAAGGGGAATCCGGGTTGCGCTTGTTCACCATCACCCAGCGCGCATAGGAGAGCACTTTCTGTCCGCGCTGGTTCTTGCCCGTCGAGCGCACATAGACCGTGCCGCTCTTCCTGTTGGAGTTCTCCTTGACCCCGATCACTTCCGAGACCGAGGCGAGCGTGTCGCCGGGATAGACCGGCGCGAGGAAGCGAAACTCGGCGTAGCCGAGATTGGCGATGGCGTTGCGCGAAATGTCCGGCACCGTCTTGCCGATGACGATGTGGAAGACGAGGAGATCTTCGATGGGCGAACGCGGATAGCCGATGCCTTGCGCGAATGCGTCGGAGGACTGCACGGCAAAGCGCGGACCGTAGAGCGCGGTGAACAGGCTCACATCGCCCACCGTCACCGTGCGCGGGGTCGCATGCACGATCTCCTGTCCGAGCTTGAAATCCTCGAAGAAATTGCCGGTGACGGTCCTGTCGATCTCTCGGCTCTGCTTCTCGTTCATGTCGGCTCATCGCGTCCTTCGCGCTCGCCGACCTTAGTTTGCGGCCTACGCCGAGACAAGGACAGGCGCGGGGAAGAGCCGGGCCGCCGAATCCGATGATCGGCGCGTGAAGAGCCGAGGGGCAGCAAAGAGGCCAGTCCAGGCACGAAAATGGCGATCCCCACTTTCGTGGGAACCGCCATCTTCAGACGAAAACTTGTAAGATCGACGCTTGGTTAAGCGCGGTCGAGCTCGGCGGGAAGATAGCTGGTCACTTCCATGCCGGCCTCGGACTCGGTGATCTCGGGCTTGAGCCACTCTTTCATTGGTCGTCTCCTTCGGTGAACTAACAGCTTAGATAATGGGGGCTGGGGATGAGGGCTGCATGACGCGACCATGAACGCTCCCTGAAAGCCACATTAAGAAATTCTGACAGGAATTTGCCCGCTAGGCTCGATTTCGGGGAATTCCTGGTCCTCAGGATCCCGGATATTGAGGCTGAAGCCAGCCACGGCCCGGGACAAAGCCGAATTGCAAAACAGTGCCGGCCGGTCCGGCCGCTTAAGTGAAAATGACCAGCGCCTTTTCGATCGTGATCCACACCGCCCACAGCAGCGGAATGCCGACCGCCGCCCAGGCGAAGGGGGCGATCTCGATCCGCCTTGGGTTCAGCACGATCCCGGCGAGCCACAGCGCGAGCCCGATCCACATCAGGAAGGGGCGATAGGCGAAACTGCCGGCAAGCTCGGCCTGAGCGATTGCGCTCTGGCAGAAGCTCGGGGTGAAGACGAGGCACTCCCACGCGCCGTCGATGCCTCCTGCCTTGGTATAGAAATGGATCCACCAGACGAGAGCGACCGCGATCAGCGCCATGCCAGCCGGCTGGAGCAGGCGAATGTTCCGATTGACCGCCGCCGCTGGACGAGTCTCGGTGTCCCGTCGCGCGGATGTGACGGCTGTCTTGACCTGTAGGGCTTCGACCTCCTCGGGCTTCATGAACCACTTCTTGTTGAGCGGCCGGATCAAAAGATTGGCGACAAAACCTCCCACCAGCAGGCCCGCCAGGACGTAGAAGATCGGGTGATAGATCTGGTCCGGCGGCACGCCCGCCGCTTTGCGCGCATCATGCATGTAGTTGACGATCACCGGCCCGACGATGCCGGCGGTCGACCAGGCGGTCAGCAGGCGTCCGTGAATGGCGCCCACGAATTGCGTGCCGAAGATGTCGGCGAGATAGGCCGGAATAGTAGCGAACCCGCCGCCGTACATCGAGGCGATCAGGCAGAAGGCGGCGGCAAACAAGGCAAGCGCGCCGAGCGTGGCAAGGGTCGGCGACGCGGCATAGCAGGCAAAGCCGAGCGAAAAGAAGATGAAATACGTGGCCTTGCGGCCGATCGTGTCGGAGAGCGAGGCCCAAAAGATGCGGCCGGCGATGTTGAACAGCGAGAAGAGGCCGACGAAGGCGGCACCGACCAGCGCCGCCTTGGCCTTCTGGTCGTCGGTGAAATCGGCGAAGCCGACGGAAGCGTCGCCGAAAAGCCTGCCGCCGAACGTCTCTTGCAGCATGGGCGAGGCGGCGCCGATGATCCCGATGCCGGCGGAGACGTTGAGGCACAGCACCGCCCAGAGCAGCCAGAACTGCACCGTCTTGTGCGCGTCCCTGAGGTGGACATGCCCGGTCGCGATCATCGCCTTGCCGCTTGCCGGAGGCGTCCAGCCTTCGGGTTTCCAACCCGGGGGCGGCAGCCGATAGCCGAAGGCGCCGCTCATCATGAAAATGAAGTAGCCAACGCCGAGGGTGACGAACGTCTCCCACACGCCGACCGAAGTGGGCGTGTCGTAGTAGTTCATCAGGATGGTGGCGAGCGGCGAGCCGATCATGGCCCCGCCGCCGAACCCCATGATGGCGAGGCCCGTGGCCATGCCGCGGCGATCGGGAAACCACTTGATCAGCGTGGAGACCGGCGAGATGTAACCGAGACCGAGCCCGATGCCGCCGATGAACCCGGAGCCGAGCCACATCATCCAAAGTTGATGAAGGTAGACGCCGATCGCCGAGATCATCAGGCCGCCGCACCAGCAACACGCCGAGACGACGCCGGCTTTGCGCGGTCCGACCCGCTCGAGCCAGCCGCCCCAGATTGCCGCCGACACGCCGAGCAGGACGAAGAACAGTGTGTACATCCAGCCGAGATCGAACTGGGTCCAATCGCAGTCGGTGGCGAACAAGGCCTGCGCCGTTATGGCCACCTTGCCGAAGAAGGTGGTCGCGTCGCCGGGACACGGGATGGCCTTGTCGAGACCTTGAGCGGCGCCGACGGCGCGCCCGAGCGGCAGCCAGAACACGCTGAAGCCGTAGGCCATGCCGATGCAGAGATGGATGGCGAGCGCGGCAGGCGGCACCAGCCAGCGGTTATAGTCTGGCGGCGCAATGATCCTCGCCTTGTCGAGCAGGCCGATACGGTCGCTCGCGGCTATAGATCCCCCAGCACTTGCCATAGGTCCTGCCCCAACCTGCGCGTCAGGGGCCGCAGTCTGGCCGGGCTTGCCCGTGACCGCAAGGGCCAAGCGCGGCACGTCACCGCGCAACTATGCCCGCGGCACATGAGCCGTTGCTTGAGCGAAATCCGCGGCGCAAGCCTGACCGCCGGTGTCCCGCTAAGCGCCTTTTCTGAATTTCGCCGCTTCCTCGGACCCCTTGGTGGCATCGCCGGCCGTATAGGAATGGGCGCCGGTCCCGGCAAGCTTGCCCTTATCGACGATCAGATACTCGGTGCGGATCGGCTTCTTGGCGAAATAGCTCTCAAGTATCTCGCGCACGCCCGCGGCATAACGCGCCTGGGCCGAGAGCGAGCTCCCAGAGATATGCGGGGTCATGCCGTGATGGGGCATAGTGCGCCAGGGATGATCGCGCGGCGCAGGCTGCGGGAACCACACGTCGCCGGCATAGCCTGCAAGCTGCCCGCTTTCGAGCGCGCGCACGACGGCGTCGCGATCGACGATCTTGCCGCGGGCCGTGTTCACGAGATAAGCGCCGCGCTTCATCTTGCCGATCAGCTTGTCATTGAACATACCTTCGGTCTCGGGGTGAAGCGGCGCGTTGATGGTGACCACGTCGCAGACCTTGACCAGCGACTCGACATTGGGATGGAAGGTGAGATCGAGTTCCTTCTCCACCTTCTCCGGCAGCCGATGCTTGTCGGTGTAGTGCAGCTTGACGTCGAAAGGCTTCAGGCGACGGAGCGCGGCAAGTCCGATGCGGCCGGCGGCGACAGTGCCGATATTCATGCCTTCGAGATCGTAGGAGCGCTCGACGCAGTCGGCGATGTTCCAGCCTCCTTTGATTACCCACCCGTAAGACGGGATGTAGTTGCGGACGAGCGCGAGGATCATCATCACGATATGCTCGGAGACGCTGATCGAGTTGCAATAGGTGACTTCGGCGACGGTGATGCCTTTGTCCATGGCCGCCTGCAGATCGGTGTGGTCTGAGCCGATGCCGGCGGTGACCACGAGCTTGAGTTTCTTCGCCTTGTCGAAGCGCTCCTTGGTCATGTAGGCGGGCCAGAAGGGCTGGGAGATGACGATCTCGGCATCTGAAAGCTCCTTCTCGAAGACGGAGTTGGGACCATCCTTGTCTGAGGTCACCACCAGTGTGTGTCCGGCGTCCTCGAGAAACTTGCGAAGCCCGAGCTCGCCCGAAACGCTGCCCAGCAGTTCGCCGGGCTTGAAGTCGACCTTGCTCGGCGTGGGCGTCGTCATCCCGTCGGGATAGTGGTCGATCTTGGGGATATCGTCGCGGGCATATTTCGGCGGATAGCCGGTGACGGGATCGTCATAGAGAACAACGAGGACCTTTGCCATGGGGACACTCTCCTTCGGCGGGCGCGGCTGAGGCCGCGCCTGAGGCCGCGCCTCTGCGTTGCCGATCGCCGCAGCCTTGCTCCCGTCAACGCCGTGAATCAAGTGGGCGCTCCCGAACGGCCGATAGGCGCGCTCTATCGGCCGATCTGGACAAAAGCGGACGCGGCTGAAATGCTGCCCAGAGTTCGGCTTTTGGGGAGGCGAGGCCTTGCAACTGCCAAGAACGCTGGTCGAGGGGCATTTCCGCTTCCGCCGCGACGAGCATACCAGGAATCGCGGACGCTATCTCCAGCTCGCCGAGCTTGGCCAGACGCCGACGGCGATGGTGATCGCCTGTTGCGATGCGCGCGTCGACGTCTCAGCGATCTTCGATGCAGAGCCGGGCGCGCTCTTCATCATGCGCAACGTCGCCAATCTCGTGCCGCCTTACGAGCCGGAAGGCAAATATCACGGTACGAGCGCCGCGGTGGAATATGCCGCCATGGCGCTCAAGGTGCCCCACATCATCGTGCTCGGGCATTCGCATTGTGGCGGCGTCAACGCTTATCGTCGCGGCGTGCGCGAGAACGTTCGAGGGCAAGGCTTCATCGGCAGCTGGCTCACGCTGCTCGACAATCTGAAACTCGTCGAAAGCGACGTCTTCACCTATGGCGACGCGATGGCCTTCGAGCTTGCCGCAATTCGCTCGTCGCTGGCGAATCTCGGCAGCTTCCCGTTCGTCAAGAAGCGCGTCGAGGACGGGCTGCTGGCGCTACACGGCCTCCACTTCGATATCGGTAGCGGCCAATTGCTCGCGCTTGCGCCGGAAAAGGAACGCTTCACGGCCCTGATCGAGGCGTAGGCTGCCCCGCCGCCGGGCTTAAGCGGCGCGGTCGAGCAGGTTGCGGTTGATGATCGTTTCGGCGATCTGCACCGTGTTCAGCGCGGCGCCTTTGCGCAAATTGTCGGACACGACCCAGAAGGACAGGCCGTTGTCGAGCGTCTGATCCTCGCGGATGCGGCTGACAAAAGTCGCATAGTCGCCCACGCATTCGACCGGAGTCACGTAGCCGCCGGGCTCGCGCTTGTCGATCACGAGCACGCCCGGCGCCTCGCGCAAGATCGTGCGGGCCTCCTCGGCCGTGAGCGGCTCCTCGAACTCGACATTGACGGCCTCGGAATGGCCGACGAACACGGGCACGCGCACGCAGGTCGCGATCAGCTTGATCTTCGGGTCGAGGATCTTCTTGGTCTCGGCCGCCATCTTCCATTCCTCCTTGGTCGAGCCGTCATCAAGAAAGACGTCGATATGGGGAATGACGTTGAAGGCGATCTGCTTGGTGAATTTCTTCGGCGCCGGAGCGGCGGTCGCGAAGATGCCCTTGGTCTGGTCCCACAGCTCGTCCATCGCCTCCTTGCCGGCGCCCGACACCGACTGATAGGTCGCAACGACGACGCGCTTGATCTTGGCGCGGTCATGCAGGGGCTTAAGCACCACCACAAGCTGGGCAGTCGAGCAATTCGGATTGGCGACGATGTTCTTCTTGGTGAAGCCGGCGACCGCGTCGGCGTTGACCTCGGGCACGATGAGCGGAACGTCGGGGTCGTAGCGCCAGCACGACGAGTTGTCGATCACGACGCAGCCCTGGGCGCCGACCCTCGGGGACCACTCCTTGGAAATGGCGGAGCCCGCCGACATCAGCGCGAAATCGACGCCGCGAAAGTCGAACTGCTCGAGATCCCGGCATTTCAGCCGCTGATCGCCGAACGAGACCTCGACCCCCATCGACCGCCGCGAGGCGATGGCGAACACCTCATCGGCCGGGAACTCGCGCTCGGCTAGGATGTTGAGCATCTCGCGACCGACATTTCCGGTCGCGCCGATGACCGCGACTTTGTAACCCATGCTTCCGATGCTCCTTCGTTCAAGCGCGTTGGCGGCAATTTTCGGCCGATTTACGGGGATTGACCCGCGGTTGTAAAGCGTTGTGCGCGAGAAAGACTCTGGCCCCGGACCGACCATGATTGCCCTGCTCCGCGCCACCCTTCTCGTGTTGCTTGCCGCTCTCCTCGCCGGATGCGATTCGGCCGCGCTGACCGATGCGGAGACGCAAGGCCCCAATCCGAAAATTCCCCCGCCGAGCGAGGGGCCGCTTCCCGCCGTAAATATCGCGCCGGCCGTCGGCTGGCCTGAGGGCGCAACGCCAAAACCTGCCGAGGGTCTTGCCGTCAACGCCTTCGCCACGGGCCTCGATCACCCCCGCTGGTTTCATATCTTGCCGAACGGCGACGTTCTCGTGGCCGAGACCAACGCGCCCAAGAAGGAGGGCCCGGGCGGGTTCAAGGCATGGGTGATGGCCAAGGCCATGAGCCTCGCAGGCGCCGGCGTGCCGAGCCCCAATCGCATCATTCTCTTGCGTGACGGCGACGGCGACGGCGTGGCCGAGACGAGAACCGTCTTTCTCGAAGGTCTCAACTCGCCCTTCGGCATGGCGCTCGTCGGGAACAAGCTCTATGTCGCCGATACCGACGCGCTGCTCAGCTTCGACTACCAAGAAGGCGCGGCCGAGCTGAAGACGCAGGGTACCAAGATTGGCGATCTCCCCGCCGGTCAGATCAACCATCACTGGACCAAGAGCCTTGCCGCGAACCGCGACGGGTCGCGGCTCTATGTCGGTGTCGGCTCTAACAGCAACGTCGCGGAGAATGGTCTCGCCAACGAGGAGGGCCGTGCGCAAATCCTCGAGATCGATCCCCTGACCGGGCAGTCCCGCAGCTTCGCCACGGGATTGCGCAATCCGGTCGGCCTTGCGTTCGAGCCGCAAAGCGGCGTGCTGTGGGTGGTGGTGAACGAGCGCGACGAGCTCGGTGCCGATCTCGTGCCCGACTATCTCACGTCGGTGAAGGAGGGCGCCTTCTACGGCTGGCCGTTCAGCTATTGGGGCCAGCATGTCGATGAACGCGCGAAGCCGCAGAACCCGGAGCTGGTGGCAAAAGCGATCGCGCCCGACTATTCGCTTGGCAATCACGTGGCACCGATCGGACTCGCCTTCGCGCAAGGCACGTCGTTGCCGGAAGCGTTCAGGAGCGGGGCGTTCATCGGCGAGCATGGATCGTGGAACCGCATTCCGTACAGCGGCTACAAGGTGGTGTTCGTCCCCTTTGCCGAAGGGACGCCTTCGGGCGCGCCGGTCGACGTGCTGACGGGATTCCTCAGCGATCAAGGCGAGGCCCAGGGCCGTCCGGCCGGCGTCGCCATCGATCGCACCGGCGCGCTTCTGGTCGCCGACGATGTCGGCAATATCGTATGGCGCGTGACGCAAGCGGCGCGGAGCGTCATGCGCTAGCGAAGATCGCCTTTCTGGCCATCGGGGAAACGATCCACGCCGGTTATCCAGGGCCAGCGGCCAGACCTGACCCGGGAAGGACGGGGAAGAAGCCGTGCCTCAGCCAAACATGCCGGAAAAGAGCAGAAGGAAGGCCTTGATCAGGCCCACCACCACCGTCGCCGCCACCATCAGACTCACCACACCCACGGCGAGCCCGACCAAGACGGCAACGCCATCCTTCTCGACGATGGCAAGACCCATGATGGCGATGGCGCAGGCCGGGGGCCAGTTAGCGAAGGGGATCGGCGCAAAGAGGACCAAGGCGAGAATGAGGATGGCAATGCCGATCAGGCGCTCGCCGGTCCAGGACAAGAGAAACGTGAGCCGCGGGCGAAGCAAGCGCTCGGCGCGTTCCAGATAGGGAAGCGCGCGCGTGACGACGGCGGCGAAGCCTTGGCGCGAGAAGGTCTGGCGCGTGAGCCAAGCGGGGAACCAAGGCTTATGGCGCCCATAGGCAAGCTGCGCCCCCAACAGCACGAGCGGAAAGCCCAGGACGACTGAAAGCAGCGGAATGTTCACCGGCACGAGATTCGGCAGGGCGAAAATGAAAAGAAGGACGCCAAAGCCGCGATCGCCGAGCGCATCGCGGAGCGCGCCGAGACTGACGCGCGAGCCCGTCTCGGCGGCGATGAAATCGCGCAAGAGGGCGGACGTGCGGCGGCTGTTCGCCGCCGACGGGCGAGGCAGCTCGCCTGAGGGGCTTGGCTCGGGCGGGGTGGCGGTCTGCGCCTCGATGTGGTTCAGATTGTCCATCGCGTTACGGTATGATTGCCAGGGGCAGATTAAGCCCCGACTGTGACGTTTCGTTCACCTGACAGGAACGAACTGAAAGCGCGGGACCGGCTCCACTCTAGTTCGGGCTCGGGCCCGGCAGTTCAACCTTCAGTTCGGTACATTTCTTGGTCGTGAACTCGTTGACCATGCGTACGACCTCGGGTCCGAGCACGTTGGTCTCATTGTCGAGCCCGGTGCCGGCATAGATGAGGGGATAGATGAGAAGCGGCGCCGAGGCCTCGCCCCAATTGATTTTTGCCTCTGTCGCCTTCCCGTTCTCGAACTTCACCTTGGGCGCGAGGCTCACCTCGACCGTGAAAGGCTCGCCCTCGGTTTTCTGCGCGAGCGTGCAGCGCACTTTCTGCACCGGCATGACGATTTCGTGGGCCGGCTCGCTCATCGCCAAAGCGAGTGGCTTGCGCTGAAGCTCGAGCTTCGACTGGCACACAGCCTTGCCCCAGGGCCAGCCGATGCTGCCGCCAAGCGTCTTGACGATGTCCTCCTCGCGCCAGGTCTTGACGATGTCGCACGTTACGTCCTCGCCGTTCGGGTCACGGGTGGCGATGATGTCGCAGATCTTGGTCTTGCAGGCCTTGCGCGCCTCCTTCTCGGCCTCCTCCTCCGGCGTCAGCACCCGTTTGGCCTCGGCAGGCTCTGCCGCGGCCGGCGCCTGCCCGGCGGCGCCTTGCGCCGCATCGCCTTCCGCGGCAAGCGCGAGCGCGCCTGAAGCGAAAAGCAAGGCGGCGACGGCCAACAGGCGCAAAGCGGGATTCATTCTTCTTGCCGACCAGGTAACAGGTATCAGGTATCAGACTCGCCGACATCTGACACCTGATACCTGATACCTGACATCTGGTAGGCAGAACGCTCCCGCATATATCGCCTACTGATGAATTTTGTTCATGGTTTCAAATGTAAACTTTTCATTTCGGTCAATTGGCGGAGCGCCCTAGGCTTGGCCGTTGCGACGGGGTTAGGGGGATACCGTGCATTGGTGGAGCCTTCTTGCGCTCCGGCGGCCGATCGCTTGCCTGGGCGCCGCATCATGCCTGCTTGTGCTCTCGGCGCACATAGCCGCCGCCCAGTTCTACGTGCGCTCGCCCGATGTGAAAAAGGGCGTGACCGCCCTTGAGGAGCACGGCGCGTTCTATTCCGGTCCGGGAGACGACGAGCGGCGCAGGCAATCGCACGAAGTCGAGCTCAAGCACGGGCTGACCGACCGGTGGGAGCTGATCCTCGAGGGGACGTTCCGGCAGGATATCGGCGAAAGCTTCGAAGCCAGGCGACTGGAACTCGGCGCTCAGTATGAAATCGTCGAGCGGCGCGGCGACGGGTGGGGCGTTGCGTTCCGCACCCTTTACGAGTTCGCGCTCCAGGACGACATCCCCGACGAGATTCTGTTCGGGCCGCTCGCGAAATATGTCAGGGGCAAGGACTCTTTCACGATCAACACGTTCTTCGTCGGGCAAGTCGGCAGCGAGGCCGAGATCGACAGTCTCGAGCTCAAGGTCAATTGGCGCCTGAAGCACGAATTCAACGACAGATTCGGGCTGGGCGTGGAGGGTTACAGCGAGATCGAGGATCTCGCCAACGCGGGCTCGTTCAACGATCAGGAGCACCGCCTAGGCCCAGTCGCCTATTGGGAGTTCGAGGGGCGCGGGGGGAGGACCGAGTGGGAATTCGCGGCCGGCACCCTGTTCGGGATCTCCGACGCTGTCTCCGACGTCACCTACAAGTTCGACATCGAGTTCAAATTCTAGGGTCTTTGTCGCGGCGCTAGCCGGCGCCGTCGAGCGCGGCGACGATCGCCTCGCCCATCTCGCGCGTGCCAACGGTGCGGCAGCCCTCCTGCTTGATATCGGCCGTGCGGAGGCCCTGGTCGAGCACGCGCGCGATCGCCCGGTCGATGCGGTCGGCGGTGTCGCCGAGGAAGAAGGAATAGCGCAGGCACATGCCGAGGCTGGCAATGGTGGCGATCGGGTTGGCGATGCCCTGACCTGCGATGTCGGGCGCCGAGCCGTGCACCGGCTCGTAGAGCGCGCGACGATGCTCGCGCTCGTCGGCCTCGCCGAGCGAAGCCGAGGGCAGCATGCCGAGCGAGCCTGTAAGCATGGCGGCCTCGTCAGACAGCATGTCGCCGAACAGATTGTCGGTGACAATCACGTCGAACTGCTTCGGCGCGCGCACGAGCTGCATGGCGCAGTTGTCGGCAAGGATATGGTGCAGCGTCACGTCGCCATAGCGCTCCTTGTGGAGTTTGGTGACCACCTCGTTCCACAGCACGCCGGTCTTCATCACGTTGCGTTTCTCGGCCGAGTGCACCAGCCGCTTCCGCTCGCGGGCGAGATCGAAGGCGACGGTGGCGATGCGCTCGATTTCGTGGGTGTCGTACACTTGAGTATCGATGGCGCGCTTCTGGCCGTTGCCGAGATCGCTGATGGTCTTCGGTTCGCCGAAATAGACCCCGCCGGTCAACTCGCGCACGATCATGATGTCGAGGCCGTCGACGCGGTCGCGCTTGAGTGAGGAGGCGTCGGCGAGCGCGGGATAACAGATGGCGGGACGAAGATTGGCGAAGAGCGCAAGGTCCTTGCGGAGCCGAAGCAGGCCCGCTTCCGGGCGCTGGTCGTAAGGCACGCCATCCCATTTCGGTCCGCCCACCGCGCCGAGCATGACGGCATCGGCGGCAAGCGCGCGGTCCATGGTGGCGTTGGAGACGGCCTGGCCGTGGGCGTCATAGGCCGAGCCGCCGACCAGATCGGTCTCCGTCTCGATCGAGGCGAGCCCCGTTCGGTTCACCCAGGCGACGACGCGCTCGACCTCGCCCATCACTTCGGGGCCGATGCCGTCGCCGGGAAGCAGCAAAAGCTTAATGGTCGTCATAGGCCGTGTCGCTCCTTTGGCTGCATAAACTCCTGTGCCCGGCCATGACGAGGATTGATTTTTGCCTCATGTAGACCCACTGAAGACGTGCGGTTTGGGTAACGGGAGAGCCCGATGCTGACAAGAGCGGTGTTTGCGTTGGTGGTCATTCTGGCAGCGCCGGCGGCTGCCCTGGCGGAGACCAAGGTGCTCGCGCTTGGACTTTCCGACCACGAGGTCAGCCAGGAAGAGCTTGAGACGGGCGCGGCGCTCCCCGTCCCCCGTTTCAACACGGGGGCAATCGCCTATGTCTCGGCGGCCGAGCTGAAGAAGGGCGATGTGGTGGAGATCGCGCTCAAGAAAGACGGAAAGCCCTTGCACCGCAACAGTGAGACGCTGGCCGAGGACCGGGCGCGGTTTCTGCTGCAAGCGGGCAAGCGGGGCGTTCCCGCCGGCGGCTGGCCGGAAGGCAACTATCAGGCCGCTGCCAAGATCTCGCGCGACGGCAAGACGCTGATCGAGCAGACGTCGGCGCCAATTCCAATCGAGTAGCGTTTGGGAGTCGGGTGGGTAAGGGTCATGCTCCAGGCCGCGCCTGCGCGCCCGCGATTGAGTGACACCCAAGGTCACCGTCATTGCCGGGCTTGATCCGCCGGATCAAGTCCGGGAACAGGCTCCGGCAATCCATTCCATTGGCGCTTCATCTCGCTGCGAGGTAACGGCGTGACGAGCTACTTTTTGAAGCGTCGTCATCCTGAGGTGGCCGCTCCGCCCTGCCTTAGCCGGAGCGAAGCCCCGGCTTCGCGCAGGCAGGTCGCACCTCAGGATGACGCGCGGATGGCAAAGATTAGCGAAGCCAGTTTGGCGGCAGCTTCCGCGGCGGCAAGGGCTCGACCGCCGGTCCATGAATGACGCTGCCATCTGCCGTGAAGATGGAGCCGTGGCAGGGACAGTCCCAGGTTCGGTCGGCATTGTTCCACGTCACGATGCAACCTTCGTGCGTGCAAGACGCCGAGACGGCATGAGGGACGCCGTCGTCCCCTTTCCATACCGCAATCTTGCCCTGCCCAAGATTCATCACGCCACCTTCGCCTGACGCGATATCGTCGAGGCTACGCACGACCGATTGGCTATTGCCACCCTTGTTGAACTTTTCCGAGAGCTTGCGCTCAGGATCGTAAATCGATGCCCATGGGGGTGAGTTGCCGAGAATTTGTTGGGCAATCAGGATGCCCGCCGCCGTGCCGTTGCTGATGCCCCAGGCGTTGAAGCCAGTGGCGATGTAGAGCCCCGGCGCGTCAGCCGATGCTCCGACGAGCGGCAGCCGATCGGGGGTATCGTAATCTTCATTGACCCACCGCCATGCGACATCGCCAACTTCAAGATTTTGCCTTGTCCAGGCTTCGAGTTCGCGAAAATGCTTCGCGATGTCGCCTTCCAGGCCCGTAACGAATTTGGCGCCCAGAACCACCAGCAACAGACCGTCGCCGTCGCGGCCCATTCTGAGAGAATGCGTGGGTTCGTCGACGCCGATGAACATGCCGTCGATCGCCGCGCCTGCATCGACGCGAAAAGCCATGCAAATGTGCGACCGCGGCCGGCTGCGCTTGTCGTAGCGCACGGGACCTGCGATCGGCATGGCGGTGGCCAACACCACACTCTCGCCGTGGATTGAGGCTCGGCCGGCCTTGAGGTGCCAGCCGTCCTTCTCCTCGACAGAAGTCACGCGCGTCTCTTCGAAGACAAGGACGCCGGCCGCTTCAGCCGCTTTCGCAAAGCCGATCAGGTATTGCGCCGGATTGAATTGCGCCTGGTCTCGCGATCGCAAGGCGCCGCAGGTTGCGAAAGGAAGGGGCGCGGCTTCGAGCACCTCTGAATCGAGCCCCGCTTGACGCGAAGCTTCTGCCTCAGCCTCGAGCTCCCCGAGACGCGATGAATCGTTGCAATAGACATAGGCGTCTTTGGCCGCAAAAGCGCAGGCGATACCAAGCTGCTCGACCCACTGCCGTATTTGGTTCATGCCGAGGCGATTTGCGTCGGCATAGTGCCGCGCCGTTTGAAGACCGAAGATGTCGATGAGATATCGATAGATGAGGGAATGCTGCGTGGTGATCTTCGCCGTGGAACGCCCTGTGACTTGCCGTCCGATGCGACGCGCTTCCACGAGCGCCACCGATACGCCGGCCTCACGAAGCAGGTAGGCGGCAGTAACCCCCACGATGCCCGCGCCGACGACGACCACCTCTGCTTTCTGCGAGCCTGAGAGCTTCGGATATGAGGTCTTCGGTGCCGTCGCGGTCCAGCAAGACTCCGGCTTACCCGGTAGGACCTGCCGGGATCGCATTGACGCCATTTCAGGACTGCCTCCCTGACAGTGTCCTGCTATCAAACGCTCTCGCGCCCGTTTTTGTGCCAAACTCGATCCCGTCATGCCGGCGTAAGCCGGTATCCAGAAAACAAGCGCAGTACATGCCGCTACTGGATTCCGGCTTTCGCCGGAATGACGTGTAGGAGTGATCCGAGAGAGCCCCCACCCGGCGCGCGAGAGCGCGCCGACCTCCCCACGAGGGGGAGGTTTAAAATGCATGCTCGCACCTCAGGATGACGGTCTGGGCTGTGCAACATCTTTCGCTCTCCCCCCTGCCTTCGCCGAAGCGAAGCCGCTTCGGCTTCGCGCAGGCAGGTTGGGGAGAGCACGCGCGGCGTGTTCGATGCGCTACCGCTTCGCTGCTTGAGCGCGTGGTGGCGCGCGGTGAGGGGTAAGCGGGCGAAGCCGGCGTCAAAAGATTTACCCCTCACCCTCGTCGCGCTTCGCGCGCCGGGCGAGAAGCCCTCTCCCTCAAGGGGAGAGGGGAATGTTACCGTGACCGCAACAACGGCCAAGCAATGCGGGTACTCAGGCCCAGGGGCGTTCGAGGCGGGCCCTCCGTTCGAACGCGTCGATGGCCTCGGCCTTCTCGAGGGTGAGCCCGATATCGTCGAGACCTTCCATCAGGCAGCGCTTGCGGAACGGGTCGATCTCGAAGTGGATCTTGCCGCCGTCCGGTCCCCTGATCTCCTGAGCGGGAAGGTCGATGGTGAGCGTGGCATTGGCGCCGCGGCCGGCGTCGTCGATCAGCTTGTCGATCTCTGCTTGCGGGAGCGTGATGGGGAGAATGCCGTTCTTGAAGCAGTTGTTGTAGAAGATGTCGGCGAAGGACGGCGCGATCAGGCAGCGAATGCCGAAATCGAGCAGCGCCCACGGCGCGTGCTCGCGGGAGGAGCCGCAGCCGAAATTCTCGCCGGTGATGAGGATCTTGGCTTCATTGTAGGGCGGCTTGTGCAGCACGAAATCGGGCAAGGGCGCGCCCTTTTCGTCATAGCGGATATCGGCGAACAGGCCCTTGCCGAGCCCGGTGCGCTTGATGGTCTTGAGATATTGCTTCGGAATGATCATGTCGGTGTCGACATTAATCATCGGCAGAACCGCGGCGATCCCCGTGAGCGTGGTGAATTTCTGCATGAGTGCCTCTTGCGATCCGGGGTTATGTAGCCTCAAGCGGCTGCGCTTTCCAGCTTTTCAGATGGGCGCGCCGCGACTAAGGTCCGCGGGTCATAAGCGCGGGATGTGGGAGCGAAAATGACAGACACCGTGATCTACGAAGCCCACCCGGCCATGTTCCGGGCGCATCCCTTCTGGTTCATCCTTTCGGTCTTGCTGATCGCCGCCTTCGGCATCGGCATTGTCATTCTGGTCTATTGGTACATCCTGACGCGCGCCACCGCGCTCACCGTCACCGACAGCGATATCTTGTACGAACGCGGGATCTTGAGCAAAGACCGCACCTCGGTGTCGCTCCGGCACGTCCGCTCCGTGAACGTCATGCAAAGCTTCGTCAACCGCATTTTCGGGGTCGGCACGATTCAGATCTCGACCGCGGGCGATGAGCCCGAGTTCACCATCGCCGACATGCCCGATCCGCATGTGATCCGGGAGGCGATCGCCAAGGCGCAGGAGATGCGCGAGGACCGCAACTGAGGGATGCGGAGGAGAACCCGGCGATGGCAGGACCGAGCGACAGTCGCGAACGCAACGAGGCGCTTCGTCTGTTCGTCGCCGCGACGATAGGCGTTTTGCTGCTCGTCATCATCGGCGGCGCCGGTCTCTATTACCTTGCCGGTCTTGGCGATGCCGACCCGTTCTCGGCGGGCCTCGGACTCAAGAACGCGGCGCTGATCGCCTTCGGCGTCTCCTTCGCCGTCATTCTGGTCATGGCGGTGGTCTCGGGCGGCGACGCCATCTTCGGCGAGCTGCCGTTCACAATTCTCGGCTTTTTGATTTTCTTCGTGGTGTTCTGGCTGATGATCGCCTGGATCTTCTGAGGCGACCCACGCGCGCTACTCGGGCGGCCCCAGCGTTTGCGGCTTCGCCGTCGAGGCAGGCACTTTAGCTTGCTGGCCGGCGGCCTCGATCAGCTTGCGGTAATAACTGCGCATGGTCTCGCAGCGCTGCGGTCCGGGCGGGTGGACCGCGTCGCCTTTCAGCTGCGCGATGAAGACGCAAATGTCCTCCAACCCCTGGGCGTCGAGCCAGCCCCATTTGACGCCGCGCCTGATGGCGAAGAGGTCCGCCTTGGTCTCGTCGGCGCCTTCGAACTGATGCCCGCACTCATGCGAGTAGACGTAGAGTTTCACCTGGGTCGAGAGCCCATCGATCTTCTTGGTGTTGAGGATCAGGAAGCCGGGAAAGGCGCCGCCCCAACTGTCGAAATTGGGGTTCAGCACCGTCGGCCGCTTGCCGCAATTGACGGCCTTGCCGTCGATCTTGAGTTGACCATGGCCGACGACACTGCCGTCGGGCCCGATCTGCTTCAGATATTCGTCGAGGCTGGGGCCGGAGGTGGTGGAGCCCTCCTTGCCCGCCCATTGCTGGGCATGGCCCGCGCCAGAATAGGCCGCGCAAAGCGCGACGATTGCAGCGCAGGAAAGCGCCATCCGCAAAAACGCCCGTCCGTCCAGCATGGTGAGTCGCACTCTAATTCTCCCAAGCAGCACGCGCAATCGCCGCAAAACAATCAGCGCGCCTCGTCACGTGCGGTGACGCCGCGCTTGTTGGTGAAGCATTGCCTGAGCTGCTCGCAGCGCTTCTCCGGATCGGGATGGGAGGGACCGTGACCGGCGATATTGAACACCGCGCAAATCTCGTCGAGTGCCGCGCCGCTCAGCCAGCCCTCGCGCCTGGCGCGTCTCACCGCGTAACAGTCGGCCGCCGATTCGCTCGGCCCATAAACGATATGCCCGCATTCGTGGTAGTAGATCAGCCACTGCACGGGCCGCGGCAGATCCTTGAGCGCCTGCATGTTCAGCATGATGACGGTGGAGGAAACGGCGAAGCCTTCAAAGTCGCGAAGGAGCGTCGCGATCTTGCCGCAAGAGAGCTTTCGCCCGGCGACCACGAGACGGCCCGGCGCAACGAGCCGGCCTTGTTCGAGCGCGGCGGCGTCGCGATCGATCGGGCTCGTCGCGGCGAGGAGCGGGAGGAGCGCAAGCCCCATCATGAGCCGGGCAGCTGATTGCATTGTCGTTCCCTCTGCTGCCTCGGTTCCCCTTGCCGGCCCGCAGTCTGCGAGGGGGGAGCGCAAGCGTCAACGCCAAATCGCTGAAGCGGCGCCCTTAAGCGACGGCTTCGGCCTCGATGCGCTCCATGTCGGCATCGGACAGGCCGAAATGATGGCCGATCTCATGCACCAGAACATGGGTGATCACGGCGCCGAGCGTCTCCTCGTGCTCGGCCCAGTAATCGAGAATCGGGCGCCGGTAGAGGAACACCATGTCCGGCACCGAGGGCGGGTCGCTCACGCTCTTTCGCGCAAGATCGATCCCGGAATAGAGGCCGAGCAGATCGAACGGCGATTCGATGTTCAACGAATCGAGCACCTCGTCGGTCGGAAAGTCCTCGACGCGGATCAGGATATCGCCGGTGAGCGCGCGGAAGCGGGCAGGCAGCCGCGCATAGGCTTCTCCTGCGATGGCCTCGAACGCGGCGAGACCCGGCGCTTCAAGCTTGCTCCAATCGCTCATCTTCGCCACCGCTGCCAAGCCTCGAAAACTGAACGGCACGTGAATGTAGCGATCAGACCCGGTTCAGGCCACTCGTGCCAGTTTCGCCGCCAAGACCCGAGCCCGCGCTCCTGCGGACCGGGTGAGCAGAAAGGGTAACGACATGGTTAGAAAGAGTTTGATCGCCGGTTTAGGGTTCCTTGGCGTGCTGCTGGCCGGCACGGCGGGAGGACCAGCCCCGGCCGCGGCAGGCTATGCCTGCGGACCTTGGAACAATTGGTGCGTGCCGCGCTGCGGGTCTTGGAACAATTGGTGCCGCCCGGTGTGCGGACCGTGGAACGGAT
>DASUQP010000027.1:0-2807 GCA_036280475.1 Methyloceanibacter sp. | reverse complement strand
TGAGCAGGCCGACGACGGCGCCGATCACGAGCGGAGGGATGGCGCTGATGTAGAGGCGCGAGCGGGGAAAGCGGAGCTTGAGCGGGAGCCGGTGAATCCAATTGTGCTGCCCCGAGCGCCGCGCGGGGAGGGGCGTGCCGGCACGGGCGCGCCCCAGTGCGCGGAGGCTCTCGCCCAGCATCAGCGTGCCCACCGCGCCGAGCAGCACCACATAGGTCAGAGAGACGATGAGGCCGGCTTGCCCCGCCTCGCGCAAGACCTTGAGCAGGAACACGCCCGCGAGCGCCCCCACCACGCCGCCCGCGATCAGGACCGCGCCCATATGGAAGTCGATATTGCCGCGCCGCCATTGCGCGAGCGCGCCGGATACCGAGGTGGCGACGACCTGATTGGCGCCGGTCGCGACCGCGATCGGGGCCGAGATCCCGGAGAACATCAGGAGCGGGGTCAAAAGGAAGCCGCCACCCACGCCGAACATGCCGGACAGAAAGCCCACCGCCGCGCCGAGCCCCAGCATCACCAGAAGGTTCACCGAGATTTCGGCAATGGGCAGATAGACCTGGAACATCGGGGGTGAGACCGGAAGCCAGAAGACCGGGAATCAAAGATCAGAAAAACCAGAATTCGGCTTCCCTGACCACCCCCTCCGGGCCGGCTGTCCAGGCTTTTGCGCTCGGCCGGAGGCTGACCAAACGAAAACAGCACCCGGGGTGTCCGGGTGCTGTTCGCCAAGCCTCGCGGTTTCAGCGGCTAAAGGCCGGCATCGCTAGTTGACCGGGGAAGGGGCCGTCACCGCCTCCATCACCCGGTCGAGATTGAAGCTGCCGGGCTTCTGGCGCGGCGGAAAATCGCGGAAGCTTTGCAGCGATTGCCCCACATAGGCGGCGGCGGGCGCGAACACATACATGTGCTCGATCCACCAGCGCTGATAGCCCATCGCATCTTCCTGCCTGGCACGCTCGAAGGGGTCCATGCGCAGATTGGTCAGGGTCGGCGCGCGCAGCGCGGTGAAGGGGTCCTGCCAAACGCGATAGCCTTCCGCCGTCTGCTCCAGGAAGGTGACCTTCCAGTCGTCGTAGCGTAAGGCGGCAACACTGCCGTCATCCGTCCAGTAGATGAATTCCTTGCGCGGCCAGTCGCCGTCGCCTTTGAGCGCAGGTGCAAGGTCGTAGCCGTCGAGGTGGACCTTGTAGGTCCTGTCGCCGACCTGCTTGCCCTAGAGCAACTCCTGGGCGACGTTCGGCTCGCCGGCAGCCGCGAGCAGCGTGGTCAGCATGTCCTCGTGCGCGCAGACGTCGTTGACGATGGTTCCCGGTTTGATCGTGCCAGGCCAGCGGATCAGCGCGGGCACGCGGTAGCCGCCTTCCCAATTCGTGTTCTTCTCGCCGCGGAACATCGTGGTGCCGCCATCGGGCCAGGTGAAGGTCTCGGCGCCGTTGTCGGTCGAGTACATGACAATGGTGTTGTCCTCGATGCCGAGTTCCTTCAGCTTGTCCAACAGCTGACCGACCATGCCATCATGCTCGACCATGCCGTCGGCATAGATGCCAAGGCCGCTCTTGCCTTCGGACTCCGGCTTGAGGTGCGTGAAAATGTGCATGCGGGTGGAATTCCACCAGACGAAGAACGGCTTGCCGTCCTTGTGCGCCTTGTCGATGAAAGCGAGCGCGGCCTTGGTGACCTCCTCGTCCACCGTTTCCATGCGCTTCTTTGTCAGCGGGCCGGTGTCTTCGATCTTTTGCGTTCCATCAGCGTTTGCCCAGGAATGGATGACGCCGCGCGGCCCGAACTTTTTCTTGAACTCCGGATCCTTCGGTTAGTCGACGTTTTCCGGCTCCTCTTCGGCATTGAGATGGTAGAGGTTGCCGAAGAATTCGTGGAAGCCATGAGCCGTCGGCAACATCTCGTCGCGATCGCCGAGATGGTTCTTGCCGAACTGCCCCGTCGCGTAGCCGAGCGGCTTGAGCAGCGTGGCGATGGTCGGGTCTTCCGCTTTCATGCCTTCCGGCGCGCCCGGGAGTCCGACCTTGGTCAAGCCGGTGCGGATCGGCGATTGACCGGTGATGAAGGCGGCGCGGCCGGCGGTGCAGCTTTGCTGGCCATACCAGTCGGTGAAGAGGGCGCCGTCCCTGGCGATGCTGTCGATGTTCGGGGTCTTGTAACCCATCACGCCCTGGTTATAGGCGCTGATGTTGAAGCCCCCGATGTCGTCGCCCCAGATCACCAGAATGTTGGGCTTCTTGGTTTGCGCGGACGCTTGGCCGGCCAGGCCGAGGCCGAGTGCAATCATGCAGCACGCGAGCAAGGCGAACTGCCAGCCGGATCTCTTTACAAACATTTCGTCCTCCCTCTCGATAGCGGCTCGACGAAAACGCGCGGGTCTGACATTCAGAATGCCCGCGCGATAGGACGTGTTCGTCATAAGCCGATGCACTCCGCGCGACAACTGAATCTGTGACCTTGACCTGCGATCGGCCTGCATCGATCGCGTTGATATCGACCGCATCGATAGAGCCTCGTCCCGTTTCGGCACGCATGCATTGCCGTAACGACTGCTACAACCGGTTGAGCATGTGCCTAGGTGCGCGTGCGGAACTTGCGTGCTAGCGTCCGCCCCAACTATCGCGGCGCGATCGTCTCCAGCATTTCGTTGGCAAACTCGCCCATGGTCAAAGCCGCGCCGAAATCGAACTTCTTGATGGCGATAAAGACGGCTGCGTTCCGGCTCGGGCGCGAAGGCGACGTAGCAGAACGTCCCTTGCAGGCCTCCGGCTTTCTGCAAGACGAACGGCCGATCGTCCTTCGCC
>DASUQP010000026.1:0-3292 GCA_036280475.1 Methyloceanibacter sp. | reverse complement strand
TTGCTCTCGGCGCCCTTGTGCACGGACTCGGCCCTCAGCACCTCCTCGCGCGTCAGCACGTCGCGGATCGCCACGATCTCGTCGCGGCGCGCCTTGCTCACGCGGTATCCGGTGCCGGGGCCAAGATAATCGTTCGGATCGTTGATCGCGCTGAGGACACGGCCGTCACGCACGACCGCCGAGGTCTGCAGATAGTCGCCGGAAATCCGCAATCGCACGAGGTTGAGAAGATTCTCCGCCTCCTCGCTGAAGCCGCGCCTGGCGAGCGCCTTGATCACGTCAATGACGCTGATCGCGCGCTCCTTGATGCTTTCGCTTATCAGCGTCACGTCGCGAGGAAGATAGCTTCGCGTTTCGTCCGATCCCGATGCGGCGACGACGCTTGCCTTCATGTCTTCCGTCGGCTGCCCGAGGCCAAGCTCTTCGAGCACGGCGCTGATTGCCTCGACGGCGCGCGTTCTGAGCGCAAGGACGCGGGTCTCCTCGACCGGGGTCAGCCCGCCATCCGCCTCGAAATCGCGCTGGAGCACGAGATAGTCTTCGAGCTCCTCGCCGTTCAGAAGGGATGGATTGAACGAATTGTCGTATTTCAGGATCGAGCCGAAGCCCGAGCAGATCAGGTCCGAGCCGGCGATGAGAAACGGCATGATCTTGGCGCCGACGCGGATCTCCGATTCGGTCGGACGCGCGTCATTGCCCGAGGCGCATTCGAGATCGAGCCAGACGGCGATCAGATTCTCCGCCATCAGCTCGCGCATTCCGCCAGGCACGGTGCATGTGATCGGTGCCCCGTCGATGCCGCCATTCTGCGTGCCCTGCACACCCATGGCGCGCTGAAGACAGAGGCAGCGCGCCTCAAGATAGAGCAGCGACTTCTTCTCGTGGAACCCCATCAGCAGCTCGGACCCCGCCCCCGAGGTGCAGCGCATCTTGATGCCGCGCGAGGCATAGGCCGCGGCGAGAAAGGCCTTCGACCACGGCGTGTCGTCGCCGTCGATAAAGCTCTTCTCGGTGCCGTAGACGGAGACGGTCTCGGCATAAGACGTAAAGCCGGCCATGCCGATCCTGAGCTCCTCCGCCTCCTCGCTCGAGCACTGAAACAGCGTGCCCCAGCGTCCGACGGAAGCGCCGACGGCACAGGCCACCGCGTTCGACCAGGCGTTCCGCGCGACGCGCATCGTCGTCTCGACCTCGTCAAATCCGAATGCGACCGCGGTCGCAGCGTCCGCCGCCATTTGCAGGGGATCGTCCTTGGCATTGGTCACATGCGCCTGATTGCCGGGCGTCTTGCGCGCGCGCATCTTGCTATAGGCGAAGGCGATCTCGAGAGAAGAGAGCTCGGCGACGACCTCGGCGAGCTTTGCCGGCGTCATGCCGCGGGCCAGCCGCACGAGCTCGCTCCGCGGCACGTTCATGTCGACCAGCATGCGCGCGACCTCGTGCGAAGACATGCCCATCGCTTCCGGCACGATCTCGGGGTCGATGTGATAGCGGGCGATGAACGTGTCGATCATATCGAAGTCGCGAGCGCCCGTGCTGTCCATCACCTCGACGCCGCCCGCGCCCAGTGTCAGTCCGGGCTTCGGATCGTGACGGCTCGTAAAAACGCAAAGCCGTTCTCCGCGTCCTCGATCGCGAATTTGTCAAGCCGAAGTGGGCGCTCGTCCCAGTCGGAGAAGCGTTTCCAGCGATTGGCGAACGTGCCCGGCTCTCCTGCCATGGGGCTCTCGTGAAGCAAGGATCGACGTCAACGGCACGGGACTATAGAGGATAGGGCAGCGGCGCCGAAGCCATTTGACGAGGCGGCGCCACACCTTGACCGGAGGGAGCGCCGGCTGGCCTCCCCGGTGGCCCGGTGCTCGGGAAAAATTGAACAGATGCTATCTTCGCGGGTAAGACGGTTGCGAAGGTCTGATCTAGGCTAGAGGCGTAAGGCGCTGAGGAGCGCTACAAGTTTGTGCCGGGTGTCATGACAGCGACACGTAAAATTCTCGAACTCAACGCGTTCGACATGGACGCGGAAGCCGGCCTCGATCCCGACGTGGCGGAACTCGTTACCCGCCGTAAGCGCACGTTCGGGCCGGCATCGATGCTGTTCTACGCGCGCCCGCTCCATCTCGTCCGCGGCGAAGGCGTCTGGCTCATCGGCGCCGACGGAACGCGCCACCTCGACGCCTACAACAACGTGGCGTCGGTGGGTCATTGCCACCCGCGCGTCGTCGCTGCCGTGTCGCGGCAAATGGCGGCCCTCAACACGCACAGCCGCTACCTTTATGACATTGTCTACACCTATGCGGAGCGGTTGCTGGCGACGTTGCCGCGCGAAGTGTCCAATATCGTCTTCACCTGCACGGGGAGCGAAAGCGTCGACTTGAGCCTCCGCATCGCCCGCACGGTCACGGGCGGCACGGGTTTCATCGTGACGGCGAATGCCTATCACGGCAATACGCTGGCCGTGACGCAAATCTCCCCCTCATCGGCGAGCGCCGAGCCGCGCAGCCCGCACGTCTTTCTGGTCCCGGCCCCCGACACGTTCCGAACGCCGTCCAAGGATTTGGGGCCGCTCTTCGCCGCCAATGTGCGGAAGGCGATTGCCGCCATGAAGCGAAAGAAAATCCGCTTTGCCGCGCTCGTCGCCGACAGCATCTTCTCGAGCGACGGCATCTACCCGGGCGAGCCCGGGTTCATGGCCGAAGCCATCGCGAGCGTGCGCGAAGCGGGCGGCGTTTTCATTGCCGACGAGGTGCAGCCGGGCTTCGCGCGCACGGGCGAAAAAATGTGGGGGTTCGCGCGCCACGGCCTCGTCCCCGACATGGTCGCCATGGGAAAGCCGATGGGCAACGGCTATCCCATCGGCGGGGTCGCGGTGAAGCCGGAACTGCTTGCGACATTCGGGTCGACGACCGGCTACTTCAACACCTTCGGCGGAAACCCGGTCGCCGCCGCGGCCGGTCTTGCCGTCCTGGAGACGATCGAGGCCGAGAAGCTGCAAGAGAACGCGCGCGATACCGGCGCCTATCTCTTGGCTGAGCTCGAGTCCGTCGCGGACCGCTTCGCCTGCGTCGGCGACGTGCGCGGAAAGGGCCTTTACATCGGCGTCGAGCTCGTGCGCGATCGCAAATCGAAAACGCCCGCCAGGGACACCGCAACGCGCATCGTTGACATGCTCCGCGACCGCAATGTGCTGGTCGGCATTGCCGGCCCCTATGGCAACGTGCTGAAGATCCGCCCGCCGCTCTCCTTTCAGCGGGAGCATGTCGACATCCTCGTCAAGGCGCTGTCCGACTCGCTC
>DASUQP010000025.1:0-7212 GCA_036280475.1 Methyloceanibacter sp. | reverse complement strand
GAAGCGCGCGCAATACCCGGCCGCCATCCATGGGGAAGGCCGGGATCATGTTGAACAGAACGAGAATGATGTTGGCGCCGGCCACCTTGGCAGCGAGAGACACGGCCGGATCCTCGATCCTGGTCAGGTTCTCGACATCGAGCTGCGGCCCGAGCCAGAGCAGAAGTACGGCGGCGATGACCACGTTGACCGCGGGCCCGGCCAGCGCCACGACCAGCTCTTCGCTCGGCTTGTCTGGCATCCGCTCCATATTGGCGATGCCGCCAAACGGCCAAAGCGTCACGTCGCGCGTCTTGACGCCATAGCGCCGGGCGGCGAAGACATGACCGAGCTCATGCAGCAGCACGCAGAGAAAGATGAGCACGATGAAGAGCGTGCCTTGCCATGCCGCCTCGATTCCGCCCTGGCGGTAGTAGACAGCGCCAAGCCAGACGAGGAACAGAAGGAAGGTGACGTGGATCAGGATCGCCGTTCCACCGACCGATCCGATGCGAAGTGACCAGCGCATGCAATGAGCCTCAAGTTTCGTCCGCTCATATAGGTAGTCTCGACCGGTCGCAGAACGGCTAGCGGAGAGAAAGTCGAAGGCAAGTCTTCGTTAGCAGTTCCGATCCAGATTGGGCAGCCTTGAGCCCTTATGCGCTTGCGCTCCCACCGGTTCCACCAATTTCGGCGTGCCGGAAAGCGTCTTCGAGAAATTCCTCAAGGGTGCGGTGGTCATGCCCGATCGAGGCTAAGCCACCCCGCGAAGCGCCTCGCGCGTTTCCTCGGCAAGTTGCAGCGTCAACTCCCGTGCTCCGATGGGGCCTGGCAGCCTGGCCGCTTGCCCAGACCACAGCGGCGAAAAATCCGTCTGGCCCACGGCCTCCGTCTTGGTCCGCAGCGGCGCGATGGCAAGGCGTGCGAGCGGATAGTTGGGAGCGGCCTTGTTCATCGGCCCTTGCTCGCGGATGAATCGGTTGACGATTCCGCGCGCTGCGCCCCCGGTGAGGACATTGGTGATGACGGTCTCGCGGGCGGGGTCGGCGAGAGCGGCCTTGTGCAACGTCGAGGTCGTTGATTCGTGGCACATGAGATAGGCCGTGCCGATCTGCACGGCCGAAGCACCGAGCGCCAGCGCCGCAGCGATGGCTCTCCCGTCGGCAATTCCGCCCGCGGCGATCACCGGCACTCGCACGGAGGCGGTGACGGCCCTCACCAGCGCCAGCGTTCCCACTTGCGTTGCGACCTCCGTCTCGAGAAACATGCCGCGATGCCCGCCCGCTTCGGCGCCTTGCGCGATGATCGCATCGGCGCCGTGCGTGGCGAGAAACTGCGCCTCGCGGAGCGTCGTCGCCGATGACATGATCTTGCAGCCTTTCGCCTTGACGCGCCCGAGCAGGCTTGGCGCAGGCAGGCCGTAGTGAAAGCTCACGATTTCGGGGCGCGTCGATTCGATGGCGGCGCAAGCCGCCTCGTCGAAGGGCGGATGCGGAGCCCTGAACGGCAGCGACGGCGCCTCGACGCCAAGCTCGGCGTAGTAGGGCGCAAGGTGCCGCAGCCAGGCGCGCTCCTTGTCGGCGTCTGATGGCGCCCCGGCATGACAGGAGAAATTGAGGCTCACAGGCTTGCGCGCGCGCGCTCTGAACGCGGCCACATCGGTGCGGATCTGGCCCGGATCGAGCGCAGCGCAGGGAACCGATCCGAGACCGCCCGCTTCGGCCACGGCAACCGCGAGCTCGAGGCCCGCGAAGTTCGCCATCGGCGCAAGCACGATGGGCAGCTCGACGCCAAAAAGATCAATGATCCGCGTATCAGGCCAACTCTTGGCCAAGGTCTGTCCTTTCAGGCACCCAGATTGCCGCGATTTCGTCGCCATAGGGCCGCGCTCGACCGGAAAGCCATTCAAGCCCAACCCAGCAGCAGACGATGGCGTCGATCACGTCCTCCCAGGCCTTCCAAAATTGCAACGGACGGTCCGTGCAGTCGACGGCAAAGTCAAAATCGAGCCTTTCGTTCAAGCGGCGCAGGATACGCTCCCATGACACGAGGATCGTGCTGAGCCGGTCGGCAGCACTCGCCTCAGGCCAATAACGCGCACGGCGCGCCAGCTTATAAGGAACCCTATAACCGGCGTTACAAAGCTCAAGCAGAGCTACATGGGGATAGACTTCTAGAAGCGCACGTTCGGGTCGGTGTGAAGCCTCGGTCACGAGGTTAAAGCCCGCTTGTCGTGCCTCACGCAGCAAACTGTCCGAAACTATGCCGGGCCTTGAGGTGGTCGGCGTATGTGTCGCGCAGCCTCGCGCGCCGAAGCTGCGTGAGATCAGTTGGTCGCAGCGGCGACGTCCCCGTACAGGCTGGTGCGCAAGCGGCATATCGACTGCGATGACGTCGATCGCATCGGCGCCCATTTCCTTCGCAGCGACCAACACATCCGCGAGCGAAGCTTTGGCGTCATATTTGCCACACCAAGCGTCCGGCATTGTCTTGCGCACGAAATCCTCGAATGAGGGCGAGGCCTGGAGGACACGCGGAGGATTGGTGTCGGTTGTGAGAAGAGCTACGCCGCTCGGGTTCGTGACCGTCCAGGCGGCATCGATGCCTAGGACATGTCCCATGCTTCACTTCAAATCGCGGCGCTTGCCGAGAAGGCGCAGGCGCAGCGCGTTGAGCTTGATGAAGCCCTCGGCGTCCTTCTGGTCATAGGCGCCGGCGTCGTCCTCGAACGTGACCATCTTGTCGGAGTAGAGCGATTTCGGGCTCGACCGGCCGACGACCGTGACGTTGCCCTTGTAGAGCTTGAGCGTGACTTCGCCTTCGACATGCTCCTGGCTCTTGTCGACCAGCGCCTGCAACATCTCCCGCTCCGGCGAGAACCAGAAGCCGTAATAGACGAGCTCGGCGTAGCGCGACATCAAGCTGTCCTTGAGATGCATCGCCTCGCGATCGAGTGTCAGCGATTCGATCGCCCGGTGCGCCGCAAGGAGGATCGTGCCGCCGGGCGTCTCATAGACGCCGCGTGACTTCATGCCGACGAAACGGTTCTCGACCAGATCGACGCGGCCGACGCCGTTCTCGCCGCCGAGCTCGTTGAGCCGCGCGAGCAACGCGTCAGGCGAAAGCGCCTTGCCGTCGATCGAGACCGGATCGCCGCGTCTGAAACCGATCGTGACGGTTGTCGCCTTGTCGGGTGCCTCTTCGGGACTGATCGTGCGTTGATAGACGTAAGGGGGTGGTTCCGCGCCCGGGTCCTCGAGCACCTTCCCTTCCGATGAAGAGTGCAACAGGTTGGCATCGACCGAGAACGGCGCCTCGCCCCGCTTATCCTTGGCGACCGGAATCTGGTGCCGCTCCGCGAACGCGATCAGGTCGCTCCGCGATTTCAACTCCCATTCCCGCCACGGCGCGATCACCTTGATATCGGGATTGAGCGCGTAGTAGGTGAGCTCGAAGCGCACCTGGTCGTTGCCCTTGCCCGTCGCGCCATGGGCGACGGCGTCGGCGCCGGTCAGCTTGGCGATCTCGATCTGCCGCTTGGCGATCAAGGGCCGCGCGATCGAGGTGCCGAGCAGATAGACCCCCTCATAGAGCGCGTTGGCGCGGAACATCGGGAAGACGAAGTCGCGCACGAACGTCTCGCGGAGGTCCTCGACGAAGATCTCCTTGATGCCGAGCATCTCGGCCTTCTTGCGCGCTGGCGCGAGCTCCTCGCCCTGGCCGAGATCGGCCGTGAAGGTCACAACCTCGCATCCGTAGGTTGCCTGAAGCCATTTCAGGATGATAGAGGTGTCGAGCCCGCCGGAGTAGGCGAGCACCACCTTTTTCACATCTTTGCGCCTGGTCATGGGGTTCTCGGGGCGAATGGAGGCGCAACTATAGGGAAGAGGCGGGAGGGAGCAAGGCGGGACAGCGGAACTTTGAGGTGGGTATCTGCGTTCGTTGGCAAGGAAGCGTTAAGCGCCGAAGGCAAGCGCCCCGGGTGAGAAGAAGAGGGTCGCTCGGCAGTAAAAGAGAGGGCTAAACCAATGATCCCCCAGAACCTCGACAAATCCCCGATTGACTACCGCGAGCTGAAAGGCCGCAAATTCGCCGGTGGTTTGATGGCCCGGCTCTCGCAACAGCACGGCAGCGAGGCATGGCGGAAGACCGTGACGCGGCACGTTCCGGAGAGTTGGCCTGCGGCGCGGCTTGCGCTCCAAGCGCGGATAGCCGCCCTCGACGTCTCGCAAGACGAGACGGTCCTCGAACTTACGCAAGAAGAAGCCGCCTAAGCCCTCGCGCCGGCGAGCAGCCAATAGAGAACCCCGCCGGCGAACCCCGCCGTGGCGAAGATCGTCATGGCATGGCTGGTGAGGATCGCCGGGAGCTCGGCCGTCTCGGGCGCCGCCAGGATGGGGATCGCGGCAAGCGATAGCCCGCCCGCCAACACGTAATACATCCACGCCCGGATCCGCATGACTTCGCCTACGACCACGGCGATGAGCGCCGGGAGCGCGGTCAGAGCCGGACCGACGGTGCCCGCGAACAGCACCATGCCGAAGATCGGCGCGCCGTCCCGAATTAGGTGATCATCCGGCGCTGCGGCGCGAAGCTCGTCGCCTGCCCAGATCGCACCCAGCGCAAACAGCACGGCGAGCGCCCCCGACCGCGGCAATGGAGAAGGCCACGATTACCCAGATTGCACGGAAGATGATGCGGGAAATCACTTGTGCCGCCTGCGTGTCACGCTCCCCTCGGAGCCGGAAAGCTTTATAACACCGGCACCACGATCGTAAGGTGGGCAATGGCGGAAATCGAGTTCTGGTACGAGTTCGGCAGCACCTATTCCTATCCTGCTGCCATGCGCATCGAGCGGCTCGCCGCCGATGCCGGCGTCGCTCTGCGCTGGCGCCCCTTCCTGCTTGGGCCGATCCTGAAACAGCAGGGCCTGAACGACTCGCCGTTCAACATCTTCGCGGTCAAGGGGCGCTATATGTGGCGCGATCTTGACCGCATTTGCCAGGCTGACGGCTTGGCGCTCACCCTCCCCCCGATCCGCTTCCCGCAGAATGGGCTCAAGGCCGCGCGGCTTGCGCTGATCGGCGAGCCCCAAGGCTGGACCCCCGCCTTCAGCCGAGCTGTCTTCGTCGCGAATTACGCCGAGCAGAAGGACATCAGCGAGGACGCGACGCTGCGCACGATTCTCTCTGCGCTCGACGTCGACACGGCGGCCGCCTTTGCCGCGGCCGACACGCCGGAAAACAAGGAGGCTCTGAAGCGTCAGACCGAGGAGGCTGCCGCGCGCGGCCTGTTCGGCGCGCCGTCTTTCACCATCGGCGATGAATTGTTCTGGGGCAACGATCGCCTCGAGGCGGCGCTTGCCTTTGCGCAACGCGCCTAGAGCGGCGCTGCAAGCCGGGCGCCCGCGCGCTGCTTCACGCTTGCGCTTTTCAATTGGCCGCAGGCCGCCATGATGTCGCGGCCGCGCGGGCTCCGCACCGGGCTCGCATAGCCCGCCCTGTTCACCACTTCGGCGAATCTCTCGATCTGCTCCCAGTCCGAGCACTCATAGGGCGCGCCGGGCCAAGGATTGAATGGGATCAGGTTGATCTTGGCGGGGATCTTGGCGAGCAGCCGCACCAGCTCCTTCGCGTCCGCGATCGAATCGTTGACGCCTTTCAGCATCACATATTCGAAGGTGATGCGTTTGGCGTTGGAGAGGCCCGGATACGCGCGGCAAGCTCCAAGCAAATCCTTGATCGGCCATTTCTTGTTGATCGGCACGAGCGTGTCGCGGAGATCGTCGCGCGCCGCATGCAGCGAAATCGCAAGCATGGTGCCGGCTTCCTCGCCCCAGCGCGGAATCTCGGGCACCACGCCCGAGGTCGAGAGCGTGATGCGGCGCTTTGAGACGGAGAGACCCTCGCCGTCGGCGGCGACGAGACAGGCGTCGCGCACATTGTCGAAATTGTAGAGGGGTTCGCCCATGCCCATGAGCACGACATTTGTGATCTTGCGCATCGCGTCCGGCAGTCCGCGCGGGTCCGGCGCCACCGCCCCCGGCCAGTCGCCGAGCCGGTCGCGGGCAAGCGCGATCTGGCTGACGATCTCGCCCGCCGTCAGGTTGCGCACGAGACGCTGGGTCCCGGTGTAACAGAAGGAGCAGGTGAGCGTGCAGCCGACCTGGCTCGAAATGCAGAGCGTGCCGCGATCCTCCTCGGGGATGTAGACCGTCTCGATCTCCTTGCCGTCTTCGAGCCGAAGCAGCCATTTGCGGGTGCCGTCGATCGACACTTGCTCGGTCACGATCTCGGGCCGGGCGAGCGAAAACGATGCGGCAAGCTCGCCGCGGAGCTCGTTGGCGATGTCGGTCATGGCGGCGAAGTCGGTTGCGCCGCGCACATAGGCCCAGCTCCACAGCTGGCTCACGCGCATGCGCCTCTGCCGCTCGGGAACACCCAGAGCGCCGAGACGCGCTGCAAGCGCGCTGCGGTCAAGCCCGAGGATCGGCTCGCGGTGAGACCGATCGCCCGCGGCGGGCCCGCTTCGGGTCAATGAAAGATCCGTCATCGTCATGACATCAGAGCGCCGGCACGATCCGGCGCCACGGTCATATCATGTCCCGGGCTTGATCTGGCAAGTTCTGGCCAGGGCGACCGCCCGGCAGGACCCTAGCCGCTGCACTCCTTGGCGGCGCGGTCCAAAGCGTCCGACAAGCCGTTCAGCGAATAGACGTCGGTGGTCGCGGTGCCGCGGACCGACTTCCCTTCGATCTTCATCGTGTTGGCAGTCTTCATGGCCTCGAGCAGCTTCGTCTCCATCTCCGGCTTCTCGACGAAGGCGCCTTCATCCTTGGTGAACATATCGAACTTGTTCGCGCCGATCGTCACCGTGGACTTCGCCCCCTCGCCGAAGGGATAGCCCATCTTCACGCTGATCTCGTTCACGACTTTGTCGGCCGGCCATTGCGAGATGTAGAACAGGATGGGCCCGCGCTTGATCTTCTTGGGATTCGACTCGGTCGGCTTGGCAACCGCGAAGCAGACTTTGGGGGTGCCGGTCGCGGCGTAGGCGGTCCAGTCCTTGAACTTTTCGAGAAGCGTAACCTCTTGCGCCAGCGCCGGCGTTGCGACCAGCGCCGCGGCAATGCAAGCGGCCCGAACGGCTCGGTCCATGTTTCCACCCCCGATCAACGAGCAGGGTCCAACCCCCGGCCCTTGATTCTCCTTCGCCTAAACCAACCGGTCAACC
>DASUQP010000024.1:0-4990 GCA_036280475.1 Methyloceanibacter sp. | reverse complement strand
ATCAACCTGCTTCGGATCCACCCTTGACCGAAGCGCCCGCCCCGCTAGCCGCGCCACCTTCAACTGCTGAGCAGCCCAGAATTGCTGAACAGCCCAAAATTGCTGAGCAGCCCAAAATAACGCGCAAACTAAAATCGGATGCGAACATACGCAGCGCGCCCTCGATGTCCGCCGAAATCATTGGTTCCGCCGCGGCGGGTGCCGAACTCCATGTCACGGCGTACGAGGCCGACTGGGTGCAATTCGTTGATCCAAGCTCGGGAAACAAGGGGTGGATTCATTCGACATCGATAGAGTCGGAGAATGCCGGGGACGTGGCTATTGCAGCCACGGACCCGGTAGACGAGCTGCCTCCGGTCGAGGCGGCGAAACCGAAATCCGAAAAATCCGGGAAGCCGCGTGCGAAAGGTAACATCGTTTCCAAGCGCCAGCGACCCATTGACCCGGCGCCGAAGGCCTATGTCGAACTGCCCCCGGATGAAGATTTCCTTCCGGCCAGACGGCGCGAACGACCCGGCATCCTTGAAAGGCGGCGAATGCTGCGAGAAGGATTGATGTCGCCCGGCTTCCTACCGCCGCGATAAGGCCCGAAGGCGCCGCGCTAGCGGCAAGCCCCCAACTTTCTCGCTATAGGACGGCGCCCGGCGTGCCTGACATCGAGGCCGCCATTCGCGGCGAGGCGCATGCTGCGGAAATGATGACAAAATATTCCCCATTTTCCGCCCAACCATGGCACCAAGCCTATGCTAGTATTTTGGGCAATCGGGAAGAGGGAGCCCGCGCGCCAATGAATTTGCCCGCCTGCCGGACATATGTCGCGGGGCTTGCCGCATGTCTCTTCGCCGCGGCCCCGGAGCCCGCCTCCTCCGCCGACGCAAGTTATTGCATAACCTGTAAAAATCCGGATCAGACCTATCTTTGCCGGGTCACCGCCGGAGGGGCCAGGCCGAGCGACGCGCTCAAGCTTTACTGCGTGATGCGCACCGCCAAGGAGGGCAACCACGCCTCCTGCTCGGCGGTCCGCAGCCCGTCCTGCAACGGCATCGAGAAGGTCTATAGCTATGACGGACCGATCCCCGAGGACCTCGCGTCGGATGTGCGCAAGGTGCGGGAAAGGATCCAACAGGAGCAGAAGGCATTTGAAAAGCCCAACAGCGACGGGCCCGATACGCTCGTGGAATTGACGGGGCGCGCGCGGGAGCGCTTACGCAATGCGCGCGGTGCGCTGAGGGGCCGGTCCGAGCCCGATCAGCCGCTGCCGGCCGACCCGTTACCGAAAAACGAAACAGCCACACCGCTTAGCGCGGACGCGAGCCCAACGGCCGATACCGCCGAGCGCCCAGGCTTGGCGCGGCGAAGCTATCGCTGCGTGATGTCCCTCTTCCGCAATTGCCGCAGCGAAACCGCGGGCCAGGGTCAATAGGCCCACGAGGCGCCTGCCCCGCGCAGGCTCAATTCGTTTGCAGCCACTCGCGGGCGAGCCTCTGCGCTTCGGCGATCTGCTCAGCCGACATCTCGCGGGCCAGCTCGACGCGACGTTTCATGGCCGCCGCGTTGCCGCGCGCCGCCGCGAGATTGAACCATTTGTGCGCCGCCACGAGATCGGCCGCCACGTCCCGACCCGTTGCGTAAAGCATCCCCAGTTCGAACAGCGCGTCCGGCGTGCCCGTCTGGGCGCCGAGGCCCGTCTCGATCGAAAGCTCCATTCGTGCCACGCGTTTATCCCCCCTCTTCGGTCTGAAAGCCCGCCGACTATTTGTCGATTATCTCGGCGCTGTCAGACGTCATCTCGACCCATCCACGCGAGAATGATGGGAGAGGATTTTCAACAACGTCTAAAGTCGCATGCTTAACGTGAAATCACCGAGTTCATAACGAGCGGTAACATTGGTTTACGCCACACGTGTCTCGCCCGCAGGTCGCGTTAAGCTTTGGCTCCGGCAACGATCCCTTCACCAATCGACGTCAGCGGCGATTAACCAACAATCGATTTGGGAGATTCGCTTTCGGGGGCGGTCAGGCCAACAACACCGTCGATCCGGTCGTGAGCCGGGCTTCGAGGTCACGCTGCGCTTGGGCTGCTTCGGCCAAGGGATAGGTTTGGTTGACGGCGATCTTGACCTTGCCCTTGGCGACGACGTCGAACAGCTCGTTCGCCGTCGCCACGAGATCCTTCCGCGTATCGATATAGCTCGCGAGCGACGGACGCGTGGCGAACAGCGAGCCCCTCTGCGAAAGGAGCGTGATATTGAATGGCGGCACCGGCCCCGAAGCTTGCCCGAAGCTCACCCACATGCCGAGCGGCTTGAGGCAATCGAGCGAGGCGGGGAACGTGTCCTTGCCGATCGAGTCGTACACCACATCGACCCCCTTGCCCTTGGTGTACGTCCTGACCTTCGCGACCAAGTCCTCTTCGCGAATGTTGATGACATGGGCGCAGCCGTGCGCCCGCGCAATCAGAGCCTTGCCGGCCGAGCCGACGGTCCCGATCACCGTCGCGCCGAGAGATGCCGCCCACTGGCAGGCGATGAGCCCGACACCGCCGGCGGCGGCATGGAACAGAAGCGTGGTTCCGGGGCCGACTTTATAAGTGCGGCGCAACAGGTATTGCGCGGTCATGCCCTTGAGCATGATGGCGGCCGCAATCCGGTCGCTGATCCCTGCCGGGATCTTGACCACGCGGTCGGCCGGGATCACGCGCTCCTCGGCATAGGCGCCGGCCAGCCCCGCATAGGCGACACGGCGACCGGCCTTCAGGTCTCTTACCCCCTCGCCCACTTCGGTGACGACGCCCGCGCCTTCCATCCCGGGGATGAAGGGAAACGCGCTTTGCGGGTAAAGACCCGTGCGCATATAGACGTCGATATAGTTGAGGCCGACCGCCGTTTGCTTGATCTTGACCTGGGCGGGGCCCGGTGCTCCGGCCTCGGTCTTCTCCCATTTGAGGACTTCGGGGCCCCCATATTCGTGAATGCGGATCGCGTGGCTCATTCAAGCCCGAGCTTCTTCTTGATGAGCTCACTTGCGGCTTGAGGGCTCGCCTTGCCCCCCGTCGCCTTCATGACCTGCCCGACGAACCAGCCCGCGAGCGCGGGCTTCGCTTTCGCCTGTTCGGCCTTCTCGGGATTGGCGGCGATGACCTCATCGACGGCCTGCTCGATAGCGCCGGCATCGGTGACCTGCGTCAGGCCGCGCGCCGCGACGATTGCCGCAGGATCCCCGCCCTCGGCCCAGACGATGTCGAACACGTCCTTGGCGATCTTGCCGGAAATCGTGCCGGATTTTATGAGATCGAGGACGCTTCCGAGCTGGTCCGCCGTGACCGGACTGTCGGCAATGCTCCGTCCCTCTTTGTTGAGCCGTCCGAACAGCTCATTGACGACCCAGTTCGCCGCTTGCTTGGCTTCGCGCCCCTTCGCGACGGCCTCGAAATAGTCGGCCGATTCCTTCTCGGCGATGAGCACATCGGCATCGTAAGGGCTAAGCCCATACGCGGCGATGAAGCGCGCCCGCTTCTGGTCGGGAAGCTCGGGCAGATCGTGCGCGAGACCGTCGATGTAATCTTGCGTCAATTCGAGCGGCAAGAGGTCAGGGTCGGGGAAATAGCGGTAGTCGTGCGCCTCCTCCTTGGAGCGCATGGAGCGCGTCTCGCCGGTCTTGGCATCGAACAGGCGCGTCTCCTGCTGGATCGCACCGCCCTCCTCCAAAATGTCGATTTGACGCCTTGCCTCATGTTCGATGGCCTGGCCGATGAAGCGGATCGAGTTGACGTTCTTGATTTCGCATCGCGTGCCGAAGGGCTCGCCCGGGCGGCGCACCGACACATTCACGTCGGCGCGGAGCGAGCCTTCTTCCATGTTGCCGTCGCAGGTGCCGAGATAGCGCATGATGGTGCGGAGCTTGCCGATATAGGCCTTGGCCTGCTCCGCCGAGCGGAGGTCGGGCTTCGACACGATTTCCATCAGCGCGACGCCCGACCGGTTCAGGTCAACATAGGAATGGTGCGGGTGCTGGTCGTGCAGGCTCTTGCCCGCATCCTGCTCGAGATGCAGCCGCTCGATGCCCACCGTCACCCGCTCGCCGCCCGGAAGATCGACGACGACCTCGCCCTCGCCGACGACGGGGCTCTTGTACTGGCTGATCTGATACCCTTGCGGCAGATCGGGATAGAAGTAGTTCTTGCGGTCGAAGATGGAGTTGAGGTTGATCTTGGCCTTGAGCCCCAGCCCGGTTCGGACGGCTTGCGCGATACAGCCTTCGTTGATCACCGGCAACATGCCGGGCATGGCGGCATCGACCAGGCTCACATGAGAATTCGGCTCGCCCCCGAACTCCGTCGAAGCGCCTGAGAACAGCTTGGCGTTGGAGGTGACCTGGGCATGCACCTCCATGCCGATCACGACCTCCCACGGACCGGTGGCCCCTTCGATGAGCTTGGACTTGTCTGTCTTAGTATCCATTGCAGAGCCTAACCCTCTCCCCTTTGGGAGAGGTCGGCGCGCCCTTGCGCGCCGGGTGAGGGGTTCTAACGCCTCACGTTTGATTGTTAAAGCAATGAACTCAAGCACGCCGTCGGTGTTCTTAAGCACGTCATTGTTCCAGAACCGCAGCACCAAATATCCGACCGATTCAAGTATCTCGGTTCGCCCTCTGTCGGCAGCACTCCGTTTGTCGTGCTGGCCTCCGTCGACCTCGATAATGAGTTTTGCCTCCACGCAGGCAAAATCGACGACGAACTGATCGATCGGAACTTGGCGCTTGAACTTGAGACCGAGGAAACGCCGGTCGCGCAATCTGGACCAGAGCTTCCGTTCAGCATGCGTTGACTCGCTGCGCAGATTCCGTGCCAGACTGGTTCGAGTCTTCATCCCCCTCACCCTGCCCTCTCCCCACAGGGGAGAGGGGAGTTAGCGCCCAGGCCTCACAACGAGTGAGCAGCCTGCAACACTATCTTTCGTTTTCGAGCTGCTGGCGGAGCTTCTATTCCTCG
>DASUQP010000023.1:0-32702 GCA_036280475.1 Methyloceanibacter sp. | reverse complement strand
TACGTCGAGGATCTGTTCGTCAACAAGACCGGCCAGCATGTCCGCGAGGGCGAACCTCTGTTCCGCTTCTACAGTCCGCAAATCCAGCTCGCGCAGGCCGATCTCGTCGTGGCGATGCGCGCGGAAGGCGCCTCCGCGAAGTCCGATACGAGCCGAAACGTTGCGGGCGCCATACAACGTCTGCGCAATCTCGGCGTCCCGGACAGTCGCATCGACGAGGTGCGCAACAGCCTGACCAACCCGCGCACTATCGACTGGGCCTCGCCCGCGACGGGCGACGTCATCGAGAAAAAGGTCATCGAAGGTCAGCGCGTCGCGGCCGGAGATGAGCTGTTCCGCATTGCCGACCACGCCAACGTATGGGTTGTGGCCGAAGTCGCCGAGGCTGATATCGCCGCGATCAAGGTGGGGAGCCCGGCGACGGTAACGCTCCGCGCATCTGCCGGCGAGCCCCACGAAGGCGTGGTGAGCTTCATCTACCCGGAAATGATGAAGCCTGAGACGCGCACGATCTCCGTCCGGATAGAGTTGCCGAACCCCGACGGCAACATCAGGACCGGAATGTACGCCGATGTGCTGTTTCGGGCCGGCGAGGGCGATGCGCCGGCGACCGCGATTCCCGATAGTGCCATCATCGACAGCGGCACGCGCCAGATCGTCTTGGTGGCCAAGGGCGAGGGACGGTTCGAGCCGCGCGAAGTCAAGCTCGGGCGGCGCGGCGAAGGTTATACCGAAGTCACGTCGGGCCTGGAGCTTGGCGAAGAGGTGGTCACCTCGGCCACCTTCCTCATCGATGCCGAAAGCAATCTCAAGGCGGCGCTCCAGGCTTTTAGCCAAGGAGCGCAGCCATGATTGCCGCCATCATCCGCTGGTCCGCACGCAATGTGCTTCTCGTCGGGCTCGCTACGGTCTTCGTGACCGCGCTCGGCATCCACGCCGTGTCGCGCGTGCCGCTCGACGCCATCCCCGACCTCTCCGACGCGCAAGTTATCGTCTACACCGAATTTCCGGGCCAGGCGCCGCAAGTCGTCGAGGATCAGGTCACTTATCCGCTGACCACCGCGATGCTGACCGTGCCCAAATCCCGCGTCGTGCGCGGCTTTTCGTTCTTCGGCGTCTCGTTTGTCTATGTGATCTTCGAGGACGGAACCGACGTTTATTGGGCGCGATCGCGCGTGCTCGAATATCTGAGCTCCGCCGCCCGGCGCCTGCCGCAGGGCGTGACCCCGAGCCTCGGGCCCGACGCCACGGGGGTGGGGTGGGTCTATCAATATGTGGTGCGAGGCGCGCAACGAAGCCTAGCCGAGCTGCGCACCCTCCAGGACTGGTACATCCGCTTCGGCCTCTCGAATGCGTCAGGCGTGGCGGAAGTCGCAAGCGTGGGCGGCTTCGTCAAGCAATACAGCGTGGTGATCGACCCGCGGCGCCTGCAGGCGCTCGGCATTCCGCTCTCGCGCATCCGCGACGTGATCCGGGCAAGCAACATGGATGTGGGCGGCCGCACGGTCGAGGTCTCCGAGACCGAGTTCGCCGTGCGCGGTCGCGGCTATATCAAGAGCCTGTCGGACCTCGAGCAAATCGTGGTCAAGAACGAGGGCGGCGTGCCCGTACAATTGAAGGACGTGGCGCGCGTCGAGCTCACCGCGGACGAACGCCGCGGCATCGCCGAATTGGATGGCGAAGGCGAGGTCGTTTCGGGCATCGCGCTCCAGCGCTTCGGCGAGAACGCGCTGTCGGTGATCCAAAACGTCAAGCAGCGCCTTGCCGAAATCGCGCCGAGCCTGCCCGAAGGCGTCACCGTCGAGGCGGTCTACGACCGCTCGGCCCTGATCTACCGCGCCATCGATACGCTGAAGCGCACGCTCATCGAGGAGAGCCTGATCGTCGCTTTGGTCTGCGTGATCTTCCTGCTGCATGCGCGCAGCGCGCTCGTCGCCATCATCACGCTGCCGCTTGGCATTCTCATCGCCTATATCTGCATGTGGGCCATGGGCCTCAGCTCCAACATCATGAGTCTTGGCGGCATTGCCATCGCCATCGGCGCGATGGTGGATGCCGCCATCGTCATGATCGAGAACGCGCATAAGCGGCTGGAACGCGCCCCGCCCGGCAAGAAGCGGCATGAAATCGTGGTGGAGGCCGCCATCGAAGTCGGCCCCGCGCTCTTCTTCAGCCTGCTCATCATCACCGTGTCCTTCCTGCCGATCTTCGCGCTGGAAGCGCAGGAGGGAAGGCTGTTCAAGCCGCTCGCTTACACCAAGACCTTCGCCATGGCCGCCGCGGCGCTGCTGTCGATCCTGCTGGTCCCGGCGCTGATGACCCTCTTCGTCCGCGGCCGCATCATTCCGGAGAACAAGAACCCGGTGAACCGGTTCTTGATCTGGATCTACCGTCCGGCCATCGAGCTCGCGCTCAAATTCAAGGGCGCCACCATCGCGATCGCGCTGGCCGTGCTCGCGTTGAGCCTCTGGCCCGCATCGAGGCTCGGCAGCGAGTTCATGCCCAACCTCAACGAGGGCACGCTGATGTACATGCCCGTGACCTTGCCGGGCATTTCCGTGACCAAGACGGCCGAGCTTCTCCAGACCCAGGACAAGATCATCAAATCCTTCCCGGAGGTGGAGTCGGTCTTCGGCAAGGCGGGGCGCGCCGCGACCGCGACCGACCCCGCGCCGACCGAGATGGTCGAGACCGTGATCAATCTCAAACCCGAAAGCGAATGGCGCGCAGGGCTCACCGTGGACAAGCTCATCGCCGAGATGGACCGGTCGCTGCAATTTCCCGGCGTGTCGAACGCCTGGACCATGCCGATCAAGGCCCGTATCGACATGCTGTCGACCGGCATCCGCACGCCGGTCGGGGTCAAGGTCTTCGGCAAGGACCTTGGCGAGATGGAGAAGCTCGCGCGCAAGATCGAGGCGGTGCTCCGCGACGTGCCAGGCACGGCCTCCGCTTACGCCGAGCGCGCCATCAGCGGCTATTATCTCAACGTGGATCCCGACCGGGCCCAGCTCGCCCGCTACGGGCTCATGGTCGGCGATGTCCAGGACGTGATCGCGATGGCGCTCGGGGCCGAGCCGGTGACGACCACGGTGGAAGGCCGCGAGCGCTACACCGTCAGCATCCGTTATCCGCGCGACTACCGCAGCCGCCCGCAAGACATCGCGAGCGAAGTGCTGATCCCGCTGCCTGGCGGCGGCACGGTGCCGCTCGGCGAGGTCGCCAAGGTGAGCCTCGCGCAGGGTCCCTCAAGCATCCGCACCGAGGACGCGCAGCTCGCTCTCTATATCTTTGTCGATCTTCGCGACCGCGATCTCGGCGGCTATGTCGCCGAGGCGAAAAAGGCGGTGGCCGAAGGTGTCGATTTCCCGCCCGGCTATTACGTGACCTGGAGCGGCCAGTTCGAATATTTCGAGCGGGCCAAGGCAAGGCTGCAAATCGTCGTGCCGGTTACCCTTCTCGTCATCTTCCTTCTGCTCTACCTCAACTTCCGTCGCATCACCGAGACGCTCATCGTCATGCTTTCGGTGCCGTTCGCGCTCGTCGGCGGCTTCTGGTTGATGTGGTGGCTCGGCTTCAACCTCTCCGTCGCGGTGGCCGTCGGCTTCATTGCGCTTGCAGGCGTTGCCGCCGAGACCGGCGTGGTGATGCTGATCTATCTCGATCACGCGTTGAAGGATCTGCGGAAACAGCGCGAACGCGAAGGCCGTGCCTTCACCGGCAAAGATCTCCATGCCGCGATCATGTCGGGAGCGGTTGAGCGCGTGCGCCCGAAGATCATGACCGTGGCCGCGATCATGGCGGGACTCTTGCCCATCATGTGGAGCCATGGTACCGGCGCCGAGGTCATGCAACGCATCGCCGTTCCCATGATCGGCGGCATGGTGTCGTCGACACTGCTGACCCTGATCGTCATCCCCGCGATCTACGCGGTGGTGAAGGGCTGGTCCTTGCGGAGAGAACGCGCCGCGACGGTAGATGCCCCGAGGTCCCGGCGCACGCGGCCCGCTCTTGCCGGCGATACACCGGCATCATAAACGGCTTGGTCCTCCGAGCGCGGAAAAGGCTCCTCGGCAATGACGGTTGCTTCACCGGCCCGCAACACCGAAGCGCGGCGCACGCTCCTCGACAAGCTGAAGGGGTCGCTGCTCACGCCCATACGCGCCATGCGGCTGCGCTATCTGCCGCTGCTGATGATCTATTACGCCTATGGCGCGCTTGGGCTGATTGCCATCGCGCAAACCTTCTGGGTCAAGGAGGCCCTGACCTTCACGCCGGCGGAGCTCGCCGCGCTCGCCGTCTGGCTGACCTTGCCGTGGACGGTCAAAATGGTGTTCGGGCAGCTTGCCGACTCGGTTCCAATTCTGGGCTCTCAGCGCCGTGTTTATGTGTTCATCGGCGCGGGCCTGGTCGCCTCGGGGATGATCATTCTCGCGGGCGCCGCCGGAGGCTGGATCACCCTTGCCAGCAAGAACGCGCTCTATGTGACGGCGCAGCTGATGATCGTGATCGGCATCGTGCTCCAGGACGTGATTGCCGACGCCATGACGACGGAAGTGGTGGAACGGGTGAGGCCGGATGGCACGCCGCGTCCGAAAGCGGAAGTCGACCGCGAGTTGGGCCTGGTGCAGGTCCTGGGGCGGCTCGCGCTATGGTCGGGGATCCTGTCGGTGGGCGGCCTGTCTGGCTGGCTTGCGCAGGTCTACAGCTACGAGACGGTCTTTCTCCTGGGGCTCGCCGTTCCCGCCATCTCGCTGACCGGCGCCATGCTGGTCCATCTCGACGGCACCGCGCCGAAACCGATCGACTGGCGCATTCTCGGCGGAGGCCTCCTGTTCGGTGCCGCGGTTGTCGCGATTGGCCTCAGCGGCTTGCCCCTCGGGCAGGAGCTCGTCTTCGCCATCTCGCTCGCCGTCATCTCACTGATGCTTGCCCGCATAGCCGGCGACCTCGACGAAGTCCATCGCCAGCGCATCTTCTATGCCGCGCTCGTGATCTTTCTCTACCGGGCAAGCCCGGGGGTAGGGGAGGGCTATCGCTGGTTTACCATCGACGTGCTCGGCTTCGACGAGGCCTTCTACGGCACGCTCGCGCAGATCGGCGCCGCGCTCAGCCTCGCCGGCGCTTGGCTCTTCTCCGATGTCATCACCCGCAAGCCGGTTGCCCAGGTGCTGCTGTGGCTGACCATAATCGGCACGGTGCTGTCCTTGCCGACCATCGGGCTCGCGCTCAGGCTCGATCAATGGACGGAAGCGACGTTCGGTTTCGGCGCCCGCACCATCGCCCTCGTCGATACGACCGCATCCGCTCCCTTCGCCGAGCTGAGCATGATCCCGGCGCTCACCATCGTCGCCATCAATGCCCCTGCCGGCAAGCGCGCCACCTGGTTCGCGCTGATGGCATCGCTGATGAATATCGCGCTGGTGGCGGGACAGCTTCAGACCAAGTATCTCAATCTGCTGTTTGCGGTGGATCGCGGCTCCTACGCGAACCTCGCTGCGCTCGTCGTCGCCGCGGTCACGATCGGTTTTGTCGTCCCCGTCGCCGGCATTATTGCCTTCGGCAAGCGCGCGACCTAGCTTGGCGCACCGGCTGGTCAAAGGCTCGGCGGGACAGGCCGTAACTGTCTCGTGCAACTGTGCCGAGCCAGCCGTGAGAAGGGACGGAAAGGCGATCAGCCCGCGCCACGCCTTTAGGCTGCTGCCCCCTCAAACGCTCGGGCGGATTTTGATCACGAGGTTAATACATCCGGGCGCTGTGCCTAAATTATGCAAGTTTTCTGCTTGACACGAGAAACTGCAGCGTCCGCATCGTGATGCAGCGCAGCGAGGGAAAAGAACTTTTGCAGATTTGACTGCGCGAAGCACTTTTTGCTTGCAATGCCATTACATTTGGCAATTATGTGCGGGCAGCTTGGCAATGAGTGGGATGCCCGTTTCCATCGGCAATTCGATGACGCCGCGTCTTTCTTTGCGCTAGGCTGTGAATCCTCGTGAGGTGTCACCGCGTGATGTGTTCGTCGGAGGACCCGCCGCCTAAAGCGGGCGCGAGGCTTATTTTTTTGCTTCGGCGCTTTCGGGCAGCCTCCCATATCCAAAGTGACAGCTTGAAAAACTTGCAAGGGCTCGGTGCTCTCTCCGTTTGAGGGGGCAACTACGCTTCGGCAAGCAGAAGAACTCAGCTTTCTTTCGGTGAACTGAGTAGCTAGGGAGAGGAGAAAGACATGAAAATGAAGTTTGGTGTCCTGGCCGGGACCGTCATCGCGGTGATGATGGGCTTGTCCGGCCAGGCAGTAGCTGACTCCGATGCGGAGCAGCTGGCGCGAATGAAAGATCCAGACCAGTGGCCAGCCCCCGGCCGGGATTTCTCTCTGACGCGTCATAGCACCTTGGCCGATATCAACACCAAGAACATCGGCAAGTTGCAGATGGCTTGGTTGCAGGGCACGAATGCGCTCCGCGGCCATGAGGGTCAGCCCCTCGTGATCAAGGACGTTGGCGGCAAGACCATGCTGTTCATGGTTTCCGGCTGCCCGGCCATGTCAAACTGCAACGTTGTTCAGGCTCTCGATCTGACCGATCCTGACAATCCGAAAGCGGTTTGGAGCTACGTGAAGAAGACCGACCGTGACGAGTCCGCTGTACCGCGCGCTTGTTGCGATACGGTCAACCGCGGTGGTTCCTATGCCGACGGTAAGTTCGTCTATGGCACTCTCGACGGTTTCGTGATTGCCCTCGACGGCCAGACCGGCAAGGAAGTCTGGGTTGTCAAATACGCCTATCCCGAGAAGGGCGAGACCATCACCCCCGCGCCGTTGATCGCCGCCGACAAGGTGATCATGGGCTTCGGCGGTGACGAGTTTGCGGCTCGCGGCCGTGTCGCTGCCTTCAACCTGAAGGACGGCTCGGAGGCTTGGGTTTGCCACAGCACGGGTTCCGACAAGGACGTGTGCCTGACGGCCGACACCAACAAAGCCAACCCGCACTTCGGGACTGCTGGCCAGGATCTCGGCATCAAGACCTTCCCCGGTGAAGATTATAAGATCGGCGGCGGTGCCGCTTGGGGATGGTTCAGCTACGATCCAGAGCTGAAGATGGTCTACTACTCGACCGGTAACCCCGGCCTGTGGAGCCCGTCTTATCGTTGCCCCGACAAGACCCACGAAGAGTGCAACACTGGTGATTACGACAACAAGTGGTCGATGACGATCTTCGGCCGCAAGGTTGACAACGGCGAAGCAGTTTTCGCCTACCAGATGACCCCCTTCGATCAGTGGGACTATGACGGCGTCAACGAGAACATGCTCACCGACATGGATGTCGATGGCAAGAAGCGTAAGGTCCTCAGCCACTTCGATCGTAACGGCTTCGCCTATGTGCTCGACCGCGCAGACGGAACCCTGCTCCGCGCCACGAAATACGTGACGACGGACTGGGCCGAGAAGGTCGACATGAAGACCGGCCGTCCGATCAAGGTGCGGGACAAGTCTCCGCTCGAAGTCGGTCGCAATGTGTCCTCTTGCCCCTCAGCCATGGGTGGCAAGGACCAGCAGCCGGGTTCGGTCGATCCCAAGGAGCCGAACATCTTCTACATGCCCACCAACAACTGGTGCATGGAGCTCGAGCCTCAGGAGCGCACGCACACGAACCAGGGCACGGTCTACGTGTTCGCGAACGTGTACATGTATCCTGAGAAGCAGGGCACGACCGGCAAGATCAAGAAGTACGATGTCTTGACCGGCAAGACGCTGTGGGAGATCCCGGATCCGTATCCGAACTGGGGCGGCACCATGGTGACCGACGGCGGCCTGGCGTTCTATGGCTCGCTCGGCGGTGACTTCCGCGCGGTCGACCGGAGTTCCGGTAAGATCCTGTGGAGCCGCAAGCTTGGCTCGGGCATCATCGGCAACCCGATCACCTACAAGGTCGGCGGCAAGCAGTATGTCGGCGTGTATTCCGGCATCGGCGGCTGGATCGGTCTCCCGGTCACCGCTGGTCTTGACCTGAACGACAAGTTCGGAGCGATCGGCGCCACGGCCATGACCAAGGCTGCCAACCTGGACAAGATCCCCCAGGGTGGCGAGCTGAACGTCTTCCGCATCTACGAATAAGCGGACGGCCTGCCTAGATTAACGACGCCCGGTGCCCTTGCGGCACCGGGCGTCACTGCTTTAATACCCCGGGTAGAACGCGAGCCGGCCTTGTTCGCTTGCGTCCCCGACATCAACTGAACAGCAGTAGTGTCCCCCATGTCTTTGCGAATTCTCACCGCGATCGTGTCAGCCCTGGCACTCGTGCTCGTCTCGGTGCCTGCGGAGGCCGCCAAGAAACAAGTTAAGCGCGACCTCAGCAAGGAATTCGACGACCTGACGCCGAGCGAGCAGATCGCGATCAGGGCTGCGGCCAAGGCGGCTTATAAGGGCAAGAAGCTCGAGTCGCTCATGGTCTGCGCCGATCCGGGCAACATGCCCCTATCCAACATCAAGGAGGAGGGATTTCAGAACAAGCTTGCCACCCTTCTGGGCAAGGCGATGGGCGCGCGCGTCGTTTACTCCTGGCGACCCTTCATCGAGCGCGGACTCACGCGGCAGACTTTCGACCAGGACATGTGCGACGTGATGTTCGACATGCCGGCCAATTACGGGCGCCTGCTGACCACTTTTCCCGTCTATAAGACGCCGTATGTCCTCGTCTATCGCAACGACAAGGGACTCGAGCTGACCGGGCTCGATGACCCCAAGCTCAAGGATGTCAAGATCGGCGTGTTCCAGACCTCGGGGATTCGCGCGGCACTTGCCAGACGCGGCATCGTCGACAATGTGAAACTCCAGACCCAGACCCACGATGGCGATCTCGTAATCGAGAATCAGCCTTGGTACCCGGTGCAAAAGGTGGTGGATGGCGATCTCGACGTCGCCGCCGTGTTCGGGCCCTTCGCCGGCTGGGTCAAGACGATGAAGGGCGAGCCGATCACCATCCTGCCGGTCAATCTCCAGGAGGATAAAGTGCCGCTGGAATTCGAGATGGCCATCGGTGTGCGCAAGACCGACGCCTTTTTGAAATACATGCTCGAATTCGCGCTCGAGGATCATGCCGAAGAGGTCGAAAAGATCCTGAGGGACTATGGCGTGCCTCTCGTACAGTGCAGCAAGTGCATCGTCGCCGGCGATCTTCCCGCCCACGGCAGCTACATCGCCTTCGCCGATCAGAAATTCGAGGCGCGTCCCGATCTTGCGTCGCCCGACCAGGTCGTGACCAAGGATAAGCTTGAGACCTGGATCGCCGAGGGCGCCGACCTCAATCAAGAGCTCAGCAACGCGATCAACGCCAACGATATCGAACGGGTGAAGTTCCTCGTGGAGAAGGGCGCCGAGTTGAATAAGCCCGACCCGCAGGGCTGGCTGCCGCTCAACAACGCGGCGCGCCAGCGCAAGGACGGTATGATCAAGACGCTCATCGAGCTGGGGGCGGATCCCAATCTCGCCGATGAGGGCGGGACCACGCCGCTTGTGGCCGCCGCGATGCGCGACCACGTTCCCTCGATCAAGGTATTGCTGGAGAACGGAGCTGATGTCGACAAGCCGGGCCCTGGCGGATTTCATCCGCTGGCGCTTGCGATCGCCGAGGCCAGGTACGAAGTGGCCAAGGCGCTGATCGAGGGCGGCGCCGATGTCAGTGCCGCCTCTGGCGGCGACGGTCTCACCCCGCTGATGCTCATCGCCTCGCAGACATCCCCGGCCGAGGGTTCGCGATTCCTACCCGGTAGCGCCCATCCGACCGATATCGCCAAAGCCCTTATCGAACGCGGCGCCGAGGTCAACGCTCAGGCCAAGAACGGCATGACGGCGCTGATGATCGCGGCGACGCATAACAGCGCACCGATGATCGGTCTTCTCATGGATGCGGAGGCCGATCCGACGCTGAAGAACGCGCAAGGCCTGACGGCAACCGATGTCGCCGAGAAGAACGGAAATCTCGAGGCCGCCCAGGCCATTTTGGTGCTGGGGGCCGGCCGCTCGGCAGCCGCACCTTCGCCGGCGGACAACGCCGCCCAAACGACCACGAGCCAATGACCATGCAAGGCCTCTCCCGTTGGCTTCTAGTCGCGCGGGCTCTTGCTCTCGCCTCGGCATTGGGTTTCCTCGTGCTTGGGCCGGCTTCGGCGGCTGAAGTTGACGAAAGCACGGTCAAACAAGCCGTTGCCGACGTCATCGCCGAACGCTCAAAGGACGGTGTGTTCGTCTTCCATGATCCCAAGCTCGATGCCGACCTCAACCTTGTCTTCGAACAGGTCAAAATCGTGCGCGGCATGGAGGGCTACGGCTGGTTCGCCAACACGATCTTCCACGACAAGGACGTGCCGAAAAAGCAATACGCCATCGATTTCTGGTTCAAGCCCGAAGGCGACAAGCTGAAGCTGATGGACATCAGAGTGCAGAAGGGGCCTAAGCCGGAAGGCGACGGGTGGATCATGGTCACGCGCTTGCCGGTGGCCTGGTGGTGGTTGCCCGTTCAGGAGCATCCGGGCGACATGGAGGTGACCCGCGGCTGGCACGTCATGAGCGCTATCCACAACTACATCGCCGCCAACAAAGATGAGAACGGAAACCTCCTCGTCAAGGACGACAAGAGCGGGGAGACAGTTCCGCTCGAATTCATCGAGATGCACCAGCCGATCAGGCGTCTCAAGGAGGACGGTCGGTATTTTGCCTGCACCGATTTCCGCAAGCCCGGCAGCAAGGACGAATATTACGACATCGACTTCTGGCTGGAGACCAAGTCGGGAAAACTCAGGGTCGCGGATGTCAAGATGCACAAGGTCCCGGTCCAGGAGGACGGCATCTGGACGCAAGTGCCGCGCTATACGTTCGAGGGCATGGATTTCGACGTAACAAATTGAAGTATCTCCGTTAATCTGATGGAAGAACCATTGCCGCATCGTTCAACGGCTGCTATCGCTTTGTCACGGACAGCGCTATCACTGAGGGCATCTGCAATCGACCGAAAGCATCAACAACCAACGACTCCAGCTAGGGCAAGGAAACCAAAAGTGCACAAGATCATCACCGGACTTTTCACACTCGTGATTATTGGCGGCATGGAGACCTTCGCGTGGAAGGCCATTGCGGCGGACGCACCGGCCGAGCAGGCCGCTCCAGCGCAGCCAGCCGCCCCAGCGCAGCCGACCGGGCAGGCCGCTCCAGCGCAGCCAGCCGCGCCGGCACAGCCGACCGGGGAGGCCGCTCCAGCGCAGCCAGCCGCGCCGGCTGAAGGCGCAGCAGCGAGCGCCGGTGGCGGGGAGTGCTGCAAGGCGGGCGACACGACGCCCCCGCTCGACCTGATCAAGGCCACGCCCAAGGGAGGGCTGCACAACCCTTACAACGACAAGATCGCCGAGATGGCTGAGGAGGGTCACAAGAAATATCTCTCCTTTAGCTGCAACGGCTGTCACGGCGGCGGCGGCGGCGGCGGCATGTGCATTCCGCTGACCAACGATACATGGGTCTACGGCCCGGACGACGACGTGTTGTTCAGGCTCATCGCGCTCGGGAGTGTCGACTTGACCAAGGCAGGTTACAAGCGCGTCAAGAGCGAGACCGTGGTGGGCCCCATGCCGCCCTTCGGTGGCATCATCAAAACCTCCGACGATTTGTGGAAGGTCATCGCGTGGATGCGTTCGGTGGCTCCTCCCGGCTCCGAGAAAAAGCCGCCGCTTCAATAGACGTTCGAGCGACACATGAATTTTTGGTAAGCCGCCGAGTTCCTGCCGGGGCTTGGCGGCTTTTCCAGTGCCGATCGCGCAATGACACTTTTGGCATGGAAGATTGCCGCGACCTGGAAGCGCTTTTGCCGCTTCCCCATATAGAATCGAGCGGGGCGAGGATTAAGTTCGGCACGCGCTTACCTATTGTGCACCACGCCTTGCCAAGTTCTGGCAGTTTTGGAAGATCGTGTCCTGGTCCCCAATCTTCGAGCGAGATCGCTCGTCCCATCCCGGTTCATCATCAGCCCCGTAGGAGCACCGCTCTCGCCGATGTTGAGAAGTCCATTTGACCGCTTCCGCGTGTGCCGCAAAATTCTCGCAAGTCTCGTTGCTCTCGCGCTTTTCGTTCCAGCCGTAGTTGCTTCGGCGCACGCCGCGGCACCGGACCCCCCGGAACCGGCGACGGTTCCTGCTCCCGCGGCCGAAGCCCCGAGCGCACCGGCTGGAACGCAAGCACCGGCGGCGCCTGCTGCCGCCACGCCCGCGCTGCCCGGAAGCAGCGCCGCAAAGAACATGCGGATCGTCTATCTCGGCAAGGAATATCCCGAGCCTCTTCCCCTGTCCTATGCCGAGAAACCCATTATCGATAAGGGCATTCAAGGCGCCCTCTTGATGCTCAAGGAGGCAAACCAGGCCGGAACTTTCGTCGGTCACTCCTTCGAGCTCATCGAGGCGATCGTGCCCGAGGACGGAGACGTCGTCGCCAAGGCCAAGGAGCTTCTCGCCGCCGGCGAGCGCTTCATCATCGCCGATCTCGAGCCGGCCGATCTCCTCGCCGTTGCCGACCTGCCAGATGCCAAAGACGCGGTCATCATGAATATCCGCTCGAGCGCGACCGCGCTCCGCCAGGAGCAGTGCCGCGTCAACGTCTTTCATGTGATTCCCGACTATGCGATGCGGGCAGACGCGCTGGCGCAATATCTGATCTGGAAGAAGTGGCCGCGATGGTTCGTCATCAGGCGCGACACGCCGGAAGACCAGGACTATCTCGCCCAGGTCAAGCGCTCCGCCGCCCGCTTCGGCGGCAAGGTTGTCACCGACAAGGTCTATGCTCTGCCGCCGGGCGCCCGCAATCTGGACTCGGGCCACCAGCAGATCCAGGCGCAAATCCCCATGGAGACCCAGGAGGCGTCCGAGCACGATGTGGTCTGGGTGCTCAATAGCGACGACGATTTCGGCGACTACCTCATGTATCGGGCCTATCTGCCGCGTCCCGTGGTCGGCACCCAAGGGCTGCAAGCGACGGCCTGGGACAAGTCCTACACGGAATCGGGCGGCATGCATTTCCAGAACGCCATTCCGCGCATTGCCAAACGCACGCCCGTTGAGCGCGATTACACCGCCTGGCTCGGATTTCGCGCTCTCGCCGATTCGGCGATGAAATCCGGCAAGACCGCGCCTCAGGATGTAAAGGCTTTCATGCTGTCAGACGCCTTCAAGCTCGAGGGCTTCAAAGGACAGGCCATGAGCTTCCGCACCTGGGACCATCAAATGCGCCAGCCGATCATCCTCGGAGGCGGCACCCGCGTGCCGGTGTCCACCTCGCCGCAGGAGGGTTTCCTGCATCCCACCAACCTCACCGACACGCTTGGCTTCGATGCGCCGGAGACCAAGTGCAAGTTCAAATAACCATTGACCAAGGGTAGAACCATGACTCGCACCAGCCTCGCCGCGGTCTTGAGCGCCGCGCTCATTCTCTCTGCCGCGCCTTCGTTCGCCGCGACCATCTTCGTCGCCAACGAGAAGGACAACACGATCACTGTGCTCAACGGCGAAACGCTGGAGACCATCAAGACGGTCAAGGTCGCGCGGCGTCCGCGCGGCATCATTCTGAGCCCCGATTTCAAGGAGCTGTTCGTTGCCGCGGGCGACGGCGACATCATGGACGTGATCGACACAAAAACTCTCGAAGTGACCCGCCAGCTCGAGTCGGGTCCCGACCCCGAGCTCATGGCCGTCGATTCGAAAGGCGAGATCATCTACATCGCCAACGAAGACGATTCGCTCGTGACCATCATGGACATCAAGAGCGGCGAGGTCCTCGGCGAAGTGCCGGTCGGCGTCGAGCCTGAAGGCATGACTGTGAGTCCCGACGACCGCTACACCGCCGCCACGTCCGAGAGCACCAGCATGGCGCATATCATCGACAACAAGACGCGGACACTGGTGGGCAATATCCTCGTGGACAGCAGGCCGAGGGAGGCGAAATTCACCAAGGACAAGAAGGAGTTGTGGGTCTCCTCCGAGATTGGCGGCACGATCTCGATTGTCGACACCAGCAACTGGGACGATCCCAAAAGCTGGAAAGTCGTCAAGAAGATCGGCTTTGAGGTCGAGGGCGTGCGCCCCGAGCAGCTTCAGCCCGTGGGCATGGACTTCAGCCTCGACGGCAAGCTGATGTTCGTTCCGCTCGGACCGTCCAATCGCGTTGCCGTGATCGACACCGCAACGAAGGAGGTGAAGGAGTACATCCTGGTCGGCCAGCGTCCTTGGCACGGCGAGCTTAGCCCCGACGGCAAGAAGTATTACGTCGCCAATGGGCTTACCAACGACATCACGATCATCGACGTCGAATCGCTGAAGGCGGAGAAGTCGGTCCCGGTCGGACGCCTGCCCTGGGGTGTTGCCGTCATGCCGTGACCCCGTAAGGGGCCGCCCGTGCGGAAGAAGTCGCATGTCAGCGGGCGGGCGGCCTTGCAGCGCGTTTGGGCAACCGCTCCGGGGGAGTCTCGGCGCCAACGATCGGGGCAAGCTGGTTGGCTTCGTTCGCGTGCGAGCGCGATGATGAATTCGAGCTTTTCGATCATGTCGCCATGCCGGACCGGCCGAACTCTATCATCGCAACAAGGCAGCCGAGCGCCATAGCAGGCCGTGCAAATTTAAACCCGCGCCGATCCCCCAGGGGCGCTTAATGGTGCTTTTCCTTCTTCTCGGCACGGAAGTCCTCGTGGCAGGACTTGCACGTGTCGCCGACCTTCTGGAACGCGGGCTTCCACGCCGCACTGGCGCTGTCGGCCAGCGCCTTGACGAGCGCATCGGCGTTGGTGGCGAGGTCCTCAGCATTGTCGGTGAACCGGTCCCACTTCTCCCACACCGCGGGGAGCGCGTCGCTCTTGCCGCCACCGCTCCCCTCGGGAAAGAGCTCGGGGATTTTCTTCGCGGTCGAGCTGATATCGTTGGCTGCCTTGGTCGCCGCCGCCGCATCGAACTTCTTCTTGCCCCTCGCCATGTCGCCGATCACCTTCATCGCTTCCTTCTGACTTTCCATCAGATCCATGCGCTCCTTGACCACGCCGGTTGCACCCTCATGGGCGAGCGCAAGCGTGGCGGACGCGATGCAAGCAAGCAAAGTCAACGCGAGCGGCCTTGAAATCATGATTTGTACTCCTCGTTGTGATGTGACCTGCGACGATCCTTGTTCCTTGTCATACCGAACGCTATCCCTTCTACCTTTGAGCGTAATGCCCCGGGAAGAGGCGCCGCAAGCTCGCCTTTCAGCCTTATTGCCGCGGCTCCGCCTTCGGCCCCTGCGCCCCTATGCCGAGGACTTGGATCGTAATGTCCGCGTTTCCGGCCCGCTCGAAGGCCAGCGTCGCCGGGAGCGTGTCGCCTTCCTTGATCGGCCTGGTCAGTTGCCTGAACATGAGGTGATAGGAACCGGGCTCCAGCATGACCGTGCTCTTGGCTGGAATGATCACCCCGTCGGCGACCGGGCGCATCTGCATCACTCCATCCGACATCGTCGTCTGGTGGATCTCAGTCGCGCTGGCGAAGGATGCGCTTGCGGAAAGCAGGCGGTCCGGCTCGTCGCCGTCGTTGCGGATCGAGAGATAGCCGGCGGCGACACTGGAGCCGCTCGGCACGGTGCGCGACCACGCATTCTCGACCGTAATTGAGCCAACCGTTTCGGCAGACGCCATGCCGGCGGCGAAGAAGATGACGCAGGCGAGCGCAATCGCGCGGACCGTTAAGCAAGACATGCCGAGCCTCATGAGAAATTCCGTTACGATCGGTTGAGGGGTTAAATCCTAAGACGGGAAAGTCGCCAACGTCCGGGCAAGACCGGCCAAGCCTATTTGTATTCGACCTTGAGCACCTGGTAGGACTTGCCGCCGCCGGGCGTGGACACCTCGACGATGTCCTTTTTGCGCTTGCCGAGAAGCGCGCGCGCGATGGGAGAGGTGATCGAGATCTTGCCGCTCCGCACTTCGGCCTCCAGTTCGCCCACGATCCGGTACTTGACCTTGCCGTCGGTGTCCTCGTCGAGCAGCGTGACGGTCGCCCCGAACATCACCTGGTCTCCCTTGAGCTTGGAGACGTCGATGATATCGGCACGGGACAGCTTGTCCTCGAGATCGGCGACCCGCGCCTCGGTAATGCCCTGCTGTTCCTTGGCCGCGTGGTACTCGGCGTTCTCGGAAAGATCGCCATGGGTGCGGGCGTCGGCGATCTGCTTGATGATGCGCGGGCGTTCGACGGTCTTGAGATATTTGATCTCAGCCTCAAGCGCGGCATAGCCCTCCGCGGTCATCGGCACCTTCTCCATCGCAGTCAAAGCTCCTTTGCTCGCCGGACCGGATACTGTCCAGGAATTGCCCAGTCTAAGTCAAGAATCCGTTGATTTTGACCCGTTTTTTAGGCCGTCTCGGCGAGATTGTAGGGGCGGGTGCCGACATAACTCTGCAAGGGAGCCACGTTCAGGCTCCCGGCCCTGAGCGCCTTGATGGCCTCGGTCACGGCCAGGGCGCCCGCCACCGTCGTGTAGTAGGGAATGTGGTAGAGCAGCGCGGACCGGCGGATGGAGAAGGAATCGGCAAGTGCCTTGGCTCCTTCCGTCGTGTTGAAAACGATATCGACCTCGCCATTGGTAATGGCGTCGACCACGTGCGGGCGCCCCTCCAGCACCTTGTTCACCCTCTCGCACGCGATGCCGTGGGCGTCGAAATGACGCTTGGTACCCCGCGTGGCGATGATGCGAAAGCCCATCTCGGCAAGCGCGCGGACAGGCGCGAGCACCTTGTCCTTGTCGGCATCCTTGACGGAGACGAAGACGGTGCCGGACAGCGGTAGCCGCGAGCCGCCGCCCAGCTGGCTCTTGGCGAAAGCGACAGCGTAGTTGCGGTCGATGCCCATCACTTCGCCGGTCGAGCGCATCTCGGGACCGAGCACGGGGTCGACGCCCGGGAAGCGCGCGAACGGGAACACTGCCTCCTTGACCGCGACATGCCTGAGCTTCGGCCGCTTCAGTCCAAAATCAGCAAGCTTCTTCCCGGCCATCACCTCAGCGGCGATCCCGGCGACGGGTAAGCCGATCACCTTGGCGACGAAGGGCACCGTGCGCGAGGCGCGCGGGTTGACCTCGAGAATGTAGATGTCGTCGTGCTGGATGGCGAACTGCACGTTCATCAGCCCGACCACATTCAGCGCGCGCGCGAGCTCGATGGTCTGGCGCTCCAGATCGGCGACGATCTCCGGTTTCAGCGAATGAGGCGGCAGCGAGCAGGCCGAGTCGCCCGAATGCACGCCCGCTTCCTCGATATGCTCCATCACCCCGCAGATGAATACGTCCTTGTCGTCGCCGATGGCGTCGACATCGACCTCGATGGCGTCGCGCAGATAAGAGTCGAGAAGCACAGGGCTCTTGCCCGACACCACCACCGCCTCGGCAATGTAGCGATCGAGCTGCGCTTCGTCGTGGACGATCTCCATGGCCCTGCCGCCGAGCACGTATGAAGGCCTGATGACGAGCGGAAACCCGATCTCCGCCGCGATCGCCTTGGCCTCTTTTGCCGAGCGGGCGATGCCGCTCCGGGGCTGGCGCAATTCAAGCCGCTCGATCAGGGCCTTGAAGCGGTCGCGGTCCTCGGCGAGATCGATGGCATCGGGCGAAGTGCCGAGGATCGGCACCTGCGCGCGCTCCAGCGCCTGGGCGAGCTTGAGCGGCGTCTGGCCGCCGAACTGCACGATGACGCCCAACACCGTCCCGTTCTGCCGCTCGGTGCGGACGATCTCCAGCACGTCCTCCTCGGTCAGCGGCTCGAAATAGAGCCGATCCGAGGTGTCGTAGTCCGTCGAGACCGTTTCCGGATTGCAATTGACCATGATGGTCTCGTAGCCCGCATCCGACAGGGCAAAGGCCGCATGGCAGCAGCAATAATCGAACTCGATGCCCTGGCCGATGCGGTTCGGTCCGCCGCCGAGAATGATGATCTTCTCGGCTTGCGTCGGCCGCGCCTCGCATTCCGCACGTCCCGCGAAGGGAGCCTCGTAGGTCGAATACATATAGGCGGTCGGAGAGGCGAACTCGGCCGCGCAGGTGTCGATGCGCTTATAGACCGGATGCACATCGAGCGTCCGGCGCATGGCCGATACTTCACTCGCCTCCACGCCTGCGAGCTTGCCGAGCCGCTCGTCGGAAAAGCCCATCGCCTTCAGTGCGCGGAATTGACCGGGATTGGCGGGGAGGCCGTGCTCCCGCACGCGCGCCTCCATATCGACGATGTCCTTGATCTGGCGGATGAACCACGGATCGATCTTGCACGCCTCGAAGATCTGCGCCTCCTCGAAGCCGAGCCTTAAGGCCTGCGCCACCTTGAGCAGGCGGTCGGGGGAGGGCGTACCGAGCGCGGCGCGGATCACATTCTTGTCGTCGCCCTGGCCGAGGCCTTCGAAGGTGATGTCGTCGAGCCCCGTGAGCCCCGTTTCCATGGAGCGCACCGCCTTTTGCAGCGACTCGGGGAAGGTGCGGCCGATGGCCATGGCCTCGCCCACCGACTTCATCGAAGTCGTGAGCACAGGCTGCGCCCCCGGGAACTTCTCGAAGGCGAAGCGCGGGATCTTGGTCACCACGTAATCGATGGTGGGCTCGAACGAGGCCGGCGTCGCTCCGCCGGTGATGTCGTTGGCGAGCTCGTCGAGAGTGTAGCCGACGGCGAGCTTGGCGGCGACCTTGGCGATGGGAAAGCCGGTCGCCTTCGATGCGAGCGCGGAGGACCGCGACACACGCGGGTTCATCTCGATGATGACCAGCCTTCCATCGGCGGGGTTCACCGCGAACTGCACGTTGGAGCCGCCGGTCTCCACCCCGATCTCGCGCAACACCGCGATCGAGGCGTTGCGCATGACTTGGTATTCCTTGTCGCTGAGCGTGAGCGCCGGCGCCACCGTGATGGAATCGCCGGTATGCACGCCCATCGGATCGATATTTTCGATCGAGCAGACGATGATGCAGTTGTCGTCCTTGTCGCGGACGACCTCCATCTCAAACTCCTTCCAGCCGAGCACCGATTCCTCGATCAGCACTTCGCAGGTGGGCGAAGCATCGAGCCCGCGCTCGACGATCTCGAGGAATTCTTCGCGGTTATAGGCGATGCCGCCGCCGGTGCCGCCGAGCGTGAAGGAGGGGCGAATGATGGCGGGAAGGCCGATATCGGGGAGCGCATCGAGCGCTTCGATCAAGCCCTTCTCGACATAACGCCGGCGCCGCTCGCTCTCGCCACGCGCCCACTCGGCCTCGAACCCGGAAAGCGCCCGTGTCCGCTCCTCCGGATCGAGGTGCGAGGTCTCGATGCGCGCGATCGCGTCCTTATTTTTCTGCCGGTCGGCGCGCTTCAGCGTGGCGGCATCGGCGAGCCGCGACCGCGGCGTTTCGAGCCCTATCCTGTGCATCGACTCGCGGAACAGCTCGCGATCCTCGGCCTTGTCGATGACCTCGGCGCGCGCGCCGATCATCTCCACGCCGTACCGCTTGAGCACGCCGCCACGATCGAGGCTGAGCGCGGCGTTAAGCGCGGTCTGTCCCCCCATGGTGGGCAACAGCGCGTCGGGCCGCTCCTTCTCGATGATCTTCGTGAGGAACTCCGGCGTGATCGGCTCGATGTAAGTGGCGTCGGCGAGTTCGGGGTCGGTCATGATGGTGGCAGGGTTCGAGTTCACCAGCACGATCCGGTAACCCTCTTGCTTCAAGGCCTTGCAGGCCTGGGTGCCGGAATAGTCGAACTCGCAGGCCTGGCCGATGACGATCGGTCCTGCGCCCACGATCAGGATCGACTTTATGTCTGTGCGCTTAGGCATGGGGTAGACTAGTGCGCTCTCCCTCTCCCCGGAGGGGAGAGGGTTGGGGTGAGGGGGTATGAAACAAATTGGCACGCATCGAGCGCGCAGCTTGCGGGCGGACCTGACCGACGCCGAACGCAAACTCTGGTACCAGCTTCGAGATCGACGCCTTGCTGGGTGGAAGTTTCGCCGTCAAGTGCCGGTCGGTCCTTGGATTGTCGATTTTCTTTGCAAGGAAAAGGGCGTGGTCGTCGAGTTTGATGGAGGTCAGCACAATGCAAGCGAGCGCGATCGGCGGCGCGACGCTGCCCTTGCTCGGCAAGGCTATCGTGTCTTGCGCTTTTGGAATTCGGAAGTGTTGCAAAATCAAGAAGGCGTGCTGACCATCATTCTGTCCGTGCTCGAAAGCGAGACAGCAGAATGAAATCCCCCTCACCCTAGCCCTTTCCCCGGAGGGGAGAGGGGACTTGTCGGTTGCTACTAGCTCCCTCACTGCTCTCTCTCGCCTTTGTCCGCACCCTTTCGCTTTTCCATCATCGCGACGAAGCGGGTGAAGAGATAGTGGCTGTCTTGGGGACCGGGCGATGCCTCGGGATGGTACTGCACCGAAAACACCGGCCTGTCCTTGACCTTCAGCCCGCAATTGGAGCCGTCGAACAAAGAGACATGCGTCTCCTCGACACTCTTGGGCAGGCTATCGCGGTCGACCGCGAAGCCGTGGTTCATCGAGGTGATCTCGACCTTCTCGGTGGTGAAGTCTTTCACCGGGTGGTTCGCGCCGTGATGGCCCTGATGCATCTTCGCCGTGGTGCCGCCGAGCGCGAGTCCCAGCATTTGATGACCGAGACAGATGCCGAAGACGGGGAGCCCCGAGGCCACGAGTTTCTTGATCTCGGGCACGGCATAGACGCCGGTCGCCGCCGGGTCGCCTGGACCGTTCGACAGGAACACCCCGTCGGGCTTCCGCTCCAAAATTTCCTCGGCCGTCGTTGTCGCAGGCACGACCGTGAGCCGGCAGCCGACGGTCGCAAGCTCGCGCAAGATGTTGCGCTTGAGCCCGTAATCGATGGCGACCACGTGAAAGCGCGGGCTCTCCTGCCGGCCATAGCCCTTGCCCCACTGCCACGCCGTCTCGTCCCAGCCGTAGCTTTGGCCCGAGGTCACGTCCTTGGCGAGGTCGAGCCCGACCATGCCAGGGAAAGCGGCCGCCTCGCGCTTCAGCGCCTCCCGGTCGAACTTGCCGTCCGGCGCATGCGCGATCACGGCATTGGGCATGCCCTTTTCGCGTATCAGCGCGGTGAGCGCGCGCGTATCGACTCCGGTCACGGCGATGATGCCTCGCGCCTTGAGCCAGGCGTCGAGACCTTGGGCGGCACGCCAATTCGAGGCAGGCGTGATCGGCGCGCGGAGCACGCAGCCCCGCACCCCTCCAGCGGCGAGTGTGCCCGCCTCCATGTCCTCGCTGTTGGTTCCGACATTGCCGATATGAGGGAAGGTGAAGGTGATGATCTGCCCGGCATAGGACGGATCGGTCAGGATCTCCTGATAGCCGGTCATGGCGGTGTTGAAGCAGACTTCGCCGACGGCGATCCCGGCAGCGCCCGCGCCCTTTCCTTCGATGAGGGTGCCGTCGGCGAGAACGAGCAGGCCCGTCGGCGTCTCGTCGGTCCACCCGGCTTCGGCGCGCGCGCGCGGCGGCTGGGCCTCTGCGGCCAGAGTTTCACGCGTGTCGGTCATCGTCTCTTATAGGCGCCGTTCGGCGGGAGGCGCCCGGTTTGCTAAGTCGGGTGCAAGGAATGCTACGACAAGGGCTTGAGGCCCACGTATCTTGCGCCGGGCAGGCGGACTCTTAGGCCAGGAGACCAGAGCGGTCAATCCACAGGGCAAAATATTTTGTTGTGAAACAATAAGTTAAGAGGAGAAATTCTCTTGCCTGGGCGAAGGGCCTCGATTAGTTTGGAAACTTCCTTCCCACACGCTCCCGAAGATCGATGCGCGAGACCATCACCGCAGCCTTGAAGCATGCCACCAAGGCGCAAGACAAGCGCCGCATCTCGACGCTCAGGCTGATGAGCGCGGCAATCAAGGATCGCGACATTGCCGCCCGCACCGCGGGCAAGACGCAAGCGACCGACGCCGAGCTGCTCGAGCTCTTCGCCAAGATGATCAAGCAGCGCGAGGAATCGGAGAAGATCTACGCTGAAGCCGGCCGCGCCGAGCTCGCCAAGCAGGAGGCGGAGGAGATCGTCATCATCCGCGAGTTCCTTCCGCAGCAGCTCTCGGGCGAAGAGTTGGACAAAGCCGTCGCCGATGCGATCGCCGCGACCGGTGCGTCGAGCGCGAAAGACATGGGCAAGGTGATGGCCGCGCTCAAAGCCCGCTACGCCGGGCAGATGGACTTTGCACGCGCGAGCGCGCTCGTAAAAACGAAACTCGGCTAGTCCTTCGCGCTCGTTCACACGCCTTCGTCATTGCCCGGCTTGCCTGCCTTCGCCGAAGCGAAGCCGCCCCTTGGTGGCGTTTTGATGCAGCAGGCGCTTCGGCTTCGCGCAGGCAGGACCGGGCAATCCAGTAACGCGCGAGCGGTGCAGGCTCGCGACGCGGCGGTTACTGGATTCCCGCCTTCGCGGGAATGACAACCCGGGTTGCCGCTCGATCTTCGAGAGCCCCATGATCGGAAATCCAGATTGCGCCGGCGCATTTTGCCTGCGGCGGGACGCCACGCGGCCTTTTGTCTTCGCACTGCAACATCGAATCGTCACTACATTGCAATAGGGTTACCGCAATGCAGCACGAATTGATTCGGTTGCTTGCTTGAAAAGGAGGCCATCAATGGCAAAGTTTTCACATTCTCGTTTTCGCGCCGCCGTGAGCGCCTTACTTGCGCTCGCGCTCACCGCCGCCGGCGCGCCCGTTCTCGCCGCCGAACCGCCCACGCACAATCTCGGGCCCGTTGGACCCCGCGAGCCGATTCTCGTGACGGTCGGCACCCAGCGTGTCATCGCCTTCTTCGTTCCGGAACGCGGGGGATGCGCACTGAGCGCGGTGACGTGGAAGGAAGGCGATGCAAGCGCGCCCTACGCCTCGGCGCGTGTTCGCGTCAGCCTGAAGCCGGGCCAGACGCTCGCGCTAGACGGCGCGCAGCGCCAATCGATGAGCCTGCTTTGCGGAGCCGATGCTGCGACGCTCGCCGTCGTGGCGCCCGCCGAGCTGATCTTCCCCGGCCCACCCAATGGCGCAAAATAAGTGAGCAAGTCTGTTGCGGCTTGCGGTGTGCAAGCCACTGCCGCCCGTCGCAACATAGTCTTCGATCTATCCCACTTCGTGTGAGGGGCGCGTGCCTCGTTATTTCCGCCTGGCTCTCGTCTGCTCCACGAAGTGTCGGAGCACGGCATTTATGCGTGTTTGATAACCGGTCCCAAGGCTCTTGAAGTATGCAAGCACGTCCTCGTCCAGCCTGATCGAGATCGCCTCTTTCCGGCGCGGCATGACGAACTTGGCTCCACTCCAGTCAATATCGAGTAGACCCGCCCATTCCGGATCGGCACGGGCCGCAGCCTCGATCTCCTCCTCAGTCATCGCGTCCACGCGCGCCCAATCACTCTCGCTGGGGAACCGCTCAAGCTCCTCCCGGGTGTAGCTTGCGATATGCGAGTCTTTCTTTCCGGCGCGCCCGGCGCGCCGAGATGATGCGGCAGCTGCTATGCCTTTGCGTGAAGATGACACTGATCACTCGCTCGTTGAGGATGCCAACTGCAACCCAGGCGGATTTCGCTCGTTCGATCCGAGCGCGATATCAAAGTTGGACTCGCGAAAAACCGACCAATGTCGCGAAAGTCGATGCCATGACGCTCAATGTTCGCCAGGCGCTTCGCCTCATCCCACTCAAACGCGTCAACCTCGGAAGGATCAAAATCCGCCGTCTGCATTTGCTTCTAAGGGGAACGATCCCTCCCAAGTTGGAAGAGCTGAACGCGACACGCTCACGCACCTACGACTTGGAGGGGGCCGTCCCCCTAGATTTGTCAGCATGTATATACTAAACGTAGATACGAAACGCAATAGTGAATAGTGGGAATAGCGGCAAGGAGCATATGGCTTTCAGTCAAGGGCGAGCGTCCTCATCAACTCATGAAGTTCTCCGATTCGTTCCTTGACGAGATCCGCGCCCGGCTGCCTGTTTCCCAGGTGGTCTCCCGGCGCGTGCCTCTGAAGCGCGCCGGCCGCGAGTGGAAGGGCTTGAGCCCCTTCAACAAGGAGAAGACGCCGTCCTTCACGGTCAACGACCAGAAGGGCTTCTATCACGACTTCTCGTCCGGCAAGCACGGCGACATCTTCACCTTCGTCATGGAGACCGAGGGGCTCTCGTTTCCCGAGGCCGTCGAGAGGCTCGCGGGCGAAGCGGGTCTCGAGCTGCCGAAGCCAGACCCGCAGTTCGAACGCACGGCGAAAGAACGGCTCGGCCTGTTCGATGCGCTCGAAGCCGCGGCGCGCATCTTCGAAGAGGCGCTTCAAGCGCGCGAAGGGCGTGTGGCGTTCGCTTACGCCGAGGGAAGGGGATTGTCGCGCGACACGTTGAAGGAGTTCCGCATCGGCTTCGCGCCGAACGCGAAGGACGCGCTCAAGCCCGCGCTCCTGAAGAAAGGGTTCAGCGAAGCGCAGCTGATCGAAGCCGGGCTCCTGATCAAGCCCGAGGATGGGCGCGCGACCTACGATCGCTTCCGCAACCGTCTCACCATTCCCATTCTTGACGCGAAATCGCGCGTTATCGCCTTCGGCGCCCGCGCGCTCGATCCCGAAGCCGAGCCGAAATACCTGAACTCGCCCGAGACCAGACTGTTCGACAAGGGCTCGACCGTGTTCAACTTCGCGCGCGCGCGCAAAGTCGCCTTCGATATCGGAGAGCTGATTGTGGTCGAAGGCTATATGGACGTGATCGCGCTGCATCAGTCGGGATTCGCAAATGCCGTCGCCACGCTCGGCACGGCCTTCACCGAACGGCAGATGGAATTGCTATGGCAGCTCGCGGCGGAGCCCGTCGTCTGTTTCGACGGCGACAGGGCAGGCGAAGCGGCGGCCGCTCGCGCCATCGACCGCATGCTGACCAATTTGCGCGAAGGCCGCTCGTTCCGTTTTGCCTTCCTCCCCGAGGGCTCAGACCCCGACGACCTGGTGCGGACCAAGGGCGCAAGTGCACTTTCCGCATGCGTCGCCTCGGCAAGGCCGCTGATCGATGTGCTCTGGCAGCGCGAGCTGAAGCTCCACGCCGTCGATACGCCTGAACGCCGCGCCGCCTTCGAGGCGCGGCTCGAGACCCTGCTCGCAGAGATCGCCAACGCGCGCGTCAAGGAGCACTACCGGCGCGAGGTGAAGAACCGGCTCTTCGCTCTTTGGCGCGAGAAGGGTTTCCGCGGCAAGCCGCCTGCGAATGCGCCGCGGTCTGCTGGGCGGGCCGGGCCGCCCCCCAATCCCTCGCCTGACGGCTTCGCCACCGTCATCGTGCTCGCGCTCGTCAACCATCCGTGGCTGCTCGACCGTTTCGCCGAGGAAGTATCGGCACTCGACATCAGGGACCGAAAACTTGCGAGCCTGCTGCGGACGGTCATCGGCATCATCCTTGAGGACGGACACCTGACGGATGAACGCGTCGCGGAACGGGTCGCAGCGAGCAGTCACGGCAAGGTCTTCGCCAAGCTCATGCGCGAGAGTGCGTTCACGCGTCTTGCCTTCCTCGATCGGCAAAGCCCGAAGGAAGAGGTCGAGGCGCAATTCGCCGACCTCATCTACCGGTTCCGGGCACTGCCCAACCTGACCCGCGAGCTCGAGCAGAGCGCCGATCGTCTCGCCGATGTGACGGACGCCGAGTTCGATCGCTTCGCAGCGCTTCAGCAGCAGGTCGCGAGCATCGGCAATCAGCACACGGCCGACGATGCCGGCGACCGCGACGCCGCCAAGCGCTTCGAGGAAACCATCGCCCGCCTGAAGGGCGCGAATATCGGGGCCCAACGCGGGCGCCGTCCCGAGAAACAGAGCTAGAGCTTAAGCCGGGAGCGGTCTTGCGAGCCCGGCCGGGATGAGCCAAGTCAATTCCCAGAAAATCCTTGCTGAGAGAGGCCCCTGGCCTTGACAGGCGCTGCCCCCCTCGCCAAGTGATGAAGAAGCCGTGCAACCGCCACACAACCATCGTTTTTGGGGCTGAACGGGCTTGACGAGGCCCGGGTTCAGGGGCTGAAACGGACCCCTGCGCGTCAAGCTGATCTTGCCGGAGTCGCCTCGATTGCTAGTGTTGTGCAAGTAAACAGCACGCGGAGCCTTGGCCTTCGTGCTTTGGGCGTGTTTTCCATAGGGAGCTTTACAGTCGACCCAAGCTTGGCATGAGTAAAAAAGTCCCGCGCCAGGCTAGGGAGTGGGTCCATGCTTAATTGACGATTAACGGAGCACCCGTTAATCGCTTGTGGGGGTTGCGCCTGGGCGGAGCGCTGCAACGACCGGCGCGCGCAGAGCGTGCGCTCGCCACCAAACGAATCTTGCGCTGCGGAGTAACATGAATGGCAACCAAAGCCGCTGAAGCCGAGGATCAGGAGCAAACCCAAGCGGAGCCCGCCGACGGCCCCGTGCTCGACATGTCCGACGCGGCAGTCAAGAAACTGATCAAGACCGCCAAGGCGCGCGGCTTCGTGACTTACGACGAGCTGAACGAGGTTCTGCCGTCGGAGGAAGTCTCCTCGGAGCAGATCGAGGACACCATGTCGATGCTGTCCGACATGGGCATCAATGTCATCGACACCGACGAGGCCGAAGAAACGCCCCAACAAGGCGAAGAGGGAGGCGAAAGCCCGCGCGCCGTGGTGGCGCCGCAGCCGGTGGCCAAGGCCGAGACCACGAAGGAGCCATCCGAGCGCACCGACGATCCCGTCCGCATGTACTTGCGCGAGATGGGCTCGGTCGAGCTTCTCTCGCGCGAGGGCGAGATCGCCATCGCAAAGCGCATCGAGGCCGGCCGCGAGGCGATGATCGCCGGGCTGTGCGAGAGCCCGCTCACCTTCCAGGCCATCATCATCTGGCGCGACGAGCTGAACGAAGGAAAGATTCTGCTGCGCGACATCATCGACCTTGAAGCGACCTATCAGGGCCCCGACGCCAAGCCCGCGCCGTCCCAGCCGCTTCCCGGCGAGCCGGGACATGGCGAGACCAATGGCAATGGCCAGGCCGCGCCGGGCGTGGCCGGCGCCCGCGCAGGCGCCGACGAGGAGAGCGAGCCCGAGCCCGAGGAATTCGAAGACGACGAGGACGATCTCGAGAACGCGCTGTCGCTCGCCGCCATGGAGGCCGAGCTCAAGCCGAAGGTGCTGGAGACCTTCGACCTCGTCGCCACCAACTACAAGAAGCTCCGCAAGCTTCAGGACCAGCAGGTCGAGCGCGCGCTCAAGAACGATAGCCTCTCGTCAGGCCAGGAGAAGCGCTACAAGCTGCTCAAGGACGAGATCGTGGCCGAGATCAAGTCGCTCTCCCTCAACGCCAATCGTATCGAGAGTCTTGTAGAGACCCTCTACGACATCAACAAGAAGCTGCTCGGCTATGAGGGGCGCCTGCTACGCCTCGCCGAGAGCTACGCCGTTTCGCGCGAGGATTTCATCGGCGAATATCAGGGCAACGAGCTCGACCCCAACTGGCTCCGCCGCGTCGGCCGCCTCAAGAAGAAGGGCTGGATCGATTTCATCCGCGACGAGCGCGGTTTGGTGAAGGAGCTCCGTTCCGAGATTCAGAATCTCGCCGCCGAGACGGGCCTGCAGATCTCCGAGTTCCGCAGGATCGTACATATCGTGCAGAAGGGCGAGCGCGAGGCGCGGCAGGCCAAGAAGGAGATGGTCGAGGCGAACTTGCGTCTCGTTATCTCGATCGCCAAGAAATACACCAATCGCGGCCTGCAATTCCTCGATCTCATCCAGGAGGGCAATATCGGCCTGATGAAGGCGGTCGATAAGTTCGAGTATCGCCGCGGCTATAAGTTCTCGACCTACGCCACGTGGTGGATCCGGCAGGCGATCACCCGCTCGATCGCCGACCAGGCGCGCACCATCCGCATCCCCGTGCACATGATCGAGACCATCAACAAGATCGTGCGCACCTCACGCCAGATGCTGCACGAGATCGGCCGCGAGCCGACGCCGGAGGAACTCTCCGAGAAGCTCGCCATGCCGCTCGAGAAGGTGCGCAAAGTGTTGAAGATCGCCAAGGAGCCGATCTCGCTCGAGACCCCGATCGGCGACGAGGAGGATTCCTATCTCGGCGATTTCATCGAGGACAAGAACGCGGTGTTGCCGATCGACGCCGCCATCCAGTCGAATCTGCGCGAGACCACGACGCGGGTTCTCGCCTCGCTCACGCCGCGCGAGGAGCGCGTGCTTCGCATGCGCTTCGGCATCGGCATGAACACCGACCACACTCTGGAAGAAGTCGGCCAGCAATTCTCCGTGACGCGCGAGCGCAGTCGCCAGATCGAGGCCAAGGCCTTGCGCACGCTGAAGCACCCGAGCCGCTCGCGAAAGCTCCGCAGTTTCCTCGACAATTGACCTTACCCTGAGGAGGCCGCGTTCGTGGCCGTCTCGAAGGACGGCTTCGACTTGAGGGGGCAGCCCGCACGCGTCGTCATGCCCGGACACCCGGGTCCGGCTTCGCCGGCCCGGGCGCAAGCTTGTCCGGGCATCCATACCGTTTCGTTTCAGCGAGATGAAGCACCGAGACCGATGTCCCTCACTGCGTAGGGTGCTTCGAGCCGCATGCTTTCAGCGTGCTCCTCAGCATGAGGCTCAATGCTACCGCGGCGGCGCTTTGCCGCCCGCGCTCGCGAGCTCATCGTTCGCGACCGCGTCGGCGATCGGATGCACGCTGACTCGCGCCACGCCCGCCGCGATCATGCCGAGTTTTTCGGCCGCCGCTCGCGACACGTCGATAATGCGCCCCTTGCTGAACGGACCGCGGTCGTTGATGCGCACCACCACTTCGCGGCCATTGTCGAGATTGGCAACTTTGACCTTGCTGCCGAAGGGAAGCGAAGGATGTGCCGCGGTCAAAGCGTCGCCGTTCATCGCTTCGCCGCTCGCCGTCTTCGTGTCGAAATCGTACCAGGAGGCGCGGCCCGTCTCGGCGGACGCACCACCCTCACGCTTTGGTGCTTGGCGCCGCGTGACGAGACTCGAAACGTCATCCTGAGGTGGCTGCGAAGCGGCCCTCGAAGCGTCATCCTGAGGTGCTGCGAAGCGGCCCTCGAAGGGTCATCCTGAGGTGGCCGCGAAGCGGCCCTCGAAGGATCAGGCGTGCGCCGCGTCTGCTTGGAGGGCTCGCGCGCGGCCTTTGCCGCGCGGTTTGGCGTCTGGCCCGGCTCGGGCAGGATCAAGGCACTCTGCGGGAACGAAGGCTTCTCCGTCGAGGCGATGCGACTGGCGATGAGGAGCGAGGCCGCAATCGACACCGCCGCCACAACGATCGCGGCCATCCACGTCGCGGGACTGATCGTGAACGGCAGGATACTCGCAACGCGACGCATATGACGAAGTCCCCTCTGACCCTCTTCGTACGGGGATTAACGGCCGGGCAGGCGCCCGGTTCCCCGCACAAATTGCGCAAGAAAAATCAGGACTGCTCCCCGATTTTGGCCGCTTTTGAGAGAAAAGATGCGAGTGCGACCACCTTTGGTTGCGGCGCGCAGCCACACATTGGGCGGCGGCGTTTTTTCTCCCTTGGGCACGAGTGTTGGCGTAGGCTCTCATGGCAACCGTTGTTCGCGTAGGAGGGACGTCATGTTCAGGCGTAGAGGGACTATCATTGCCGAAGGCTTGAAGATCGTGGGTTCGGTTACCGCCGAGGGCCTTGTCGAGGTCAACGGGCAGATCGAGGGGGATCTTTACTGCACCGCTCTCGTCGTCTCGCCCAAGGCTTCGATCTTGGGCGGCATCCAGGCCGAGCGCGTCGTGGTGAATGGACGGGTCGAAGGGCCCATTCGCGGCGGCGATGTCGTGCTCAAGAGCCGCGCGCACGTCGTCGGCGACATCCAGCACGAGACGCTTTCGATCGACTCCGGCGCCTATTTCGACGGGCGCTCGGTGCGTACCGGTCAGGTGAACGGTCAGGCGCGGGAGCACGCGCAAGGAGAGAAGGTCTCCGCGCGGCCGCGCAAAGAGGCCCCTCAAAACGGCCGCGAGGTCGCGGCCGCTTAGGCGAGACTCGTCACACGAGACTCGTCATACCGGCGAAAGCCGGTATCCAGTTTGTCCGCTCTCCCCTTCTTGGGGGAGAGCACGCGCCGCTCGTGGCGTGATGAGGGGTAAGCGGCGTAAGCCTGCGTCAAAAGGGATCAGCCCTCACCCTTCCCGCCATTCGTCGCGCTTCGCGCGCCGGTCGGGAAGCCCTCGCCCCCTCAAGGGGAGAGGGGATGCTGTTGAAAGCGCCGCACGCGCGCCGTGCTAGCGGCTCTGGATTCCGGCTTGCGCCGGAACGACGGCGAGGTCAATTGATTTCCCAGCTCACCCTGACGCGTACCTCGACGGAAGCGGTGCCGGCCTCGATCGGCACGTCTTTTGCCGTTTCCATCCGCGCAGCCGCCGCCGCGTAACGGGGCTGATAGGAGCTTTCCTCCTCGGCGATGCTGAGGATCGGCCCGAGCCCGACGCCGGCCGCCTCGGCATAGAGCTTGGCGTTGTCGGTGACGTTCTTGAGCGCGAGCTTGCGCGCCTCGTCCTTGAGCGCCTCGGGCTCTTCGACGCCGAACTCGATGGAGTCGATCTGGTTCGCGCCGAGGCTCACCACCTTGTCGAGGATGGCGCCGAGCTTTGCCGTATCGTGGAGCGTGATGCGAACCTGATTGGTCACGCGGTAGCCGACGATCACCGGCGGTTTGTTCTCAGGAGGCCCATCGTAAGGCCTCTGCTCGTAGACGGGCCCGACCGAGAAATTCGCCGTCTGGATGTCCTTCGCGTCGATGCCTTCGCCCTTCAGCGTCTCGACGACCTTGGTCATGGACGCGGTGTTCTTGTCGAGAGCTTCGCGCGCGGACGGCGCCTCGCTGGTGACCCCGGTCGAGATCTCCACCATGTCCGGCGTGGTTTTGACGATGCCCGACGCGCTCAGCGAAATCGTCCGCTTCTCGGGCTGATCGTGGGCCGCGGCCGGCGCCCCCAGGGTGGCTGCGGAGAGGAGGAGGGCGAGGAGGTTTTGTGTGGAGTGAGCCATGGGGGTTCTCACGCTATGGGGCTTTCATCAGCATGACCCGGCGCCATATGAACCGCAAATGAACTTGCAGCAATTCGCGCTTGCCGGCGAACTCTGCTATGAGGCGGAAATCCGCCAGCATCATCCCGAAAAGTTGCAGACTTTCGGGCAAGATGATGCGTCAGAGACAAAGACCCGTGCGGCATTCTGGCCGAAAGGGATGTCGGCGAAGGGGCCCGTAGCTCAACTGGTTAGAGCCGGCGGCTCATAACCGTCTGGTTGGAGGTTCGAGCCCTCCCGGGCCCACCACTTTCAAAAACAGCAGTTGATTTCATTTGCGTTTTTCCCCTTTGGCCCGCGCCGGATGCGAAGGTACGGGAATAGATGTTCCGCTGGCGTTCAACATCTGGGAGAGACTCGGGAAGAAGAAACCCGCCAGCGAGTCCCTGAGGTCGCCTAGAAGGGATTAGTCCGACGGGATCCGCGAGCACCCCGGGGTGCACCCGCCGATTTGAGACAAGTCGTTCAACATCGCCGGTTCTAGCTCCCCGCTATCTCGTACCGCAGCGCTGACGTGTCCGAGCAGGACCTTGAGGATGCCGTGCGCGCGGTCGGCACCTCAGCGCCGGACGAGCGCGAGACGCGCTGTTAGTTCAGACGACGCTCCTTCGCCTTTTCTTCCGCCATGCGCGCGAGCACTCGAAACCGCGCAGCCTTTTCGGCAAGTAGTGCCCTATCTTCCGGCTTGTGACTTTGGTCGGCCGCCTCCTCCTCGTAGACCTCGGCAAGGCGGCGGTGCTGGTCGGCCGTGAGTAGCATCGGTGAATCTCACCACCAGCGGCCCCGCCCGTAATAACCGCTACCAAACAAAAGTAAAATCACCAAAATGACGATTAGCAGTGTGGTGTTGTCCATGGTTCCCCTCCATGATGATGCCCACCAGAAGACACGCCTGTCTTGATTCCTGTCAACAAGGGGCGCGTTAGTCTCCACAGGCCTAATCGGGACCGGCCGCGATCGAAGCGAGCGCCGCCTTAGGGCGTGTACTCATAAATCGGCATTGTTTGAGGTCGTAGCGGGGAATGTCTGCTTTGCCACAATAGCGGACGTGCGGGAGCCTCGCTCAGGTCCGCTAAGTGCCATGTGTGGGGACCTCTAACAGCACCCACATCCATGGCACTCATGTGCCGGTGGAGGAGCCGTCCACAGCATCAGATGCGGACCTGACAGGAACTCCTGCCAGTTATTGAGCCTCATGCATCAAGCACGATGCGATAACGCGCTTTGCCCCCCTCCAAATGCGCCAGCGCCTCGTTCACTTGATCCATCTGGTAGTGTTCAGTTTGCGGGGAGATGTCGTGCCGGGCCGCGAATTCCAGCATGGTTGCCATGGTCACGGGCGAACCATTTGGGGAGCCCGAGATGCTTCGCTGCGGCATGATGATGTCCATGGAGCCAACAGGTATCGGTTCCAGCACCGCGCCTACCACATGCATGCGTCCCTTGGGCCGTAGCGTGCTGGAAGATGATCCCAAGCGTGTGTCGGCGCCCAGACCTCACGCGGCTGACGCCGTGACGCAGGTTCACCCGATAGGTGCCGCGCGCGCCATCTACCGGCCGGTGATGCACAGCGAACACGACTGCATCGCCTTGGTGAAGCGACACCACCTCTGCGC
>DASUQP010000022.1:0-13560 GCA_036280475.1 Methyloceanibacter sp. | reverse complement strand
CGGACCACCGTGTTGATCATGTCCTCGACCTTGGCCGCGAGCAGCGCCTTGCGCTCGCGCTTGCTCGGCGCTTGCTCGAGCAGGGCGCGAAACGTCAGCATTTCGCCGAACACGCTCGCGGTCTCGGCGAGCGTGAGCGGGGTCGGCGCCATCAGCGGACCCTGCACGTTGGCGAGCACCTGGTGGACGCCGTGGCCGAGCTCGTGCGCGAGCGTCATCACGTCGCGCGGCTTGCCCTGATAGTTGAGCAGGATGTAGGGGTGCGCGCTCGGCACGGTTGGATGAGAGAAAGCGCCGGGCGACTTTCCTTCCCGCACCGGCGCGTCGATCCAGCCCTTGGCGAAAAACTCTCCGGCGATGTCGGCCATGCGCGGCGAGAAATTGCGGTAAGCGCCGAGTACCGTCTTTTGCGCGTCGGCCCAGGAGATCACCTGCTTCGGCTCCTCGGGGAGCGGCGCGTTCCGGTCCCAATGTGCGAGCGCCTCCTTGCCGAGCCACTTCGCCTTCATCGCGTAGTAGCGGTGCGAGATGCGCGGATAGGCGTCGCGCACGGCCGCGACGAGCGTGTCGACAACTTCCTTCTCGACCCGATTGTTGAGGTGCCGTGAATCGGCGACGTCGGCAAAGCCGCGCCAGCGGTCGGAAATCTCCTTGTCCTTCGCCAGCGTATTGGTGATCAGGGTGAACAGCCGCACATTCTCCTTGAAGACTTTGGCCAAGCTTTCGGCCGCGTCGCGGCGCTTTGCTTCGTCTTGATCGAGGAGCCGGTTGAGCGTGGGCTCGAGGCTGAGCTTCTCCCCGTCGGTCTCGAATCTGAGCGACGTCATCGTCTCGTTGAAGAGGCGGTCCCAGGCGCCGCGCGCCGTCACGGCCTTCTCGTGGAACAGTTGCTCGAGCTTGTCCTCGAGCTGATAAGGCTTCTCCTTACGCAAATCCTCGAGCCAGGGCCGGTAATGGCCGAGCACTGACTTCGACATCGCCGTTTCGAGCTTGGCGTCGTCGAGCCGGTTGAGCTCGAGCGGAAAGAACAGGAGCTTGGAGGAGATGGCGGTGATCTTCTCCTGGATATCGCCGAAGAATTTCTGACGCTTGGGGTCTGACGTATCGGCGGCGTAGAGCAGGCTGGCATAGGAGACGATCCGGCCCATCAGATCGTTGAGGGCCTCGAACGTGCGCACGGCCTCGGCCAGAGCAGCTCCGCCTTTGCCGCCATCCAGCAGCTTGGCGAGCTTGCCCGCATAGCGATCCTGCATCGCGTTGGCCTCGCGTTCGGCAGCCGCAAGATCTGCCTCGAGCTTGGGCGCGTTCGGTCTCTCGTAGAGATCGGCAAGCTTCCATTCGGGCAGCGCGCCGAGGTTCGACGTCCCTTCAGCTTCGGATTGCGTCTCGGCTTTCGCCTTGCCCCTTGCGGAGGCGGTCGCGGCAAATGCGGGGTGCTCTGGCCAGTTACGGACTTTGAACGGCATCGGTGGCGTAAACCTCGTGAAAGCGTCGGTTTAGTCTAGTGTGGGAAGGATAGCGCGCTGCGGCAAGGATCAAAGACCATGCGTTTTGGACCTTTTCGCGGAGTAAGCGCCGGCGATCTCACCAAAATCGAACCAAGATAAAGGGGATATTTACCTTCCACCGCTCAAATTTGGCACAAAGGAGATGGTTTCGCCCCGGTGTCACTCGCGCCGACGTGGCCTCACCTCCTGAAGTTCGGTCAAAGCGTCGAGTTTGAGTCCTGCGTCATGCCAAAACGCGTCCTGGTCGTCGACGACGACCCTTCCCAGCGTCGTATCCTCGAACAAGCCATCGAGCGGTTCGGCTATCCCGTCGCCACGGCTGACAGCGGCGACGAAGCGCTCGCCGCTCTCAACGCCGACACCGCGGGCGATATCGGTCTTGTCCTGCTCGACCTGTTCATGCCCGGCACCGACGGGCTTGCGGTTCTTTCCGCCATGCGCGTCTTGCCGCGCAAGCCTCCCGCCATCGTGCAGACGAGCCACGGCGGCATCGCTGCCGCCATCGCGGCGATGCGGGCCGGCGCCGTCGACTTCGTGGTGAAGCCCGTGACTCCGGAGCGGCTCGAGGTCTCGATCAAGAACGCACTCAAAATCGAGGCGCTGACCGACGAGCTGGTCCGCATCAAGACCTCGGCCAGGTGTGCGCTTGGTTTCGCCGATCTGATCGCGGGCAGCGACGTGATGACCCGGGTCTTGGAGCTCGGGAGGCGCGCAGCCGATTCCACTATTCCCGTTCTGATCGAGGGTGAGTCGGGCGTCGGCAAGGAACTCCTCGCCCGTGCCGTTCACGGCGAAAGCGCCCGCAAATCTGGGCCGTTCGTCAGCGTGAATTGCGGCGCGATCCCCGAGCATCTCGTCGAGAGCATCCTGTTCGGCCTCGAGAAGGGGGCGCTGACCGGCGCCCCGGAGAAGCGCATCGGCAAATTCGTCGAAGCCGACCAGGGCACGCTCTTCCTCGATGAGATTGGGGAGCTCACGCGCGACGCGCAAGCAAAGTTGCTCGGCGCCCTGCAAGACGGGGAGATCGATGCGGTCGGCGCGAAGCACCCGGTCAAGGTCGATGTCCGGGTCATCGCGGCGACCGATCGCAATCTGATCGATCTCGCCACCGAGGGGCTCTTTCGCGAGGACCTCTATTACCGGTTCAACGTCTTGCCCATTTGGGTGCCGCCTCTGCGCATGCGGCTCGATGACATTCCCGAGCTCGTTCGCCACTTCATCGCCCGGTTCGCCGCCGAGGAGGGCAAGCGCATCGACGGCATCGATGCCGTCGCGATCGCCATGCTCCAGCGCTACAGCTGGCCCGGCAATATCCGCCAGCTCGAGAATGCCGTGTTCCGCGCCGTCGTCTTGACCGACGCGCCGGTGCTCACCGTGAATGAGTTTCCGCAGATTGCCGCTCATGTTGCGGGCTATGCGGCCACCGTACCGGCGGCACCGGCGCCGATCGATCCGGCGCCCCGCATCGCGGGACCGGTCATGCTTGGCGGGTCCTCCGGAACCCCGCTCACCATCAATGTGCCGCAGGCCAACGGCAAGGACGCGATCGGCATCCTGGCGCTCAGCGACACCGGCGACATCCGCCCGCTCGAAGCGGTCGAGGCCGATATGATCCGGCTTGCCATTGGCCGCTATCGCGGACGAATGACCGAGATTGCCAGGAGGCTAGGGATCGGCCGGTCGACGCTCTACCGCAAGATGCGCGAGATCGGACTGGAGGTCCGCGCGAACTGAAATCTCGCTGGGATGTCGCAAGAGTGGGTTTGGGCGAAGCGATTGGAGGACGTTTGAAGTTGGTGGGCCGAGGCCCTGCCGATTCGGCCTGAGGGAGCAAGATATGAGTTTCATTTGTCGCGTTGCGCTGACTTTGCTTCTGGCCGCCTCGATGAGCGGGCCCGGTGTTGCCGCCGAACCCGATTCGCCCGAGGCTCTGATCACGCGCACCGAAGAGATCCGCATCGCAGTCCAACAGCGGCTTGCTGCCAAGTTCACCACGGCGACGGAGACGAAGAAAAGCGAGCAGGGCGCGCTCGTCGAGTTCTATGCAGCTCCGGAACAACGCCTGCTCTGGGTCGACGAGAGCGGCGTAAACGACCGCGGCAAGGCCGTGATCGCCGAGATCGAGAAGGCCGACGACTATGGCTTGCGCGCATCCGACTACGCGCTGCCCGCACGCGACACGTTCAATGCCGCCGCCGCCGATGCCGCGGCATGGCTCGCCGAGGCCGAGATCAAGATCAGCTATGCCGTGCTCGGCTATGCCCGCGACGCGCGCGGCGGCCGGATCGAGCCGCGGCGGCTTTCGCGCAATCTCGATCCGTCGCTCGCTCTGCCGAACCCGTCCGAAGTGATCGAGTCGATCGCCTTTCGCTCCGACCCCGCCGCCTATCTCAGAAGCTTTCAGCCCGATCAGCCGGGATTCGAGGCCCTGAGACAAAAGCTGCTCGAGCTCCGCGGCGGAAAGGATAGCGCGTCCACATCCGCAGTCGCGATTCCCGACGGCCCCGTGCTCAAGCTCGGCGTCGAGCATGAGCACGTGGCGCTGCTCCGCAAGCGGCTCGATATGCCTGGGGAGCGCCCCGACGGAACGCCGGTCATCGAGACGAGATTCGACCTGCAAGTCGCTCACGCCGTTCGGCGCTTCCAGCTCGCTCACGGCGCCTTTCCCGACGGCGCCGTCGGATCGGGCACGAGGCGGCTCCTCAATGGCGGCAAGCGGTCGCATAAGGCCGGAAGCCCGGCGCAAATCAAGACCGTGCTCGTCAACATGGAACGCTGGCGCTGGCTTCCGCGCGACCTCGGCACGTTCCACGTGACGGTGAATATTCCCGAGTTCATGCTGCGTCTTGTCAAGGATGAAGCCCCCGTGTACGCGACGCGCGTCGTCGTCGGCAAGCCGCGCACGCAGACGCCGATTTTCTCCGACGAAATGCAGACGGTGGTGTTCGGCCCCTATTGGCACGTGCCGGCTTCGATCAAGGTGGATGAGATCAGGCCGTACTTGCGCCAGGAGGCGTCCTGGTTCTTCCGCAGGGGCAGGTGGAACACCTCGGTACTGCAGCGCCACGGGCTCGGCATCCGCTATGCCGGCCGGGACATCGATCCCGACTCGATCGATTGGGACCAAGTCGACATCCGCAATCTCGAACTCTATCAGCCGCCGGGACCCGGCAACGTGCTCGGCAAAGTGAAGTTCGTGTTCCCCAACAAGCACGACGTCTACATGCACGACACGCAGCAAAAATACCTCTTTGGCTACCCGGTGCGGGCGGAGAGCCACGGGTGCATGCGCGTGCAGAATCCAGGGGAACTGGCCGCGATCATCATGAAGCACGACCTCGGCTGGAGCCCGGCACGGACGTATTCGGCGCTCGAGACCGGGTACGATCAGCAGGTTTCGCTACGCCAGACGATTCCCGTCCACATCACGTATTTCACGCTTAAAGTTAATCCTGATGGATCGATCGTAACCTACGGAGATCTTTACGGTCATGACTCGCGCATGGCGGCGGCTCTTGGGCTCTAACCCTGTGAATAACTTGGGGAAAACTTGTTAACCGTACCCCGAGATTCCAGGTCTGCTTAACCCGTTTGCCTTGTTTTTCCCGCATTTTGGCTAATACTCAGGTTAACGGACGGCCCCGGGGAAGGGCCGCCCGCAGGGGTGTGTGGCCTGAACGGGGTCCCGCGCCAACGGGAGCCGGCATCGGGAGTGCCGGCGAGGGAAAGGCTTAAGACGGGGATGCGAATTCGGGGGAGTGTCGCACGTCGCGCCGTGCTCGGCGCGAGCCTGACATTTCTAGCCGCGGCGACGTGGTGCACGGCGACCGCGTATCGCGTCAGCGCCGGCGAGACGCGCACTCTCAGCATGTACAACATCCACACCAAGGAGACGTTGACCGTCACCTTCAAGCGCGACGGCAAGTACGACGAGGCCGCGCTCAAACAGATCAACACCTTCATGCGCGATTGGCGGGCCAATCAAGAAACCAAGATGGATCCCGTGCTGATCGACCTGGTCTGGACGCTGCAGAAGCAGCTCGGCTCGCAGAAGCCGATCCATCTCATTTCAGCCTATCGCAGCGCCGCGACCAACGCTTCGCTCCGGCGCAAAGGCGGCGGCCAGGCGAAGAAGAGCCAGCACATCCAGGGCAAGGCCGCCGACATCCACTTCCCCGATGTTCCCGTGAAGACGCTGCGGAACTCCGCGCTTGTGCAGGAGGTCGGCGGTGTCGGCTACTACCCGACCTCCGGCATTCCGTTCGTCCATGTCGATACCGGAAAGATCCGCATGTGGCCGCGCATCCCGCGGCTCGAACTCGCCGCTCTCTTCCCCGACGGCAAGACGCGATATCTGCCGAGCGACGGAAAGCCGATCACGTCAAGGGACTACAAGCTCGCCATGGCCAAGGGGCTCGTCGGCAAGACCATGGTCGCTTCGGCTGATACCAAGCCTGACGTCGATGTCATTGCCGAGGCTGAGTTGGACGCTGAGACCGAGGTCGAGATGCCGCAAGTGATTCTCGCGTCCTATACGCCTGGTGCAGCCGACATCGTCGAAGACTCTCGTGCGCCCAATCCTCCGGGGCGCCTCTTCACCTATGCCAGCGTAGGCGGCATGTCCCTGCCAATCCCGAGCCTGTTGCGTCCGGCACCGAAGGAGGCGGCTCCATCGGCGCAGACTGCTCGCCTCCCCGCCTATGAGGACGCCGAAGTCGTCGGCGCCCCCGAAGCCGACGAGGACCATCCCGATCAGTTGAGCTACGTGCCCTTCGAGATCGCGGGGCTCATGACCGACGCGTCGGTCACCTATAGCCGTACCGTGGCACCGCTTGCGCATCCCGAGCAGCGAAGCGTCGAGTACCTGTTCGAAGGCATGGATCACCCGACCGCCTTCAAGCTGCGCCAGAGCTCGGGCTACCAGGGCCTGGCGGCAGTGCAGCGTTTCTCGGGTCAGGCGGTGAAAAGCCTCTACGCCGAAGTCGAGCCGGCCGCTCCGACGCGGCTTGCCCAAAGCACCCGCTGAGCTTCGAAACTGTTTGACGTGAAGCGTCTAGGCTGCTTCCGCCTCTGCCATGCCGAGCGCATGGAGATAGGTGGCGAGCACGGCCTCCTCTTCGCGCCTCTTGTCTTCGTCCTGCTTGCGCAAGCGGATGACCGATCTTAGCGCCTTGGCGTCGAAGCCATTGCCTTTCGCCTCGGCATAGACCTCGCGCAAATCGGCGGCGAGAGCGGCCTTTTCCTCCTCGAGCCGCTCAATGCGAGCGACAAAGGCACGAAGCTGGTCTTTGGCTGATGTCTGGAGCTGCACGGTTCTGACCCCTCGCCTGTTCGATTCGAGCTAGAGCAAGCTTACGGCGGCGATAGGCTGCGGCAAGACATGCGGGGGCCTTATCCCGCTTATCCAGAGCGTCGGCGCATGATGGCGGCCTGGCGGCTTATCCGCTTTGCCGAAGCGGCTTCGGCGCCTCGGACTGGTATTTCGCCTTCCATTCCTCGTAGGTCATGCCGTAGACGGCCTCCCTCGCCTCCTCCTTGCTTAAAGGAAGACCGCGCGCGGCAGCCGCATCGCGATACCAATTGGCGAGGCAGTTCCGGCAAAACCCGGCGAGCTCCATGAGATCGATATTCTGCACGTCGGTCCGCTCGCGAAGATGCTGAACCAGCCGCCGAAAGGCTTCCGCCTCGATCTCGGTCTTCGTCTTCTCGTCCATGACCGGTCTCTCCGTTCTGCCAAGCGGGCGGCGCGTGCTTCCGGCTCCGTCGGTGTAGGAGCCATGCAGTTCGATGGCATGGAGCGCCGCCTCGCCCGCGTCCAGCACCGTGCGCAAGACCTCGGCCAGTCGCATGGCCCACTCGGCCTGCCCTTCGGGACCGAGGATCAGATCCTGCCGCAACTCGATGAGCGCGTGGGCCAATCCGCGCCCCGTCCCGTGCCGGTAGAGCGTATCGCCTTTCAGTTGTCCCGAATAGGGAGCGTTGTCGCCGACAGCGATGCCGGGAATTGCCCGCAGCGCGGCGAGCAGAGGCAGCGCGAGCCTTGGGTCCTGGTCCCACAAGACGCCGACCGTCCAAGGACGGGCAACACCCTTCCAAGCTTGGGTAAAGCTGTGCACCGACACGATGACGGGCGGCTTGCCGAGCCCGATGGCCGAATCGACGGCACGCTCGATCGCCTGGTGATACGGACTGTAGTAGGTGTCGATTCGCGATTGCAGCGCTTCCGCGTCAAGCCCCACATTGCCCGGCACGACCAGCCCATCGGTGACCTGCATCACAAGCGTCGGGTCGTCGAGTCCGCGATTGGGATCGATCAGGAGTCGCGAGAAACGCGACAGGATCGCCGGTGCGCCGAGCATCTCCGCCAGACGCTCGGCCACGGCAGCGGCGCCGAGATCGTAGGCGATGTGGCGATGAAGGTCCTGCTCCTTCAGGCCGAGACGGTCATGGGCCGGCGGTATGATGTTCTCGGCATGGTCGCAGAGGATGAGGAGGCCCGTGCGCGCGTCGCCATCGATGCTGCGGTAGGGCCTTCGGCCCAAATCGTCTTGTGCAAGAGTGTCCAGACTTCGCTCCCCGAGAGGCGAGGCCAACCCCGCGCCAATTTCTCGCCTGCCCCCTCCCCCGGCGGCAAGAAAAAATCTTGATCCTGGCCCCGGTTGCGACGCAATTGTTCACGACTTTCGCCGGGCCTTTTGCCGCTGCGCCAAGGCTCTATAATCGGTACCCTGGTCAGAGAAACGCAACCAATTCGGTGCTAACGTTCGGCACCACTTTAACCACGATATTGGGCTGTTAGTCGGGATGATGCTTGGTTCTGAGACAATCCGGACCGCCGCCAAGCGTGCGCTTTCGGCAGCCCTGCCCTCGTGGCGCACCTTGCTCGCCGGCCTCGTTCTCGCCTCCGCGGGCGTCACCGTCGGCGCGAGCACCGCTGAGGCCGACCTCAAGCTCTGCAACACGACGGCAAGCCGGGTCGGCGTTGCCATCGGCTACAAGGACGCGGAAGGCTGGGCGACGGAAGGCTGGTGGAACATTCCCGCGCACGCCTGCGAGACCCTGCTCAAGGGCGTGCTGATCGCCCAGTTCTATTACATCCACGCCGTCGATTACGATCGCGGCGGAGAATGGGGCGGAAGCCTCTATATGTGCACCGACGACAAGTCGTTCACGATCCGCGACACCAAGGATTGCGTGAAGCGCGGCTACAAGCGCACCGGGTTCTTCGAGGTCGATACCGGCGAAGAGCGCGATTGGACCGTCCGCCTGACCGATCCAGAGGGCGAGCCGAAGTCCCAATGAGGCGAAATCGCCGCGTCAAGATCGTCGCCACGCTCGGTCCTGCCTCAAACAACGAAGAGACGATGCGGCGCATGTTCGAGGCGGGCGCCGACGTGTTCCGCGTGAACATGAGCCACACTCCGCATGACGGCTTGGGCGACATTCACGCCATCGTTCGCAAGCTCGAGACCGAATTCTCCCGGCCCATCGGCCTTCTGGTCGATCTCCAGGGACCGAAGCTTCGCATCGGCAAGTTTGACTCGGGTGCGATCAAGCTCACCGAGGGCGACGTCCTGAGCTTCGTCCGCCGCGAATCGGTCGGCGGTCTCGGCCGTGTCCATCTGCCGCATCCGGAAATCTTTCAGGCCGTGCAGCCCGGCCATTCGCTGCTACTCGATGACGGCAAGTTCAAGCTCCGCATCGTCGAGGCGAGCGATGTCCGCATCGACGCCGAGGTCATGACCAGCGGGCTCCTCGGCAGCCGCAAGGGGATCAGCCTCCCCGACACCGTGCTTCCCTTCGGCGCCATGACCGAGAAGGACCGCGCCGATGTGGACTTCGCCATGTCGCTCGGCGTCGCCTGGATCGCGCTCTCCTTCGTGCAGCGCGCGGAGGATATCGCCGAAGCGCGTAAGCTCGCCTGCGGCCGGTCCTCGATCATGGCCAAGATCGAGAAGCCGTCGGCACTCGATCATCTCGAGGAAATCATCGAACTTGCCGATGCCATCATGGTCGGGCGCGGCGATCTCGGCGTGGAGATGCCGGTGGAGAAGGTCCCGGGCCTTCAGAAGCAGATCACCCGCGCCGCGCGCAACGCCGGCAAGCCGGTGGTGGTGGCCACGCAGATGCTGGAATCGATGATCTTCGCCCCGGCCCCGACCAGGGCCGAGGTCTCCGACGTCGCGACCGCCGTGTTCGAAGGCGCCGACGCGGTGATGCTCTCGGCCGAATCGGCTGTCGGCAAATACCCGGTCGAGGCGGTGGCGACGATGGATCGGGTCGCGATCGAGGTGGAGCGCGATCCGCTCTACGACGCCATCATCCATGCCCAGCGCATCGGGCCCGAGGCGACCGGCGCCGACGCGATCTCGGCTGCCGCCCGCACCGTGGCCGAAACCCTCAATCTCGCGGCCATCGTTTGCTACACGGCCTCGGGCGCGACGAGCCTGCGCGCGGCCCGCGAACGCCCCAAGCAGCCCATCATCGCGCTCACGCCGATCCCCGCCACCGGGCGCAAGCTCGCGCTCGTCTGGGGCCTGCATTGCGTGCTCACCGACGACCCCCGCGATCTCGACGACATGGTCGCCAAGGCCTGCCGCATCGCCTATCAGGAGGGATTCGCGCTCCCGGGCCAACGCGTCATCATCTCGGCCGGCGTGCCGCTCGGGACGCCCGGCGCCACCAACATGCTTCGCATCGCCTTCGTCGGGAACGATTCGGACTTCTAGCAAGTGAACTAGAGGTTGCGGGCTCCGACTTCTTTTTCGAGGAACTGCACCGCGAGCCCGGCATCCTTTAGGAACGGGTTGACCGCGAGCGCCTTGCGATAGGCCTCGAGTGCGTCCGGCTTTCGGCCGAACGCATCGTAGACGAGGCCGAGATCTTCGAGCGCCCGGTAATGTTTCGGATCGCGGTCGAGCGCGCGCTTGAGATCGGCAAGGGCAAGGTCGTACTTGCTCTGCAAGTAATAGACTTTTGCGCGGAGATACCAGGCCTCGGCCTCCTCGGGCGCCATTGCAACCGTGGCATCGAGGATCTGAAGCGCGAGATCGAGATCCTTGCCCTTGGTGAACAGCTCGGCGCGGCCGATGAGGAGATCGACGGTGGGGCTGCCGGTGACGCGCCAGAGGGTCTCGATATCGGTCATGATCGGCACCGCGGCTTCGGCGTCCTTGGCCTTGCCGAGCTGCACGTAGAGCTGCCCGAGCACTTTGGGCTTCTCGGCGGGGCTTGGCAGCGGCAAATCGTCGGGAGTAGCCCCGAGCCTGTCCTCTTTGCTTTCGCCGGCCGGCTGCGGCTCGGTCGCGCCTTCGTCTCCGGGCTTGAGGTCGGGACGGAACAGGCCGCGATCGAACTGGCGTGGCTCGGTCAGATCCTCGCTCGGAAATGTCTCTATGGACGGCGCTCCGATACCGTCAGGCGCGACGTCCGCCGGTTCCTCGACATCGGCGGGCGTTTCCGGCTCGCTCTCGAAGGACGCGGCCGGCGAAGCGAAATAGAAGCTCGCGCAGAAGAGAAGCGCGGCGAGACGGAAGACTGACGCGTTACGCAGGCTTAAGCGGACACCGCGTGAGGTCCGCATGGACGATCAGCCCTGCCTCGCCTTGTAGCGGCGATTGGTCTTGTTGATGACGTAGAGCCGTCCGCGCCGCCTCACCACGCGGTTGTTGCGATGGCGCTTGCGCAGGGCTCTGAGCGAATTCTTGATCTTCATGGCAAGGCGTCCATTCGTTGCGTGGAAGGGTTGGCGCAGCCATCGACCGGGCCGCTTCAAAGAGGGGCGGAACATAGGAAGGATGGCCCATCCTGTCAACGATTCCGGGCATTTTCGCGCATTTCGACTCGCTTCCTGCAAAAGGCGATTGACGGCATCTCCGGATTGATCCTATACTTAACTCAATGGTTAAGTATCAAGCGACGCTCGATCGCACCTTTGCAGCCCTTGCCGACCCGACGCGGCGGACGCTGCTCGCGCAACTCGACCGAAGCGAGCGCGTTTCCGTGAGTGAGCTCGCTCGGCCTTTTTCCATGTCGCTTCCCGCCGTGATGAAGCACCTCGACGTGTTGTCGGATGCCGGTTTGATCACACGGAACAAGGTTGGCCGCACGGTCACCTGCCAGCTGGCCGCTGCCCCGATGGAGCAAGCCATGCACTGGCTCAATCACTACCAGCGCTTCTGGTCGGACCGGCTCGACCGGCTCGCCGCCTTCGTGGAGGAAGATCAATGCCCGCCCAAGCCAGCCTCGCCATCAAGCCCAGCCTCACGCTCAAACGTCGTCTCAATGCACCGCCGGAAAAGGTCTACGCGGCCTGGACCGACGCCGAAAAAGTCCTGAAGTGGTTTGGCCCCGATTCCGGTCCGGTCACGCAAGCCGTCACCGACGTCAGAGTGGGCGGCCGCTATGCCGTGACGTTCTCGACCGAGGATGGCGAGGTTCATCACGTGAGCGGCATCTATCGCGAGGTGGTGCCGAACCGGAAACTCGTCTTCACCTGGGCCTGGCGCACCATGCCCGAGCGCGAGTCGCTCGTCACCGTCTTGATCAAGCCCGACGAGACCGGCTCGATCCTCACGCTCGTCCACGAGCAGTTCTTCGACGAGCCCGCACGCGACCGCCATCGCGAGGGTTGGACGGGCTGTCTCGACAAGCTCGAAAGCTACTTGGCGTAACCGTAAGACAGGAGAGTCACATGGCACAAACGGCAGCACATCGGCGCGAGGAAGATTGCGCGGACGAGCAGAAGAACTGGACGCACGGGACCTTCATCTGGAACGAGCTGATGACGCGCAACGTTGAGCAGGCGAAGCGCTTCTACGGCGATACGATCGGCTGGCGCTTCGAGGCGATGAAAATGCCCGACGGGCGCAACTATTGGTGCGCCATGGAGAGCGGCAAGCCGATCGCCGGCATCTTTTCCATCGATGCGCCGGAATTCGACGGCGTGCCTGAGAGCTGGATGTCCTATCTCGCCGTGGACGACGTGGACAAGCGCGTCGCTTCAGCCGTCAAGGCCAGCGCCAAGCTGATGAAGCCGATCTTCGATGTACCGGGCGCCATCCTGATGGAGCCCGGCGGCGCCGGCATCGGCTGGATGACACCTGTCGCCAAGTGAATACCTAACCCTGTATGCAGTGCACGAGTCGAAAAATGTCTGATGAAGCCAAAATTCGCGACTTGATCGAAGCCTGGGCAAAGGCCGTTCGGGCGAAAGAGATCGAAGGTGTTCTGGCTCATCACACCGAAGACATCGTGATGTTCGACGTGCCGCCGCCGGTCGTTGTGAAGGGTCTCGATGCCTATCGGCAGACTTGGCCGGGATTTTTCAAGTGGCAGCGCGAAGGCGATGGGTCGTTCGACATCGTATCGCTCGACATCACGGCGGGAGACGATGTTGCGTTTGCGACCGCCGTGCTGCGCTGCGGGTCGAAGCAGGAATTGAAGCAGGATGACACGCCCCGGTTGCGGCTGACGGTCGGATTGCGCAAGGACAACGGCCGGTGGCGAGTCGCGCATGAGCATCATTCGTTTCCCCTGGAGCATTCGGCATGACGGAGGCACCTTCCCTGCCGGCATTTGTTAAAGATCGAACATGCAAAAGCACAACGTTGTAACGCACGAAGAATGGCCGACGCGCGCAAGGCGCACCTCAAGAACATGAAAACAGCAGCTTTAATCTTCACAGTCCTGTTGTTGACCGCCGTGTCGGCGCAGGCACAAGAGCCAACAACCGGTTACGCGCCGATCAACGGCCTCAAAATGTATTATGAAATCCACGACAGCGGTAGCAGCAGGGGCGAGCCTTTGGTGTTGCTGCACGGTTCGTTCATGACGATTCCGGGCAATTGGACGCAGTGGATCGGCGAATTTTCGAAAACCGCAAAGTCATCGCCGTCGAAATGCAAGGCCACGGACGCACGGCCGATATTAACCGCGATTTCAGTTATGAAAACCTCGCCAACGACATTGCCGCAATGCTCGATTACCTCAAAATCAAGCAGGCCGATTTGCTCGGTTACAGCATGGGCGGCGGCGTCGCGATGCAGGTCGC
>DASUQP010000021.1:0-4849 GCA_036280475.1 Methyloceanibacter sp. | reverse complement strand
TTTATGCAAACCGCGCGAGCAATCCGTTGGCCTTCGCCCTCGCTTCCGTGTCAATGGCAAGCACGTCCTCCAGCCCGCGTCGATGGCGTCCGATCAGCTCGGCGGTCGACTCGAGCGTCGTTTCGACCAGGCCCGCTATGGCGAGGAAACCGATCTTGCCGCCGAGAAAGGCCTCGACCGCCACTTCGTTCGCGGCGTTGAGCACGGTGCCCGCGCTTCCGCCCGCGGCAAGGACTTCGCGGGCCAGACGGAGCGCCGGAAACCGTTGCACGTCCGGGACCTCGAAGGTCAGCGCGCCGAGCGCGGCAAAGTCGAGGCGCTTGGTCGGCGCATGCATACGTTCCGGCCAGGCAAGGCTGTAGGCAATGGGCGTTCGCATATCAGGGCAGCTCATCTGCGCCAGGACCGACCCGTCGCTCAGATGAACGAGGCAGTGCACGATCGATTGCGGGTGGATCAAAACGTCGAGCTTCGCCGCAGGAAGCGAGAACAGGTGGTGCGCTTCCAGGAGCTCGAGACCCTTGTTCATGAGGGTCGCCGAATCGATCGTGACTTTCGGCCCCATGGACCAGTTCGGATGATTGAGGGCTTGCTCGGACCGCGCAACCCTCATCGCATCGAGGCTCCAGTTGCGGAAGGGGCCGCCGGAGGCCGTGAGGCAAACGCGCTCGATTCGTTCAGGCTGCACGCCCGCCATCACTTGCATGACGGCCGAGTGCTCGGAATCGACAGGAAGAAGGGTCGCCTTGGCGCGCGTCACCTCGGCCATGAAGATGTCGCCCGCGGAGACGAGACACTCCTTGTTGGCGAGCGCGATCAGCCTCCCTTGACGCACCGCTTCGAGCGTCGGCTTCAAACCCGCCGCGCCGACGATTGCCGCCATCACCCAATCCGCGGGGCGGCTTGCCGCCTCGATGAGCGCCGCCTCCCCTGCGCCCGCCTCGATGCCGGTGCCTGACAGCGCCTGGCGCAACGCCGGATACGCTTCCGCGTCGGCGATCACCGCGAGTTCGGCCCGATGTTGAATTGCAAGTTCGGCAAGGCGAGCCGCGTTGTGTCCGCCGGTCAAGGCGATCACGTGATAGGCCGCGGGCTCCCGGCCGATGAGATCGAGCGTGTTTTCGCCGATCGAGCCGGTTGCGCCAAGCACGGAGATACGCCGCCGCCGCGCGCCTCTCGGTTCGATCTCAACGGAGGGTGTAACGGACGGAAACACGGGGACCGACTTTCACCAGACGAGCAGGCTGTGCCCGGGGGCAGCAGGGTTGCGGAGCGCGATGAGCCCCGCAAGCACGGCGGCCATCATCAATCCATCGATGCGGTCGAGCAAGCCGCCATGGCCCGGAATCAGCTGACTTGAGTCCTTGGCGCCAAAGCGGCGCTTCACCCAACTCTCCAGCAAATCTCCGGCTTGGCAAGCCAGGGCAAGGCCCACGCTTACCAGCGCAAGCCGCACGGCCGAGCCGCTCTTGAGCACCGTGGCAAAGACGATGCCGACGAGCGACGGCGCAAGGACGCCGGCAAGAAAACCGCTCCAAGTCTTGTGCGGGGAAATGCGGGGCGCAAGCTTCGGTCCGCCGATGAAGTGCCCGGCGGCATAAGAGGCCGTGTCGGTGGTCCAGGCGACAATGAAGAGATAGATCACGGCCGCGGCGCCAAGCATCTCATCGCCGCGAAGAAAGACCAGGGAAGAGGCAGGGAGCGCAGCGTAGAGGAGCCCACCGAGTGCCCAGGCGCGACTGAAAGCGCCGCCCGTGAACCAGATCGTTGCCGCCGCCGCGGCAAGCAGAAAAAAAAAGCCGTAAGCGGGACGGCCGACGGCGACGGAGATCGCAAGCACGGTGACGCTGCCCGCTGCGAGCAAGGCTGTCGCGTCAAGACTGTTGCCGCGCGTCAGCCGTCCCCACTCCCAGGCAATGAGGCCTCCCGCCGCGATGACCAGAACGAGAAGGGTCCACGGACTTAAGATCGTGGCCCCGAGCGCCAAGGCCGCAAGCGCCGCGGCCGAGACAATGCGCAACACGATTTCACGCTGTCGGCTGGACTGCGCTCCCGTCAAAGCCACGCGGTCGATCTCGCCGAAGTGCCGCCAAAGCGGCGATTGCGCCGATAGAATTCGGCGATTGCCGCTTCCAACTGCTCGCGCGAGAAGTCCGGCCAATACGTGTCGACGAACACGAATTCGGCATAAGCGAGCTGCCAGAGGAGGAAGTTCGACAGGCGGAGCTCGCCGCTCGTGCGGATGAGGAGCTCCGGATCGGGAAGATCGGCAGTGTCGAGATAGGACCCGAAGCGCTCTTCGGTCACGTCGGAAGGAACGAGAGACCCGTTGGACACGGCCTCGGCGACGCGGCGCGCCGCGCGAGCGATCTCGTCGCGGGCGCCGTAATTGAAGGCGACGGTCAGGTTGAGCGCGGTGTTGTTCTTGGTGAGCTCGACGGCGTCGTCAATCAGCCGGAGAAGGTCGGGCTCGAGCCCGGTACGACTGCCGATCACACGAATCTTCACGCCGTTCTTGTGAAGATCGGCCAGGTCGCGGCGGATGAAACGGCGCAGCAATCCGAACAGATCGTTGATCTCCTGCTTCGGGCGCGCCCAGTTCTCCGACGAGAAGCTGAAAAGCGTGAGATGGGTGATGCCGAGATCGAGCGCAGCTTCGACCGTGCGCCTGACACTTTCCACTCCCTGGCGATGGCCTTCGGCGCGCGGCAGCCCGCGCTCGGCGGCCCAGCGGCCGTTGCCGTCCATGATGATTGCAATGTGGCGAACGGCCGGCCTCCCGGCCGCCTGCCAAGCAAGCTTATCGGCCGCAAGCGTCACGTTCGGCTGCTCCAGATGAAGGGAAACGCCATGTCCTGAAAGCCCTATACCTGCATGATTTCGGCTTCCTTGCTCGCAAGGGCCTCATCGATTTCCTTGATAATCTTGTCGGTCAGATCCTGCACCTTGGTCGAAAGGCCGTGATGCTCGTCTTTGCCCATCTCGTGCTCTTTCTCGGCGCGCTTGAGATGTTCCATGCCGTCGCGGCGCACATTGCGCACCGCCACCCGCGCCTGCTCGGCGTATTTGTGGGCGACCTTGGCAATCTCCTGGCGCCGCTCCTGGTTCAACTCCGGAATGGGCAACCGCAGGAGCTGGCCGTCGACCACGGGATTGAGCCCCAGATTTGCCTCTCTGATGGCGCGATCAACGGCGCCGACCTGGCTCCGGTCCCAAACTTGCACGGTAATTAGGCGCGGCTCGGGAACGTTGATGGTAGCGAGCTGATTGAGCGGCATGGCGTTGCCATACGCCGTCACGGTAATGGGATCGAGCAGGCTCGCATTCGCGCGACCGGTGCGGAGCCCGCCGAACTCCTGCTTCAGCACACTGACGGCGCCGCGCATGCGTCGCTCGATCTCCTTCAGGTCGAAGCTCGTCATGTAGCGTCCCTGCCTTCGCTCCTGGTAGCGCCTTGGGCGAGGCCCTTGGGTCCCCCAATCGGTACCGCGAATTCGCCCATGTGCTTCCTCAGGCGCCTCCGCCATCGATCGTGGTCGAGGCGCCCTTCCCTTTCAACACGTCCGCCAAGCCGCCTTGGCTCTTGATGGAAAAGACAATTATCGGAATCCGGTTGTCTCGGGCAAGCGCGATCGCGGGCCCGTCCATAATGCGCAAATCCTGCTTGAGAACGTCGTCATAGGAAAGCCGGTCGTAGCGGCGCGCGCTCCGGTCGGCTCGCGGATCGGCGCTGTAGACGCCATCCACCTGGGTTGCCTTCAGCAGCGCGTCGCAGCCCATCTCGGCGGCCCTGAGAGCCGCCGCCGTGTCGGTGGTGAAATAGGGATTGCCGGTGCCCCCGGCGAAAATCACCACCCGCCCCTTGGCGAGATGATCGAGCGCCTTGTCGCGGATATAGGCCTCGCACACGGTCGGCATGGGGATGGCGGACAAGACCCGTGCCGTCGCCCCCTGCCGCTCGAGCGCGGCCTGGAGCGCGAGACCGTTCATGACCGTGGCGAGCATGCCCATGTAGTCGGCACGCGCCCGGTCCATGCCGCCTTCGGACGCCATCAGGCCGCGATAGATGTTGCCGGCACCGACGACGACACAGATCTCCGCGCCGCCAGCTACCGCCGCGGCAATGTCGCGCGTGATCGGGGCGAGCACATCGAGATCGATGCCGTAGCCTTTGGCGCCGGCAAGGGCTTCGCCCGAGAGCTTCAACAGCACCCGCCGATAGCGAAGGTTGTTGGCCGCTCCTGTCCCTGCCATCAACCTTCCTCCCGCTCGCGATCGAACTCCGATCCCGCGCGCCCTATGCCAAACGCGGCCTAATGACTGCCCATCCTACGCCGCCTCGCCGCCCGCGCGATCGACGCCTTCGCCGAGCGCGAATCGATGGAAACCGACGATCTTGATCGGTGCGCCCGCCGCCTTCTCGGCGTCGGCCACGGCATTCTCCACCTTCGTCTCCGGATCGTGCACGAAGGCTTGCGCAAGCAGAACCACGTCCTCGTAGAACTTGCGCAGGCGCCCTTCCACCATCTTCTCGATGACCGGCGCGGGCTTGCCGGAATCCTTGGCCTGCTCGGTGAGCACGGCGCGCTCCCGCGCAATCACGTCCTTGTCGAGGCTTTCGACGTCGACGGCTTGCGGGTTGGCAGCTGCGATATGCATGGCGAGCTGCTTGCCGAATGCCGCCAGCTGCTTCGGCTCGCCCTTGGACTCAAGCGCCACGATGACGCCGATCTTGCCGAGACCCGGCGCCAACGTGTTGTGCATGTAGCTCGCCACGGTGCCGTTCTTGACGGCGAGGTAGCCGGTGCGCCGCAACGTCATGTTCTCGCCGATCGTGCCGATCATCTCC
>DASUQP010000020.1:0-6025 GCA_036280475.1 Methyloceanibacter sp. | reverse complement strand
GCGCATCGAGCGAAAATTTCCACAATCTGCGGAGGCTTGAAGTGATGGAGGAAGAGATTGGCGATGACGATGTCGGCCGGTTTCGCACTCCTAAGATATTCGAACACGTCTTGCGTGACCTGGTCCTGCCGCCAGCCGAGTAGCGAAACCGCCTGCCGCGTCGCCGGAGCGACAATGCCTTGCTGGTCGACGAGGATGGTCTTGACGCCCGGCCAGTGCCGCGCGAGGCGCCGGGCCAGCCGAAGCATCAGGCTGCCGTCGCCCGCACCAAGCTCGACGATCCGTTTCGGCGCGGCAACGGCATGATGGCGCATGCGCCGCGCCATGATCCCGGGGTGCAGCATCACCGCGTTCAGGAGCTTGAGGTCGCGGCGCGACCGAACCGCATCAGGATCATCGGCCGGCAGAACGTCGAGGAGCTCGGTTTCGAGGCGGCGAGGGAAGGTCATCCTACCTCAATCCTCTTCGCTCAAACGACACGGCCCGTTCGAAACAACATCGTCTCGGCGATGAGGCCGGGCCCGAATGCCATGCCGCAGCCGGCCGAACCTGGCTTGCCGTCAGCGAGCAGCGTCTTCAGGATGAACATGACGGTCGCAGACGACATGTTGCCGAATTCGCGGAGAACCTCCCGTGACGCCGACATCGCCGAAGGCGCGATGGCGAAGGCGCGCTCGACGGCATCAACGACGGTCCGGCCGCCGGGATGAACCGCCCAGAGTTCGATCGCTCTCGGATCGGCGCCTTCCAGGATCTCGTTGCCGTGAATGCGAATTCCGTCCTCGATCGCCGCCGGTACCCTGCCAGAGAGAACCATGTCGAATCCGCTGTCGCCGATATCCCACCGCATCAACTCGGCGGTGTCGGGAAAATACACGGCGCGGAAGCTCTCGAGGGCGATGCCGTTCGGATCGGCACTGACCAGGGATGCGGCGCAGCCGTCGCCCCAGAGAAGGAAAGTCAGAAGTTTGGCGAGATCGCTCGTATCCTGAAGATGCAGCGTGCAGAGCTCGAAGTTCACGACCAGGATTCGCGCCCTGGGATTCGAGCGAACGATGTGGCGCGCGAGCTTGAGGGCGTTGATCCCGGCATAGCAGCCCATGAAACCGATGATCGTCCGCTCGATCGAGCGGGGCAGCTTGCAGCGTTCAACAAGCTCGAGATCGAGACCCGGCGCCGTGAAGCCGGTGCAGCAGGTGATGAGGAGATGCGTGATGCGATCGCGTCCGCTCCCGAGTTCGAGCCGTTCAACGGCTGAAGCGGCGAGACCCGGGGCCTTGTCGGCAAAGAGCCGCATGCGCGTTGCCGTGCTCGGGAACCGGCCCCTGACATAAAACGCGGTCGCGTCGAGCTCCTCCGTATCGTTCTCCGGCACCGGCGTCAGGAAGGAATAGCGGCGTTCGATACCCGATCGTTCCGCCATGCGCCTGAATACGGTGCGCTGGCGGTGATCGTCCGGAAGCTGCGTCTCGGCAAGGCGAACGAAGCCCGCGTGCACGTTGTTGGGCGGCACTGCGGTCGCGATGCGGTTGATGTAGGCGGTGGTCATGAGCCTCATCCTTCTCCGCAAAGAAACCCAGCGTAGGACGGCTATTCGGTCGATCTAAGGCGAGACAGATCCCTTGCGGGCTCAGCCCAAGCGTTCCTCGCTCACCAGTTGGGATTGGTGCAGCGAACCCCTTTGGTCTTGATCGATGCGATCTCGCCGGTCTCGAGCGAAATCTCCCACGCGCGGCGTACATCGCTCCACCATTCCTTGTCTTCTTTTCCTTTCGCCTCGCCCATGAATTTCAAGGTTGCGTCCTCGCCCTGCACGCAGGCGATGGAAAACGCCGCGTCCTTTTGCGGCTTCGGCACGACGAGCGCGTCGGTCACGACAAAGGATGCCGGCGTGTCGGCGGCCGCCTTGGCCACTTCGCGGCTCGTGAGCACGAGATAAGTGCCGTCCTCCTCGCGCAGATATTGGTGGATGTAGATTGGCGGGGCGACCAGCCCGCCGCCGAGATCGATCCAGCCTTCGATTTCGAGCTCGCCGTCATAACTCTTGCCGAGAAAGCTCTTGGCGAAGGTCGCGTCGGCGGACTCCTCTTCGGTCGGTTGCTCCGGCTCGGCCACGGCCAGTTGGGGCATCAGCAGCAGGGCGGCAAGGATCGAACGGCACAGGGTAGGGCGGAAGCTGACCATAAGAGTTCCCTCGGCGCGGGTCTTATTGCGGCCTTCAGTCTACTCATAATCGTGACGAAATCGGCACCGCCGTGGCGCGTTCCGCACCCGGGACCAAGCCCGAGATCGGGTCACAATCCGGAATGCCCGAGGCGTGGAAGGAGAGATCGCCGCGCAACGCTTCTGTTGGTTCAAAGGTTGGCGCGTGGTCCACAATCCGCTTAAGATATTGAACGTATTGTGGAATTCCGATCACGGGTGCGCTCACGGAGCGACGCGTCAGGGTCAGGATGGCCGCGCTTGCCTGTTCTTTTGCCGGCTGATCTGGCAATCTTTCGGCGATACCCGGCTTGCCGCATTTGAACCTTCTGACTTTTCGCGGCGTCCAAGGTTTCGCGAGCGGCGGTGATGCCCATGCCTGCGCAAGCCGAAGCGCGGGCCCTGCTGAAGGCCATCGCGTCGGGTGACGCCAAGGCCTTGGAACGTCTCTTCGCTCGCACCGAGACCCGCGTGTTCCGCTTCATCATGCGCGTGGTGAAGAACCAGGCGATCGCCGAGGAGCTCTTGAACGAGGTATTCTTGACCGTGTGGCAGAACGCAAACCGCTACGAGGGACGGTCCGAGCCGCTGACCTGGATGCTGTCGATCGCGCACAACAAGGCGATCAGCACCTTGCGCAAGAAGACGGAGCTCTTGGGAATTGACGAGGAGGCCTCCGGCGATCTCGTGGCCGAGGAGGATACGCCCGACATTGCCGCGCAGAAACACGACAAGAGCGTCAAGATCAGGGCCTGCATCGCCGAATTGTCGGCCGATCATCGTACCGTTCTCGACCTCGTCTATTACCAGGAGCAATCGGTGGCGGAGGTCGCCGAGGTGCTCGGCATTCCCGAGAACACAGTGAAGACGCGCATGTTCTACGCACGGAAGAAGCTGTCGGAGCTGCTTCTCGCCCGTGGCATGGATCGAGGATGGCCGTGATGAGAGAGGAGAGGCTTGAGAAGCTCGGCGAACGCGACGAGATCGAGGCGCTCTTGCCCTGGTACGTCTCGGACAAGCTCGATGCGAAATCGCGCGCGCGTGTCGAACGCTACATGGACGCGCATCCCGAGGTGATGGCGCATTTGGCGCTCGCCCGCGAAGAGGCCGACGCCACCATTGCTTCCAACGAAGCGATTACCGCACCGGGGCGCGATGCTCTCGACCGCTTGCGGGCGAGCATTGCGGCCGCGCCACGGCGCAGGCCTTCAGCGGACCTGCTCACGCAAATCTCGGATCGCTTCGCCGATTGGCTCGCCGGCTTTTCGCCGCCGCAGCTCGCGCTCGCCGGGGCCGTTGCCGCGCTCCTCGTCCTGCTGCAAGCAGCGGCCATCGGAACCCTCATCATGGAACGCGTTACCGCTCCGTCCTATCAGACCGCCGGCGGCGAGGAGACCGCGGGCGGGGGCTACGAGCTTCTTGTCGGGTTCTCCCCAACGGCGACCGCCGGCGAGATCACCGAACTGCTCAAACGGCTCGATGCTGTCCTGACCGACGGGCCGAGAGCCGGTCTCTATCGCTTGCGCTTTCCGGATGCAAAGTCCGGCGATGAGGATCGTAAGGCCGCGATCGAGGCTCTAGAGCAATCGGGGATGGTGACGGTCGTTTTGCCGGGACGGTAAGCGATGCGGCTCGTCGTGTTCTTCATAGGTCTTGTGGCGGTGGCGTCGGTCGGCGCCGCGCAGTCCCTGCCGACCGGTCCGAACCGCGTTCCGCTCGGCTCGAGCAAGCCTATCGGTCCCAGAATCAAGCCCCCGAGCATCAAGCCCATAGGCCCGAGCATCAGGCTGCCTGGTCCACGCCTCATCCCGCCGGTGACCGGCCGTAAGTGTCCCCCCTGGACCGAAGGCAAGTGGCCCGATTGCAAGACTATCGGCGAGAAGAAATGCCCGAACAACACCACGGGCAAATGGCCCAGATGCAAACCGAAATCGACGGCGAGCTGCGCCGACAAAGGCCTTATCGGCAAGTGGCCCAACTGCCGCACGCCCGACCCCAAGCGTTGTCCCAAAGGCACCGAGGGCGTCTGGCCGGCTTGCGTCGACATCGCCAAGCCGGGCGGCAAGGAATGCCCGGAGGGCCAGGTGCGCAAGGGCAAGAAATGCGTGCAGGTGACCGAAACGGGTGGCGGCAAGACCACGCCGCCGAAGGAGCCGCCCAGGGCCGCGGCGAAGAAGCAGCCTGCCCCCGTCCCGCCGGGGGTCGCCGCCTTGGTAACCGGTCGCCCGCACCGCTCGCGCGAAATTCTTGTCCTGGTGAAAGCGGCGCGCGCCGACGAAATCGCCACGGGCCTTGCGCGCGAGCACAATGTTACCGCCGAGCCTCGCGTGCCGGTCGTCCTTCTCGACGGGGTGATCGTGCGGCTCAGGTTGAGGCAAGGTCAGTCGCTCGCGGCGCTCTTGGCCGCAATCAGCGCCGATCCCGATGTCGAGCTGGCGCAGCCCAATTACGACTACAAGGCCAGCGAGAAGGCTTCGCTCCCTAAGGGCGCGCCGCAATACGCCGGAGAGGCGATCAAGTTAGAGGAGGCGCATCGCTTGGCGCGCGGCCGCGGGGTCATGATTGCGGTGATCGATACGGCGATGGACGAAGCGCATCCCGAGCTTGCCGGTGCGATCGCCGGCAAGTTCGACGCGGTGGGAAACGGCCCGGCGCGGCCAGAGCCGCACGGCACCGAGATCGCCGGTATCCTAGCGGCGCGCGCGCAACTCACGGGCGTTGCGCCCGAGGCCAAGCTGCTCAGCGTGCGCGCATTCAGCGGCGGCAAGGCGAAGCCCGCGCTCTCGACCTCTTTCCAGCTGCTCAAGGGAATCGATTGGGCCTTTGCCTCGGGTGCCAAGATCATGAATATGAGCTTCACCGGACCACAGGATCCGCTGCTCGAGCGCATGGTCAAGGCTGCGGCGGAGAAGGGCGTGATCGTCATTGCGGCCGCCGGCAATGAAGGGCCGAAGGCGCCGCCGGTCTACCCCGCGGCCTATCCCGAGGTAATCGCGGTCACTGCTACGGACGAGAAGGACAAACTCTACGGCAAGGCCAATCGCGGCGGTTACGTCTTCATCGCCGCGCCAGGCGTCGACATCGCGCCCGGACTAAAGGGAAGCTATGGAATTTCCTCCGGAACTTCGATGGCCGCGGCCCATGTCTCGGGCGTGGTTGCACTGCTGCTCGAGCGCGATGGAAAACTGGATTGGAGCGGCGTCCGCGCGATACTCTCGAAGAGCGCGCGCAAGCCTGACTCTCCCCTAGCCGCCGAGGATTTCGGCGCCGGCATCGTTGACGCCGCCGGCGCACTCGGCGCACCGCGCTAGACATTGGCGCCGCGCAGCATGATCATTGCGCAGATGATGAGGATGCTGCTCGCAGCCGGCCTCGCCTGGCTCGGCATCGGGCTTGCCGGGCTCAGCGCGGCCTGCGACTCCGAGCCGCAGCAATCTGCCGAAGCGGACGCCGAACTGCTCGATGCCATGATCGGGCAGATGATCATGGTCGGGTTTGACGGGCGCAGCGAGCGCGATCCCGGCGTGATCGCCGTGCGCGACCAGCTGGCGAAGGGCACGATCGGCGGCGTTGTGCTCTACCCCCGCAATATCGGCTCACCGGAACAACTCCGCGCACTGACCGCCTATCTGCGCAATGCCAAGTCCTCGCCGATCCCGTTCATCGCGGTCGATCAGGAGGGAGGCGTGGTGCAGCGGCTCACGCCGCAGAACGGTCACGGGTATTTCCCCTCGGCGCGAAGCGTGGGCGCAAATCCGAGCTTTGCGTCGCCCGAGGCGGCAGAGCGCCTCTACGCAACGATGGCCGAGGACCTCGCAGGCGC
>DASUQP010000019.1:0-2820 GCA_036280475.1 Methyloceanibacter sp. | reverse complement strand
TGTGACGACGTTGCGATTGATGCTACTCCTTGGATGAACAAAGCCGGCATTGGGCGCCTGCCCATCCAGCGGCTTCCGGCCTGGGCAGAGGCCGGTTCGGGTTGAGGTGATCGAGGTTCGCATGGACTACGAGTCCCGCTTCCGCCAGCGACTTGAGGCGCTGCATGCTGAGGGCCGGTATCGGATTTTCGCCGATCTGAAGCGCCGCTGCGGGGCGTATCCCACGGCGAGGCACTTCACCGGCGGCCACGTCAGGGACGTCACGGTGTGGTGCTCGAACGACTATCTCGGCATGAGCCAGAGCCCCGTTGTCCGCAACGCCATGCATGAGGCGATCGAAGAAGTGGGCGCGGGCTCGGGCGGCACCCGCAACATCGCCGGCACCACCCATTATCATGTCGAGCTCGAGGCCGAGCTTGCCGATCTCCACGGCAAGGAGGCGGCGCTTCTGTTCACAAGCGCCTACATCGCCAACGATTCGACGCTGTCGACGCTGCAGCGGCTGATGCCGGGGCTCGTGATGTTCTCCGACGAGAAGAACCACGCCTCGATGATCGAGGGCATTAGGCGGGGCGGCGGCGAGAAGCACATCTTCCGCAACAACGATATCGGCCATCTGGAGGAGCTGCTGAAGACCGTCCCGGCGCTCACGCCCAAGATCATCGTGTTCGAGAGCGTCTATTCGATGGACGGGCATATTTCTCCGATCGGGACGATTTGCGATCTCGCCGAGAAGTATGGCGCGCTCACCTATCTCGACGAGGTCCATGCGGTCGGCCTTTACGGCCCGCGCGGCGGCGGCATTGCCGAGCGCGACGGGGTGATGCACCGGGTCGACATCATCAACGGGACGCTGGCCAAGGGTTTCGGCGTGATGGGCGGCTATATCGCCGCGAGCGCCGCCTGCTGCGACGCCATCCGCTCGTATGCGCCGGGCTTCATCTTCACCACCTCGCTTGCGCCGGCGATCGCGGCCGGCGCGCTTGCCTCGATCCGGCATCTGAAGCGAAGCGAGATCGAGCGCGCGCGCCATAAGGAGCGGGTCAAGACGGTGAAGGGGCTGATGGCGGAAGCCCGCCTGCCGGTGATGGAGAACCCGAGCCACATCGTTCCGGTGATGGTGGGCGATCCCGTGCACTGCAAGGCGGTGACCGACACGCTTCTCACCCAGTATCGGATCTACGTGCAGCCGATCAACTACCCGACCGTGCCGCGCGGCACCGAGCGGATGCGCTTCACGCCGTCGCCGGTGCACAGCAACGAGCAGGTCGCGGCGCTCATCGCTGCGCTGAAAGAGCTGTGGATGGCCTGCCCGGTCGCGAACGGAAAATATGTGAGGCTCGCCGCCGAGTAGCGGCGTCGCCGCGCGTCCTCCTTCAGACCCCGACAAAGACCGCGCGAACGAAGTCGCGGTAGAGCATCAACTGACGCGCCAAAGCGTCCTCGTCCTTGACGACCTTGGACAGGATGATGCCGCCATCGGCGATCGCCGCCAGCATGTCGGCGAGATCGTCGAGGTCGATCGCGATCCGCGGCGGATAGCGCGCGGCGATCAAGTCGAGGCGCGCGCGGAACCGTTTGCGCCACGCGAGCACCGCGGCGGTGTTGAGTGCCTGCACTTCCCGGTCGAACAGGCGGTCCTGATAGCAGTAGGCGGCGATGAGGCATCCGGGATGGCCGCCGGGCAAGTCGGCCATCAGCTCCGACAGCATCTTGAGGCCAACGAGGAAGCCATGCAGCGGATCCTCGTTGAGCTCATCGGCGCGGGCGAAGATCTCGTCGAACAGGGCCTCCTCGCGCTCGATGTAGCGAACCAGGAGGGTCTTGGCAGCTCGCCCTTGTCCTTGAAATGATAGAAGAATCCGCTCTTTGTAATCCCGACGGCTGCGATCAGTTCCTCGATCGAGGTGGCGGCGAATCCCTTGTCGAGCACCGCAGATTCGGCCGCATCGAGAATGCGCTCGCGCGTATCTCCGCCCTTCCGCCCCTGCGCGTCCTGCATGGCAGTCTCTCCAGATGCCGACTTTACCACGAGTACAGTTGATACGGAGCGCTAACGCGCGGGTCCGTCATGCCAAGCCCCGCGAGAAGGGTTAACCCTGTCACGTCCAGGCCAAAGGCCGACATCCGCACTGCACCACGAGTTCACTGGTGCGGCCCAACCGCCGATCCCATCTTCCCGGCACCGGGCGCCGCTCGCGCCACCCCAAACGCTGGAGCTTGACCATGACTGGAATTCACCGCGCCAAATATCGCCACCGCCTGCCGCAGCTCGATGGCGGTCTGTTCCTCACCGACGGCGGACTTGAGACCACGCTGATCTTTCATGACGGCTTTGCGCTACCGATGTTCGAAGCCTTCGTCCTTGCCGACAGCGAGCAGGGCCGCGCCGCGCTCCGCGCCTATTTCGACCGCTATGTCGCCACGGCTGTCGAACACGGCACCGGTTTCATTCTGGAAAGTCCGACCTGGCGCGCCAATCCCGATTGGGGGCAGAAGCTCGGCTACGATCCTCGGCGGCTCGCCGTGGTCAACCGCGCCGCGATCGCCATGATGGGCGAGATCCGCGAGGTCTACGAGACCGCCCGTACGCCCATCGTCATCAGCGGAGCAATCGGGCCGCGTGGCGACGGTTACGATCCCGGCAGGGTGATGAGCCCATTGGAGGCCGAAGCCTATCACGCATGGCAGATCGGCGTGTTCGCCGACGCGGGCGCCGATCTTGTCTCGGCTTTCACGCTGACCAATGTCAGCGAGGCCATGGGCGTCGCCCGTGCAGCCAAAGCCGCCGGGATGCCATGCGTGATTTCTTTTACGCTC
>DASUQP010000018.1:0-19960 GCA_036280475.1 Methyloceanibacter sp. | reverse complement strand
TTGAGGCCCGGCTGTGGTGGTGGTGGAAGTTGTGGTGGACGTGGTGGTGGAAGTTGTGCTGGTCGTAGTGGTGGAAGTTGTGGTGGACGTGCTGGTGGAAGTTGTGCTGGTGGTGGAAGTTGTGCTGGACGTGGTGGTGTTAGACGGCGTGGTCGTTGGACCGGATGTGGTGGTCGTTGGACCGGACGTGGTCGTCGTCTCGTCGTCACGACGTTTGTCGCGTGGTGACGCTTGCGCATTGCGGGAACCACAACGGCCTTTACGAGGGGTTTGGTCCAGCTTGTCGGCATGACAAGCGCGGTCGCCACACCGCCAATCGTGTAGATCTTCAGGACCTGCCTACGGTCGTGTCGCTGATCCTCGTCCATTGCCCCCCCCGAGCGCTTGGACTCCCCAAGAGTTTGATTGAACTCCCTAACAGCCTGATTTGACCCGACTTTAGCACGCCAAGCAACGTCTTAGCTGTTGCGAAATATCACGTGCTAGGATTTTCTGCCTACGAACCATAATCCTGCGAGCGAGAGAACGGAGAACCGACCTCGAGCCTGCCGTGAGCGTTTGTTGATCCTTCGGGCGGCAGCTCAGACGCTATCACGCGCTATGACGCTCGCGATCGCTCGCATGAAGGCCTAGACGTCGTTCGCGAGCGTCGGCCGCCGTTCTCACCCGAGGCGGTTTGTCGAAGCGTTTGCGAGCGTGATGCGAAGCTATCGCTGCTCGAAGGTGTTTGGCGATATAGCGTGCGTCAGCTAGCGCATCCCGCCAACCGCGCCTAGGCCCGGCGCGAAAGCTAGATCTGGTCGGGTGCGCTCCGCCGAAGCCAGCGCCGGCGCAGCATGCCCGCGGCGATGACGAAGAGTGCGCCCAAGCTCGCGCCGACGATCTCCCACGTATGCGCCGTGCCCGGATCGAGATTCGCCGTGAACAAGGGGTCCTTGGCGATGATCTCGCCGGCGATCCAGCCAAGGAGCGCGGCGCCCGCCCAGACCACGACGGGAAAGCGTTCGAGCAGCGCCATGACGATGGCGGCACCCGCCATGATCAGCGGGATGCTCACGGCGAGGCCGAACATCAGGAGCGCGTAGTTGTGCGGCGCTTCGAACCGCTCGGCGACGGCGGCAATGGCGATGACGTTGTCGAGGCTCATCACCACATCGGCGATCGCCACGATCCTGATCGCACGCCACAGATTGTCGACGGCCTGAACCTCGTTGCCCTTGCCGTTCTCCTCGGGACCGAGCAGCTTTACCGCGATCCACAACAGCAGCACGCCGCCGACGAGCTTCAGGTAGGGAACCTGCATCAACGTCGTCACGATACCCGCGAAGACCACCCGCAAGGTAATGGCGACGATCGTCCCGAGAACGACGCCCCAAATGCGCTGCCGGGGCGGAAGCTTGCGGCAGGCAAGCGCGATGACGACGGCGTTGTCGCCCGATAATAGAATATCGATCCAGATGATCTGTAGGACGGCGAGCCAGAAGGCCGGTTGCTCTACAATCATACCGCAGTCAGCCCCCCAATCGCCGTGCGGAGCGCATTGCCGCCCCAACAACGGGCTGGTCAACTATCCCTTGCCGCGAAAAACGGCAAGGACAAGACGGGATATATGCTTTTTCAAACAAGATAGAAGGAGGGCGGATCAAGACCGATCGGGCCCGGAGGCGATTCAATGTTCACGGACTGTTTCCCGCCACGACAAGTCGCAGCCGATGGCATATGCTCGGTCGTTCAACCGGCCGAATCAGGCGGTCCGGCCCATCTCACGGGGAAAAACCATGACCATCGATCTTGTGCTCCTCAATCCGTTGATTGCCTTGATCGCCGGAATTCTCATCCTGCTCATGCCGCGCCTCCTTAACTTTGTTGTTGCGATCTATCTCATCGTGATCGGCATTCTTGGCCTTGTCCCTCATTTTCAATAGCAAGCGTGGCGCTGCGAGAGGCGCGAGGGAGGGGGTTTGCTGGGTTCGCCTGATGAACATCGTGCGAAACCGCAAAGTGTTGCTTGGAACCTTTCGTGCGGATGGCTTATAGTTCGGTCATTCACGCGCATGGAGAAACAGGTCATCGTCTGCACGATGCTGCAACCGATTCCTGCAAGGCGTTACGACGCATGAGGTCGCATTCCATGTTGGGGTTCCGGCCGAGAGCGGTGTTGCTCTGCCTTGTCGCCATCTCGGCTCTGGCCGGCATTCTTGCCGCACGCGCCGATTTCAGCACCGCCGCGCGAGGGAAGCTCGGCGTGTCGGCGCCGGGCCATGTCCTGGTCGCGGAAAAGTCCGCGCCCGGCGCCCGGGGCTATGTCTGGTCGGCCACGCGCATCGAATCGAGCATCCGTCTTCGCGGCTCGGTTCCCTCCGACGACGTTCGCCGAACCGTTCTCGGCATGGTCAAGGCGCATTTTCCCGATCTTGAAGTCGAGGATCGTCTCAAAGTGAACAAGGGCGCGCCGCCGCAGGATCAGTGGCTTGGCGCCGTCAGCTTCGGGCTTCAGCAGCTGTCGCATTTGAAGCGCGGCTCGGTGCGGCTGCTCGATGTCGCGCTGAAAGTCGACGGCGAGGCGCGCAGTGCCGCCGACTACGTTCAAGTGAAGAAGGCCCTTGCCGGACCTCTGCCGACGGGGCTCACCGTTGTTGCCAAGGGAAGCATCAAGCCTCCGGTGGCCGATCCCTTCATCTTTGTCGCCGACCTTGGCGCCAACGCGTTGAGCTTGTCGGGGAGCGTGCCGAGCGAGGGTGCGCGGAGCGAGGTGCGGGAGCTGTCACGACAATTGTTCCGCCGGCCCGGCCTCGACGACCGGCTCGAACTCGCCTCCGGTGCGCCGAAAGATTGGGATGAGGCGGTGGCTGCGGCGCTGCGCGCGCTGAGCCAGCTCGAATCGGGGAAGATCGCCTTGTCGGGGCTCGCGGTGACGATTGAAGGCGTGGCGCCGGACAAGGGGACGGCGGTCGCGATTTCCTACCAACTCAGGCGCGATCTGCCGGCGCTCTTCTCCACCTCTGAGAGCATCAGCTGGAAAGAAGCGTCCCTCTCGCATGATCTCGCGGCCAAGGCCCTTCCGCGCATCAAGCACATCGCCGGGGCCGCCGGCCTGTGGCGGGGAGCCAAGCTGCCGGATCTGCTTCCGCCCTTCGACAAGCGGTAACGCCCTGTCTCTCGCCTTGAGCGCGAGACGCGAGGAGGAGCTGAACTCCCGCAAGGCAAGCGTCAATCGTTTGCGGCGAAGAAGGCGCCGATCGTCTCGGCCGTTTCCGGCTCCTTGAGCACGGGAGCATGCCCCTGGTCCGGCACCGTCATGGCACGGAGATTGGGGTGCCGCGCGATCATGGCCTCGAGCGTCTCGGCGCTGAGCACGTCGGAATTGGCCCCCCGCAGCACGAAAACCGGCACCTGCCCGAGCGCAATGAATTGCGGCCACAAGTCGGGCACCGGGCGGCTCAGATCGATCGTGCCGAGCGCTCGCGCAAGTTTGCGGTCGTAGGCCCGGGCTGGGCGGCCCTTGCGCTCGTCGAACACGTCCCTGGCGATCTCCTCCCATTGCGTGTCGTCGAAGTCGGGGAAGGCACGCTCGTTCATCTCGCGCAGCAGCATGACGGCGTCTGGCCATGTCTTCGGCACGGGCATGCGTCCGACATAGCCGCTAATGCGTGCCAGCCCGCGCGTTTCGATGACGGGCCCGATATCGTTGAGGACGACCGGGCCCATTGCCGTCGGTCGGAGCGCCGCCATCAGCATGGCGATGATGCCGCCGCGCGACGTGCCGACGATGCCCACCTTGTGCAAGCCGTGCACCGTCAAGAAATCGAGAATGTCGTTGAGCTCGATATAGGGCGTATAGTTGCGCCAGCGGCGATCGTATTGCGAACGTCCGCGCCCGCGATAATCGAAGCAATAGACGTTGCGCGGCCGCTCCGGATGCTTCGACAGGTGGGCCGCAAGCGTTTGAAAATCCCTGCCGTTGCGGGTCAGTCCCGGGAGACAGATGACGGGGCGCAACTTCGCGTCCGGCGCCGGGTAGTGGCGGACATAGAGCCTGAGGTCGTCGAACGACGCATAGTAGATGTCTCGCCACAGCTCGCCGTCAAGCTCGGGCATGTCGGGGATGGACCTTGGGAGCGTATCGACCGATCGGCCAGGCATCGCCCGCGCCGTCGCTTCAGTGTTCAGCAAACTTGTCACCGGGGCAAGCCTTACAAGCGGCGAAAACGCGAGCCTGCTCGTTTCACTCCGATTTCGCCTGCACGCCGGCGATTGCCTTGGCGTGGGGAATCTTCCGGCCGCGATTGAGATCCTGAACGAGCTGCAACGCCTGCTTGGGTCCCGCCAGCCGCGAGCGGTAAAGCTGCAGCGTCTCCATGATCTTGATCACGTATTGCCGCGTCTCGGTGAACGGGATGCGCTCGATCCAGTCGACGGGATCGACGTTGGGGTTGCGCGGGTCGCCGAACTGCTTGACCCACTCGGCAACGCGACCGCCTCCCGCATTATAGGCGGCGAGCGCCATGATATAGGAGCCGCTATAGTCGTCGATGACGCCGCGCAAGAACGCTTCACCGAGCTGGGTGTTGTAGGCAGCGTTGGTAAGTTGGTTGGCCGAGTAGTTCACCTTGTACTGCTTGGCCACCATGCGAGCAGTGGCCGGCATGAGCTGCATCAGGCCGCTCGCGCCCACCGGGCTTTTGGCGGCGGCGTTGAACTCGCTTTCTTGTCGGGACAGGGCATGCACCAGCGCCGGGTCGACCCGGTCGGTCAGCAGGCTCCTGAATTCGGGTATGCCCCCGATCGGCAGAGCATAGTCCCCGAGGGGAAGATCGCGGTTGAAGGCGATCTTCGACAGCCGGAGCGCGATCTGCGGGTCGCCCATGAGCTTGGCGAGTTCGGCGACCAGCACGACTTCGGCGGGGTTGGTCAGTTTGCGCGACAGCGCCAGCAAAAATTGCGGTGTCGCGCCATCGAAGCCCGTGGCGCGCGCAATCCCGATGGCCCGCACGGCGCCCCGGGACAGGAAGCTCTGAATGTCGGCCTCGCTCGGCACGGGCGTGCGGGTGATCTGGAGCTGGGCGGGCTTGGCGTCGAGCGACTGCCGCCCGAGTTGGCCGTAGAAATATTGGGGGTATTTGGCGGCGCGGTAGAAATGCACCATCGCCGAGCCCCGATCGCCGAGGGCAAGAGCTGTGCGGCCAAGCCAGTATTCGCCGAGCGCGATGCTCTTTGAACTCGTCGCCACGCGGCGCAACGACAAGAAATGCTTCAAAGCGTTGTTGGGATCGTTCAGGAAACGGAGCGCGATCCAGCCGGCCAAGAATTCAGCCTCGATATAGCTGTCGCCGGATACGAGCCCGTGCTTGGCGGCGATGTCATAGGCGACCCGGGGGTGACCGTCATTGAGTGCGCCGCGGCAGTTGATGCGCCGTTCGGTCCACCAATTGTTGAGGTCGAGCAGAATGTTCGGCTCGCTGGGGGCATCGAGGAGCATCTTCCAGGCTTGCTCGCGCCGCTCCTTGTTCTTGGTGCGCCGCAGCCACTGGATGCGGTTGAACCGCAGGCCGACATCAGCCTCGATCGCATTGGACGGCAGGGCGTCGAGAAGCTTTCCGGCGTTGCCGCCGCGTTGGATCACGGCGATACGGGCCGCGACCTTCTTCTGCTCGTCGGGCGGGAGCAGCTTGGACACCCGGAGCGCCGCTTCGATCGCGCCTTTTTCGTCGGGATAAAGCAGCCGGTCGATGCGCGACCGGTGATGCTCAGGCGTCAGCCAGTTGCCGTAGCGGTCGAGGATCTTCTTCTCCACTGCCGCATTGAGCTGGTGGTCGCGCCAGGCCGAAACGACGAGATCGCGCGCGCCCGCTTCGTTGTTCTCCTTCGCGTAGACCGAAGCGAGCGCGGCCTTGCCGGCACCCGTTTGCGGCGGGGACGCGCTGAAGAAGGCTTTGACCTTCTCGGTATCGGCGCCGGCGATCAGGAGGGCGGTCTCCGCCTTCTCCCGCAATTCGTCCTGCCCCGGCCACTCCGGATGCGAAAGCCGGAACTGCTCGATCCCTTCGGCATTTCCGGTCGCCGGGCTGTTTCGGTACTTGTACCAGAGCGCAAAGTCGCGGGCGGCCTCGTCCTTGATGCGCGCGGCCGCGGCGGGGCCCGAACGCAGCACTTCATGGACATTGATCTCGTCGGAGCTGCTCAGCGTGTAGGACAGGATCGGTCTCAAGATCGATGCGTAGTCAAGCGCGGGCGCGGGCGGCGCGATGGCCGGCGTCAGCGTGCCTCTCAGCGCCTCCAGGATTCCCGTCCGATTGGGATTGGCATCCGGCCGCGGCATGTCGGTAACGATTTGCGGCGCAGGCTTGGGCGAAGCTTCGGCCGTTTCCTGAACCGCAGCCGGAAGTTCCGCGGTCGCGGCCGCCCTGAGCGGATTGCGGTCGGGTAGGGACGGCGCAATCGCTTCCTTCTTGATCGGCGCCTTGGGCTTGACCCGCGCCTTGGCTTTCAGGGGCGCCTTCGCCTTGACAGGCTTGGCTGTCGACGCGCGCACGGACTTAGCCGAACGCTGCGTCGTCGCCTCGGCCAAGGCCGGAGCGAGAACCGCGGCGGAAACGAGTAATGGTACGATGTACGCTCTAATGCGTTTCATCTCGTCGATCGGTTTCCGGTTACGATCCTGTTTTACGCGGTCAGGACAGTCCCCCGATCCGGGGAGCCGCGACGAAGACGGCAGTGTAATGTGCCTGAATTGAACAATGTCTGAAAGAATCCGGCAGAAAAATGTCTCAAACGCCCGTCCAGCGAACTGCGAACCGACTGAGAGAATCAAGCCAAGTTATTGAAACGCATACACTTTGCCCGCCCGTCGAGGCCGGCGCGCTGTGCCGGGACGGGCGCATGTCAAGGGCGCATTCCAAGGGCTTCCGGCGCCTTGCCGCCTCGGTGGGCGCACCCTATTGTCCGCCGTCCTTTCCGCCCCGAGATCAAGCGCGAGACCTTTAAGGAGTGACCCGCGTGCCCATGCCGCCGTTCAAAGGCTCGATCACGGCCCTCATCACCCCGTTCAAGGATGGCAAGGTCGATGCCCGCGCCCTGCAAAAGCTCGTCGAGTGGCAGATCGACCAGGGCACGCACGGTCTCGTGCCGTGCGGGACGACAGGCGAATCGCCCACGCTCACCCATGACGAGCATCGGCGCGTCGTCGAGCTTTGCGTGGAAGCGGCCGCAGGACGCGTGCCCGTGATCGCCGGGACTGGATCGAACGCGACCGCCGAGGCCATCGAACTGACCCATCATGCCCAAAGCGCCGGCGCCGATGGCGTCCTCGTGGTGACGCCGTATTACAACAAGCCGACGCAGGAAGGGCTCTATCTGCATTTCAAGGCCATCAACGACTGCGCCGACGTGCCCATCATCATCTACAACATCCCCGGCCGCTCCGTCATCGACATGTCGGTCGAGACCATGGCGCGGCTGTTCAAGCTCAAGAATATCGTCGGCCTCAAGGATGCGACCGCCAACATGTCGCGCGCAAGCCTGCAACGCGCGGCTCTCGGCACCGATTTCATCCAGCTCTCAGGCGAAGACGCGACCGCGCTCGGCTTCATGGCCCATGGCGGGCAAGGCTGCATCTCCGTGACCGCCAATGTGGCCCCGGCACTCTGCGCCGAATTCCAGCTCGCCTGCCTCGCCGGCAATTTCAGGCTTGCCCTCCAGTTGCAGGACCGGCTGATGCCGCTGCACGACGCGCTGTTCGTGGAGTCGAATCCCGGCCCGGTGAAGTACGCCGCAAGCAGGCTCGGGCTATGCAGCGCCGACACTCGGCTTCCGCTCGCGCCGCTCGCGCCCGCGTCGCGGAAGAAAGTCGACGACGCTCTGGCGGCGGTCGGCCTCGTGCTCGTTTGATGCCGGCAAGGTGACGTCATGGCGCCGAAGCGCGAGAGCGGCAAGCTCGTCGCCGAGAACCGGAAGGCGCGCTTCAATTACGACATCGAGGAGAAGCTCGAGGCCGGTATCGCGCTCATGGGTTCGGAGGTGAAGTCGCTCCGCGCCGGCAGGGCCAATATCGCGGAGTCCTATGCCTCCGACGAGGGCGGCGAGCTTTATCTCATCAACGCTCATATCGCCGACTATGCCGGCGCTGCCCGTGACGGCCACGCGCCCACGCGACCGCGCAAGCTTCTGATGCATTCGCGCGAGATCGCCCGCCTGCTCGGCGCCATTCAGCGCCAGGGCATGACGCTCGTGCCGCTCAAGCTCTATTTCAACGCGCGGGGCATCGCCAAGGTCGAGCTCGGTCTTGCCAAGGGCAAGAAGCTGCATGACAAGCGCGAGACCGAGAAGAAGCGGGACTGGGAGCGGCAGAAGGGCCGCTTGATGCGCGAGAAAGGGTAGGGAGGGTGACGCGCCTTCCGCCGTTTCCTCAGGCGGTCGATGACGGTGGCGGCGATCACCTCACGCCCGGCATGAGGCTGCCCGCCATCGCGTTGCCGGCCACAGACGGCGGCACGATTGCCCTTGCCGCGATCGAAGGGCGATGCCTCGTCATCGTTTATCCCTGGACCGGTCGCTCCGGCCTTCCCAATCCGCCGGATTGGGATTCCATCCCCGGCGCGCATGGCTCGACGCCGGAGCTCGAAGGCTTTCGCGACCGGTTTGCCGATTTCGCCGCGCTTGGGTTGCGGCTCTTCGGACTGAGCCGCCAGGCGACGGTCTATCAACGCGAGCTCGTCATGCGTCTTGCCTTGCCGTTTCCGCTTCTGAGCGACGCCGACGGCGCGTTCGGCGCGGCGCTCTGCCTCCCGGCCTTCGCCACCGGCGGGACAACCTACCTCAAGCGCCTCACGCTTCTCATCGCGGACGGTCGCATCGAGCGGGTCTTCTATCCCGTGATCGATCCGGCCGCTCACGCCGCCGAAGTTTTGCGCATGCTTGAGAAAAGGCAGGAGCGCTAAAGCGCGTCGTCCTCGGCATCCTCGACCGAGTAGCCCAGACGGTCGAGCGCCTCTTCGAGATAGTCGGGGAGGAGGGGCATGCCGAGGAGATACTCGTCGGTGCGATTGGTGCGCTCGGCCCGCGCCGTGGCGAGCGCCTCGTCGAGCTCTTCGGGACCGAACGAACCTCTGCCGATCCAGGCGAGCGCGACCAGACTCGCCTGCTCGTCCTCATTGAGGTCGCGGATAAAGCCCATGAGCTCGTCTTGCGTCGCGTCGTCGGAGAACGATTCGAGGATCGACTCGGCGTCGTGATCGGACGTGGAGCCATCGTCCCAGGCCGCAACCTTGGCGGCAATCTCACGCGATTTGACGATCACAAAGCCGACTTTGGCCGGCGAAATTTCCAACCCCGCCATGGGGTCCATCCCTGCTGTGTGTCCCCGGCGCCGCCCTTAAACCATGCACGACTTGCCGGGCGGCTGCAAGGAGGCTCGCTTGCTCTTCCTCACGCTCTCTGCAAGCTCGCCGCGGCCTCGGCGACGACGTTTTCGAACATGGCCGTCGTCAGGCGCCCAGTATTCGTGTTCTGGCGCGAGCAATGATAGCTGTCGAACAGCAGAAGCCCTCCCGGAAGCTCGTGCCGGGCTCCATGCGCAAAGGGATTGGCGCCCCGCTTCAGCTTGAGCGCATCCAGAATGGCGTCATGAGCGATGCGGCCGATGGCAAGGAGCGAGGCGAGGTTGGGCAGGGCTTCGATGCGGGCGAGAAGGAAGGCGCGGCAACGTGCAACCTCCTCGGGCTTCGGCTTGTTCTGCGGCGGCACACAGCGCACCGCATTGGTGATCATGCAATCCACAAGCTCAAGCGCCTCGGGCGCGGCCTGATCGTGCCGACCGCGCGCCAACCCAGCCTTGAGCAGGGTGGGATAGAGGAGGTTGCCGGCATAGTCGCCAAAGAACGGACGGCCGGTGCGGTTTGCGCCTTTGAGCCCGGGAGCGAGCCCGACGATGAGAAGCCGCGCGCGATCGGTGCCGAAGGAGGGAACCGCGCCATTGTACCACTCAGCATGCGCTCGCCTGTTCTCATCGCGGAAGGCGACGAGGCGCGGACAGAGTGGGCAATCTTTGGCGGGCTCAGGCCCTGCTGGCGGCCTCGCGTCGAGGGATGGCATGCGTCATGCCTAGCGTCACGCACGGCCTCGCGCCACTACCGAGATTAGGTCTCGATCAGATCTTCCGACTCGAGCTCATCGAGCGGACTAGGCTCACCGCGCCGGCGATCGCCGCGCGGCGCCCGCTCGGACGGATCGCGGCCGATTTCGGCTTGCAGATTGGCGAGATCGATGAACTGATCGGCTTGCCGGCGCAGCTCGTCGGCCACCATCGGCGGCGTTGTGGCGAGAGTGGAAACGACGCTTACCCTTTTGCCCTTGTGCTGAAGCGCCTCGACGAGCGAGCGGAAATCGCCGTCGCCCGAGAACAGCACGATATGGTCGAGGTGATCGGCTAGCTCCATGGCGTCGACTGCAAGCTCGATGTCCATGTTGCCCTTGATCTTGCGCCGCCCAGCCGCGTCGATGAATTCCTTGGTCGGCTTGGTCACCATGGTGTAGCCGTTGTAGTCGAGCCAATCGATCAAAGGCCTGATCGAGGAATACTCCTGGTCTTCCACCAGGGCCGTGTAGTAGAGCGCGCGCACGAGCTGACCCTTGGAGCGGAACAGCGCGAGCAGCCGCTTATAGTCGATGTCGAAGGCGAGCGACTTGGCGGTTGCGTAGAGATTGGCCCCGTCGATGAAGAGTGCGATTCGTTCGTTCGGGTAGAAGTTCATTTGTCTTCCGTTCACTGCAATATGACTTGATTGATAGCAAGCGGCCTCTCGCAATGCGGGATGAGACGGCCACTGACACAACATAGGTACGACGGCGTGGCTCCGCAATTGCAGACGCGTAGCAAAGTCGTGATCGGCCTCGGCTCCAATCATGAAGGCGTGTGGGGAACGCCGGCCGAGACGATTCGCCGCGCCTTGACCGAAATCGCGCGGGCCAAGATCGGTGTCGCGGCAGTCTCTCCCCTTTACGTGACGGCGGCGGTCGGGAGCGCCCGGCAGCCGCCCTATGTGAATGCCGTGGCGCTGCTCGACACGCCGCTCTCGCCCGAGGCACTGCTTCGGGTGCTCAAGGCGATCGAGCGCCGTTCGGGCCGGCGCGGCGGCAGGCCCTGGGGCCCCCGCACCCTCGACATCGACATTCTCGATTACGGCGGCCAGGTCAGGCTTTGGCGGAAAGGACGGGCGGCTGTCGAAGGCGCGGGCGCGCGGCCTCTTACTTTGCCGCATCCGCTCGCCCACCGGCGCCCCTTCGTCCTTCGCCCGCTGCTCGATATCGCACCCGACTGGCGCCATCCCGCGCTCAAGCAAAGCGGACGCACGTTGTGGCGGCGGGCGTCGCAGCGGAGGCAGGGGGCAGTGCTGAGGCGGCTGTAACGCTTGCCTGGCCTGCGGGAAGCGCCTAAATAGGAACAAATCGCCTTCTCTAGACAAGGATTGCCTGATGGCTCGCGTCACCGTCGAGGATTGCATCGATAAGGTTCCGAATCGCTTCGAGCTCGTGCTCTTGGCCAGTCACCGCGCCCGCACAATTTCCGCCGGCGCCCAGATCGCCGTGCAGCGCGATAACGACAAGAACCCGGTCGTGGCGCTGCGTGAAATTGCCGAGAAGAAAATTGCTTCCGACGATTTGCGGGAGGACTTCATCCACTCCATGCAGAAATATGTCGAGGTGGATGAGCCTGAGGCCGAAGCCGTGCCGATGCTCTCGACCGACGGCAGAGTGCCGATCCTCGGCCCGGACGATCAGTCGACAGACACGGCGATCGACAAGATGACCGAGGAGGAGCTGCTGCGCCGCATGGCGAGCCAAGCGCCTTCGGATGGCTCCAATGCGGGACCCCGCTCGCGCTGACTTTGCCCTTGCATTGAGGTGCTCCGCCTGTCGCTTTGTCACGCGGGCAAGGGAAGCGCCGCTTTGGCTTCACTTCGCTGACGGCGGAAAGTCCGCGCGATGACCCGCCAATACGAGCTGGTCGAGCGGGTCTTGAGCTATCAACCGACCGCGGACGAGGCGCTGCTGAACCGCGCCTATGTCTACGCCATGAAGGCGCACGGCAATCAGAAGCGGGCCTCGGGCGCGCCCTTCTTCTCGCACCCCCTCGAGGTCGCGGCGATCCTTGCCGAGATGCGGCTCGACGACGCGACCATCGCCACCGCGCTCCTGCACGACACCATCGAGGACACCGACACCACCCGCAGCGAGATCGACGCGCTGTTCGGCCGCGAGATCGGTACGCTCGTCGACGGCCTCACCAAGATCAAGAAGCTCGACCTGGTCACCAAGAAGGCGGAGCAGGCGGAGAACTTCCGCAAGCTCTTGCTCGCCATTTCGAGCGATATCCGCGTGCTCTTGGTCAAGCTCGCCGACCGCCTCCACAACATGCGCACGCTCGGAGCGATGAAGCCCGACAAGCGCAAGATCGTTGCCGAAGAGACCATGGAAATCTATGCGCCCTTGGCCGGGCGCATGGGGATGCAGTGGCTGCGCGAAGAGCTGGAAGACCACGCCTTCAAGGCGCTCAATCCCGCGGCTTACGCCACGGTGGTGGAGCGGCTCGCGATCCTGCGCGAGCGCAACCATGGCCTGATCAACGAAATCGCCGCGGCGCTGACCGCCAAGCTGAAAGAGGCGAAGGTCGCCGGCTTCGTCGCCGGCCGGGAGAAGAAGCCTCACGCCATCTGGAGCAAGATGGAGCGGAAGCAAATCTCGCTCGAGCAACTCTCCGACATCTATGCCTTCCGCATCGTCGTGCCCGAGGTCGAGGATGCCTACCGCGCGCTGGCCGTCGTGCACACGACCTGGCATACCGTGCCCGGCCGCTTCAAGGATTACATCTCGAACCCGAAGCAGAACGACTACCAGTCGATCCACACCACCATCGTCGGGCCGCGCCATCAGCGCGTGGAATTGCAGCTCCGCACCGAGCGGATGCACTCCGTCGCCGAATATGGCGTGGCAGCGCATGCGCTCTACAAGGATACGAACGGCCCGCAAGGGCCCGCGAGCAACGGGGTACCGTCGCAGGATTCAAACGCTTATCGCTGGCTCCGTCATCTCGTCAGCATGCTGCTCGACGGCGACAACCCGGAGGAGTTTCTCGAGCACACGAAGCTTGAGCTGTTCCAGGACCAGGTCTTCTGCTTCACGCCCAAAGGAAGCTTGATCGCGCTCCCAAGGGGAGCGAACCCCATCGATTTTGCCTATGCCGTGCACACCGGTATCGGCAACACCTGCGTCGGCGCCAAGATCAATGGACGTCCCATGCCGCTCGGGACCGAGCTCAGGAACGGCGACGAGGTCGAGATCGTCTGCTCGAAGGCTCAGCTTCCTCCTTCGGCGTGGCAGAGTCTTGCCGTCACCGGCAAGGCGCGCTCGGCCATCCGGCGCGCCACCCGTGACGCCGTCCGCGCCCAATACGGCAAGCTCGGCCGCGAAATCCTGGTCAGGGCTTTTCAGCGCCGCAAGAAGACGTTCAGTGAGGCAAGTCTCACCGCCGCCCTCGGCCGCCTGTCGCAAAAGACCGCCGAGGACGTGATGGCCGCGGTAGGCCGGGGCGAGCTCGCCTCGGCCGACGTGGTTCGCGCGGTGTTCCCCGAGGAAACGCCGCAAGAGGCTCCGAAGCGGCGCCGCAAAGTCAAAAGCAGCGACGAAGGCTGGTTCGGACTGCGCAAAGTCATGGGCCTCAAGTTTCGCTGGCCGGGGTCCGGCGAAAAGGCGCGCGAAGAAGGACCGAGCAGCATCCCGATCAGGGGCATGCGCGGCGACCTGCCCGTGAGCTTCGCTCCCGGCGGCGCCGTTCCCGGCGACCGTATCGTCGGCATCCTGACCCCGGGTCAGGGCATCACTATCTATCCGATCCATGCCGAGGCGTTGAAAGCCTTCGACGAGGAGCCCGAGCGCTGGATCGACGTGACCTGGGACATCGACGAAGACAATCCGCAGCGCTTCCCGGCGAGGATCTCCGTGACGGTGCTGAACGAGCCCGGCAGCCTCGCGCAGGTCGCCACCGTGATCGGTGAAGCCAATGGCAATATCGACAATATCAAAATGACCAACAGCGCCGACTACACCGAGATGCGGATCGATCTCGAAGTGTGGGACCTCAAGCACCTCAACGACATCATCGCCGGGCTGAAGGCCAAGGACATGGTGAGCCGGGCCGTCCGCACGGGCGCCTAGCGCCCTGGCGCCCTAAGGGAATTTTACCTAAATATTGCTATGGGCCTGTCGCCCGATGCCACCTTCGTGTGCGTAGTGAGGTGTGATGCTGTTCAAGCGCCGCGAGGCGGAAAGCTTCGGCGAACGGATGCGGGTGCATTTGTGGCCCCGGCGGAGCTGGAGCCGCTCCAGCCGCTACGTCGTCTACCGCCTGAGGCGATTGAGCGACACCCCTCATGCCGTGGCGCTCGGCTTCGCCGCCGGCGTGTTCTCGGCGCTGACGCCGTTCATCGGCACGCATCTCGTCTTTGCCATGCTTCTCGCCTGGGTCCTCGGCGGCAGCGTTGTCGCGGCCGTGCTCGGAACTTTCTTCGGCAATCCGTTGACCTATCCCTTCATCTGGTACGCCACCTACGAGGTCGGCAGTTTCATGCTGGGCGGCAAGACCCACGACCACGAGATCGATCTCTCCGGCGGCATCTTCCAGTCCTCGCTCGAGCAGTTGTGGCCGATCCTGAAACCGATGGCGCTCGGCTCCTTGCCGCTCGGGCTCGCCTTGGCAGCCCTCAGCTATGTGCTCGTCAAGCCGATGGTCGAGGCCTACAAGAATCGCCGCCGCCGCGAGCTCGAACTGCGCTCCGCCCGGGAAGCCATGGGAGCCCGATGACCGCCAACAGAGCGAGACCGGCGCGCGGCCCAAGCGTTGCTCCCATCCGTCTCGGCATCAACATCGACCATATCGCGACGTTGCGGAACGCGCGGGGCGGGCGTCATCCTGATCCTTTACGCGCGGCGAAACTCGCGGTTGAGGCCGGTGCCGACAACATCACGGCACATTTGCGCGAAGATCGCCGCCACATCCGCGACGACGATATCGCAAGGCTCGCCGCGGCCAACCTCGCGCCGCTCAATCTTGAAATGGCGCTCACGCGGGAGATGCTGGCGATCGCGCTCGCCACGCGCCCGCATGCCTGTTGTCTCGTGCCGGAACGGCGACAGGAGGTGACCACCGAAGGCGGGCTCGATGCTGCGAGCCAAGTCTCGACCCTCGCCCCGTTTGTCGCCGAACTCCGGCGCGGCGGCATTCAGGTCACGCTCTTCATCGATCCCGATCCCGCGCAGATCGAAGCCGCGCGCAAAGTGGGAGCCGACGCCGTCGAGTTCCATACCGGCACCTATTGCACGGCGGCGTCCGAGGGAGGTCCCGCGCGCGACAGCGAGCTTGCGCGTCTCGTCACCGGCGCGCGAGACGCCGCGCGGGCCGGCCTCGAAGTGCATGCGGGTCATGGTCTCGACTATGACAACGTCGTTCCCGTCGCCTCGATTCCCGAAATTGTCGAACTCAATATCGGTCACTACCTCGTCGGTGAAGCGATCTTCGTTGGGCTCGCCAAGAGCATTTCGCGCATGCGAAACCTGATGGACGACGCGCGGGAGGCCTTGCGGCATAACGTCACCGAGGCCAAGGTCGGCGGAACCCAATGATCATCGGCATCGGCAACGACATGATCGACATCAGACGCGTCGAGCGCACCATCGAGCGCTACGGCGAGCGTTTTCTCGAGCGCGTTTTCACCCCCGTCGAACGGATGAAGTCCGATGGCAGGGCGGCCCGCGCCGCCTCTTACGCCAAGCGCTTCGCCGCCAAGGAGGCTTGCGCCAAGGCGCTCGGCACCGGATTTCGCCAGGGGGTGTTCTGGCGCGACATGGGCGTCGTCAATTTGCCGTCAGGGCGCCCCACATTGGAGTTGACCGGAGGCGCGGCCCGGGCACTCGCCCGGCTGAAGCCAGAAGGCCACGAAATGCGCATCGACCTGTCCATCACCGACGATTTCCCCACGGCCCAGGCGATCGTCATCATCTCGGCCGTAAAGGTCGCCCGCCGCGACTGAGCGGTTTGCCTCCCCCTATTGGAGGGGCTATAGGGGGCGGCCGAACTGAAGCGGGCGGGGAATTCCCACGTAAGACCGAAGGAGTGCTTCCGCATGAGCGTCGAAGCGGAGAAGAGGGAAGCAAAGAGTGGCGCGAAGGACACCATTCGCGTCATTATTCATGCACTGATCCTCGCGCTTCTCGTGCGCATTTTCCTCTTTCAACCTTTCAATATCCCGTCCGGCTCGATGATCCCGACGCTTCTGATCGGCGACTATCTGTTCGTTTCGAAATACAGCTACGGCTACAGCCGCTACTCCTTCCCGTTCGGATTGGATCTCTTCTCCGGCCGGGTCTGGGCCAAGGAACCTGCGCGTGGCGACGTCGTCGTATTCAAGCTGCCGCGCGACAACGAGACCGACTATATCAAGCGCGTGATCGGCCTTCCCGGCGACGAGATCCAGATGATCCACGGCGTGCTCAACATCAACGGCAAGCCGGTGCCAAAAGTCCGCATCGACGATTATGTCGTGGACGAGCCTTCGGGGCGCGAGCGACACCTCGCGCGATTCAAGGAGACGTTGCCGAACGGCGTGAGCTATCCCGTCCTCGACGTGGTTCAAGATGGCTTCGGCGACAACACCGAGGCTTACAAAGTGCCCGAAGCACACTTCTTCGTGATGGGCGACAATCGCGACAACTCGACCGACAGCCGCTTTCTCTCGGAGGTCGGGTTCGTGCCGTTCGAGAATCTCGTGGGCAAGGCGCAGATCATCTTTTTCTCAATGGACGAGGACTCTCGATTTCTCGAGTTTTGGGATTGGCCGACCAGCATCCGCTGGTCGCGCATTCTTCAGGCGGTACACTGAGCTTGTCACGGCCGCGCAAATCGGCGCTCAAGGACCTCGCGGCCCGGCTTGGGCACGACTTCTCCGATCCGACCTTGCTCGAGCTTGCCTTGACCCACTCGAGCGCGCGCACGGGCGCGAGACTCGACGACAACAATGAGCGTCTGGAATTCCTCGGCGACCGCGTGCTCGGTCTCGCCGTTGCCGAGCTCCTGGCGGATTCCTTCCCCCAGGCGCGCGAAGGCGAGCTCGCGCGCTGGTTCAATCAGCTCGTCAGGGCCGAGACCTGCGCCGACATCGCGCAAGCCTGGGACCTCGGCGCGTTCATCCTGATGAGCGGCGGCGAGGCTGGGAGCGGCGGACGCCGCAAGAAGACAATCCTCGCAAACACCTGCGAGGCCGTGCTCGGCGCCGTGTTCGCCGATGGCGGCTACGAGGCGGCAAAGCGCGTGGTTCGGGCGTTCTGGCAGCCGCAGCTCGGGACGATCGACTCCGCCGCGCCCGACGCGAAGTCCGTGCTTCAGGAATGGGCGCAAGGCCGGCGCCTCCCGCTCCCGCGCTATCTGGAGGTCGCCCGCGAAGGCCCCGACCACGCGCCCCGCTTCACCGCCGAAGTCCAAATCGAAGGCGTGGCGCCCGAGCGCGGGCAGGGGGCGAACAAGCGCGAAGCCGAGCAGGCGGCAGCGCTTGCCGTGCTCTTGCGCGAAGGGGTCTGGCAGGCGCCCCAAGATGGCTAGCGAAGGCGCAAAGTCGGCCGAGAGCGTTTCCACGCGCTGCGGCTTCGTGGCGCTGATCGGGGCGCCGAATAGCGGCAAATCGACACTGGCCAACGCTCTCGTCGGCGCCAAGGTCTCGATCGTCACGCACAAGGCGCAGACGACGCGCGGGCCGGTGCGCGGCATCGCGCCGATCGGCTCCTCCCAGGTCATCCTCGTCGATACGCCGGGGATTTTTCAGCCCAAGCGGCGGCTCGACCGCGCCATGGCGCAAGCCGCCTGGGAGCGGGCAGGGGACGCCGATGTCGTGGCCGTCGTCATCGACGCCGAACGCGGTCTCGATCAGGCGCTCGAGCCGCTCTTGTCGCATTTGCCCGAGGTGAAGAAGCCCCGTATCGCCATCCTCAACAAGATCGACCTCGTGCCCAAGCCCAAGCTCTTAAGCCTTGCCGCCGATCTTTCGGCGCGAGGCGGGTTCGACCGGGTGTTCATGATCTCGGCGCTTACGGGCGACGGCATCGCCGACCTCAAGACGTATCTCGCAGAAGCCGTGCCGCCGGGGCCTTGGCTCTTCCCCGCGGACCAGCTCACCGATCAATCGCTGCGGCAGGCCGCGGCCGAGATCACCCGCGAAAAGCTGTTCCTGCGGCTGCACGAGGAGCTGCCCTACACGCTGACGGTCGAGACCGAAGACTGGAAGGAACGCCCCGACGGCAGCATCAGGGTCGAGCAGACCATCTACGTCGAGCGCGAAAGCCAGCGCAAGATCGTGCTTGGCGCCAAAGGCCGCACCATCAAGGAGATCGGCTCCAGCGCTCGCGCCGAGATCGGCGCCATGGTCGACGCGCCCGTCCATCTCTTCCTCTTCGTCAAGGTGCGGGAGCGGTGGTCCGAGGATCCCGAACGCTATCGCGAGATGGGCCTCGACTATCCGAAGCGTTAGAGCCAAGCTTGAGCGAAGCATGGACTGGAGCGACGAAGGAATTTTTCTCGGCGCGAAACCGCTTGGCGAAGCCAACGCCGTCGCCGAGCTGTTCACGCTCGGCCATGGGCGCCATCTCGGGCTCGTGCGGGGAGGACGCTCGCGCCGCATGCGGCCTCTGCTTCAGCCCGGCAATCGCCTGCGCGTCACCTGGCGGGCGCGGCTCTCCGAACATCTCGGCGGCTTCAATCTCGAGCTGATCGAAGCGCATGCCGCGCGCGTGCTCGACGATGCGAGCGCGCTCGCCGCTATCGGCTCGCTTTCGGGTCTCGCCCGCCTCCTGCCTGAGCGCGATCCGCACCCGGCGCTTTACGCCGCGGCGCTCGGCGTTATCAGGGCCTTCGACGATCCAAAGCTATGGCCGGCGCTGCTCGTGCGCTGGGAGCTTCAGCTCTTGCAGGAGCTGGGATTCGGCCTCGATCTCAGCGAATGCGCCGCGACCGGCGCCGAAACCGAGCTTGCATATGTTTCGCCGCGTTCGGGCCGCGCCGTGTCGCGCGGGGCTGGCCAACCTTACGATGGCAAGCTGCTCAAGCTGCCGGCGTTCCTTCGCGAAGATGACGCGCCCGCGGACGAAGGCGATCTCCTCGCGGGCTTCGCGCTCACGGGATACTTCCTCGAGCGTGACGTGCTCTCGCCCCACGGCCTCGTCATGCCACAGGCGAGGGAACGCCTCATCGGACTTCTGACGCGCCGATTCAAGATTCCAGCATGATGCCTTGGGCGCAAGCGCGCGCGACGCGTACGAAAAACGGGCCGGTCATAAGACCGGCCCGCTGCTTTTTCTAAGCGTTGGAACGCGACTTACCACCACCACCAGTACCAGTGCCACTTGCCGCGATGCCAACGGCGACGACGACGACGACGGCGGCGCCGACGGCCGCGGCGGTACCCCGCTTCCGCGGGCATGCTGGTCGCGACATTGACGGCGGTGGCCAGGCTGGTTACGCCAACGGTGGTTCCAATGGTCGTCCCGACCGCGCTGATGCACAAAACAAGGCAATCGCCGCGGCTGCCACAACCTTCGCGAGCAGCTTACGCGGACCCCTTGCTTTGCTGTCGGGGCGGGCGGTCAAAAGGCCATTTCCCATTCCGTTCACCGGTCCTTTCTCTTCCACAGGCTAGGGCCTGAGCGCGGCCGGCACGAACTTGCCTCGGCAATCACAATTCCCCGATAGAGAGAACAGAATAGCCGCGCCTTACTGCTTTGCCAAGCACAACATGGAGATTTGCGAAACGCTGCCGATTCGCCGGTAGTTCCCTCACGCCTCGCCATCTCGCCCAAGATCGGCCCCAATCCCGACACGGACCATCGTGGCGACGTCCGAGCCCCATTTCACGATCGGATAAAAAAA
>DASUQP010000017.1:0-5492 GCA_036280475.1 Methyloceanibacter sp. | reverse complement strand
AAGGGCCGTTGTACCGTGCCCTCCCGCGCGATCAAGACATAATCATAGCCCTCCCTGGCATGCGACGGTGCGGCGAGCCGCACCGCCTCTTTCAGTCGTCGCCGCGCCCGGTTGCGAACGACAGCCCCGCCCAAGGTCTTGCTTGCCGTGAAGCCGAAGCGGGCGAGATGTGGATCCTCGGCTGCGCCCGTCGCGCGCTGCCGTGCCTGCAGCACGACCGAGGGCGCCGCGAAGCGCGTGCCGTCCCGTACATACAGGAACTCTCTGCGGGTCGTGAGACGTCCGATCGCCGTCACCGGTGAGGCGTCAAGCCGAGAGGCGCTTGCGCCCCTTGGCTCTGCGCCGCGCAAGCACCTTCCGCCCGCCTTTCGTCGCCATGCGGGCGCGAAAGCCGTGGCGCCGCTTGCGGACGAGCCGCGATGGTTGATAGGTGCGTTTCACGGGAGGGGCTCCTTGCTCGGGATTGAGGGTCGATAGACCGCCTCGGCTTGGTCCGCGACCCCGCGGCTTATAGGGTGGGGAAGCCGCCGAAGTCAATCCTGGCGCGCCGTTGTGGGCGGAACGGGCTCGCCGGATCGCGCCAGGCTTACGCGCGCCCGCGACGTGGCATCACAATAGCGCGAAGAACTGTTCCGCATCCGCCGAAGATGGTCCATCTAGGTCTGCCAGTAAAAAGGAGTGCCGATCAAGTGAAGACGGCGTCGCAAAGCGGAGACGGCGTGACGTACTGGCTCAGGCGTCTTTGGCCGCTGGTAGCCCTTCTCGGCGCGACGGCTTGCGTGTTGGCGATGGGGTGGCACCGCTACTTGACCATCACCGAGCTTGCCGAGAACCGCGAGGCGCTGCGCGGTTATATCGAGGATCATCGCCTCCTCAGCCTTGCCGCCTTCGTCGGCCTTTACGCCGCCGCCGTGTCGCTGTCTCTCCCTGGGGGTGCGATCCTGACGATCACCGGCGGTTTCCTGTTCGGTTGGCTCTTGGGGGGCGCCGCCTCCGCGGTCGGCGCGACTATTGGAGCGACAATTCTCTTCCTGATCGCAAGAAGCACGCTCGGCGACCTCTTGGCGAAGCGGGCAGGGCCTCTGCTTTCGCGCTTTCGCGAGGGATTCCAGGAGGATGCCTTTTCCTATCTGCTCTTCCTGCGCCTCGTGCCGATCTTTCCCTTTTTCCTCGTCAACCTTGCCCCTGGACTGCTTGGCGTGAGTTTCGCTACCTATGTCACCACCACTATTCTCGGCATTATCCCGGCAACCTTTGCCTTTGCGCTGGCCGGCGACGGCCTCGACAGCGTCATCGAGGCCCAGCAAACGATGTACCAGTCCTGCCTTGCCAAGATGGGATCGGGAGGCCAAGAGTCGTGCTCATATACGCTCGATCCGAGCGCGCTGTTGACCCCGGAACTGATCGCGGGGCTCGTGGCGCTCGGGCTCGTGGCGCTCATTCCGGTGGCGGTCAAGTGGTTCAGGCGGACGGCTTGAAGCGTTTGGCGATGGGGGACCAGCGAGTATGGAAGAGGTACTGAAGCCCGACCTCTGCGTGATTGGCGCGGGCTCAGGAGGTTTGTCGGTCGCGGCGGCCGCGGCCCAGTTCGGTGTGCCGGTGGTGCTCATCGAAAAGGGCCGCATGGGCGGGGACTGTCTCAATTACGGCTGCGTTCCCTCCAAGGCCCTGCTTGCGGCGGCGAAGCGGGCGGAGGCCGTGCGCACCGCCTCGACCTTCGGCATCGACGTGATCGAGGCCCAGATCGACCATCGCGGCGTCCACGATCACGTGCACGGCGTCATCGCCGCCATTGCCCCCAACGACTCGATCGAACGCATGACGGGCCTCGGCGTCCGTGTCATCCAGGCGCAGGCGAGCTTCCTCGACAATGTCACGCTGGAAGCCGGGCGGGTCCTGGTGCGCGCCCGCCGATTCGTCGTCGCCACCGGATCGATGCCGTCCATTCCGCCGATTCCCGGTCTCGACGAGGTGCCCTATTTCACCAACGAGACGATCTTCGACGTGAGCGAGCGGATCCAGCATCTCATCGTGCTGGGCGGCGGTCCGGTCGGGCTCGAGCTTGCGCAGGCCCATCGCATGCTCGGCTGCCATGTCAGCGTGTTCGATGTGGAGAGCTTTCTCGCCCACGAGGACCCGGAAGCTGCCGCCGTTCTCATCAAGCGGCTGGCCGACACGCAAGTGATGCTTCACCCCGATACGCGGGTGGAGCGCATCGAGCGCACGACGCAAGGAATTTCCGTGCACTTTACCGAGAACGGCGAGCCCACCGTCCTCAAAGGCTCGCATCTGCTCGTCGCCACGGGACGCAAGCCGAACGTCAAATCGCTCAGCCTCGAGCGGGCCGGGATCGCCTATGACGACCACGGCATCAAAGTGAACCATCATCTCAAAACCACCAATCGCCGCGTCTATGCCGTTGGCGACGTGATCGGCGGACCGGGCTTCACCCATCTCGCCAATTACCAGGCCGGCATCGTGATCAGGAACGCTCTGTTCCGGCTTAACCCCGACGCCAGCGCCGGCCTCATTCCGCGCGCGGTCTATACCGACCCCGAGCTTGCCCAGATCGGATTGACCGAAGCCGAGGCGCGCAAGCGCCATCGCCGCATCCGCATCTACCGCGCGCCCTATACCGACAATGACCGGGCCCAATGCGAGCGCGCCACGGAGGGGTTCATCAAGGTCATCACCAGGCCGAACGGCACCATCCTCGGCTGCACCATCGTCGGCGCGGAGGCCGGCGAATTGCTGCAGCTTTGGGTCGTCGCCATGGCCAAGGGCATGAGGATCGGCGACTTCATCCATCTGGTCCTGCCCTATCCCACCTTTTCCGAGCTCTCGAAGCGCGTGGCCTATACTTATTATTTGCCAACTTTGACGAAGGGCTGGCTCCGTAGCATCATTGGTTTCCTGCGCCGTTTAGGATAGATGCGGCGCTCAAGGCGCCCGCGATCGCTTGCGTTCGAGTGATTTTGGTGAAGGACGAGAACCCAGACACGACTCCCGAAAAGCCGCCGATGTTCCGCTTCGTGCCGGGACTGTCGGCCAAGCTGCTGCTGCTCACCATTGTGTTCGTCATGCTCGCCGAAGTGCTCGTGTTCGTGCCTTCGGTGTCCAATTTCCGGCGGCAATGGCTGATGGAGCGGCTGTCGGCGGCGCAGATCGCCTCGCTCGCAGCCGAGGCGGCCCCCGGCGGCCAGCTCCCCTCGATGCTGCGCGACGAGCTCCTCGAGCGGGCCCAGGTCAAGGCCATTGCCGTCAAGCGCGACGCCTCGCGCACGCTGATCATCGAGATGGACATGCCCGCCGAGATCGATGCGGCTTACGACCTGCGCGACGCCTCTTGGCTCAAGCTGATCGCGGACGCGCTCATGGTCTATGTCGCGCCCGAAGACAGGGTCATCCGCGTGATCGGCGATCCCGGTTTCCACGAAGGCGAGTCGATCGAAGTCGTCATGGGCGAAGCGCCGCTGAAAGCGGCGATGATCCGTTACGGCCTCGACATTCTCGGGCTGTCAATTCTCATCTCCATCATCACCGCCACGCTCGTCTATCTCACGCTCGATGCCCTCCTGATCAAACCCATGACGAAGCTCACCTGGAACATCGTCCGCTTCTCGCAACGCCCCGAGGATCCGACCAGGGTCATCGCGCCTTCCGCCCGGCGCGACGAGATCGGCACCGCCGAGCGGGAACTCTCGGCCATGCAGAAAGAGCTCGCCGAGACGCTCTCGCAGAGATCGCGGCTCGCGGCGCTTGGGCTCGCGGTGAGCAAGATCAGTCACGATCTCCGCAACATGCTGTCGAGCGCCCAGCTCCTCTCCGACCGCCTGATCACGGTCAAGGACCCGACGGTGCAGCGCCTCGTGCCGAAGCTGATCGCGTCGCTCGATCGCGCCATCCGGCTGTGCGCGCAGACGCTGAACTACGGCCAGGTCCAGGAGCCGCCGCCGCGGCGGAAGCGCTTCAGGCTTCGGCCGCTTGTGACAGAGATCGGCGACAGTCTCGGGCTCCCGCGGCAAAGGATCGGCTGGAGCGTCGAGGTCGAGGCGATGCTCGAGGTCGATGCCGACCGCGACCAGCTCTACCGCGTCTTGAGCAATCTCTGTCGCAATGCCGCGCAGGCTCTGGAGAGCGAGGCCGGGATGGAGGGAGAGATCGTCGTCTCGGGGCGCCGCGAGGGCGCGGTCGCCGTGATCGAGGTGGCCGACACGGGACCCGGCGTGCCGGACAAGGCCCGCGCGCATCTCTTCGCGGCGTTTCAGGGAAGCGTGCGCAAAGGCGGCACCGGGCTCGGTCTCGCCATCGCGCACGAGCTCGTCCAGGCCCATGGCGGCCAGATCGCGCTCGTCGAGAACGAAGGCGGCGCCACCTTCCGCCTCACAATCCCCGATATGGTGGTGGAGTTGAAGAAAGCGCGGCGCCTCAGCGCCTGATCGGGCGCAAGGGCCAGACGCCTCTTACTTCGTCATGCCCTGGCTTGACCCGGGCATCCATTCCGTCACGCTTCCAGGCACGGAGGCATGGAATGGACCCCCGCGCTGGATCGCCCCGCCGAGGACCCGCCCAGCCTTGCCTTTGCGCGGGCGACCGATTAGGTAGGGCTCGCTTCCTTTGCGCGATCCGCGCTTGGGCTCAAGCTCGCCTTCGAGGGAAGGCACGCCTGTTAAAGGCACGCCTTTTGCAGGTTCCCCTTCTGGAGGTCAGACGCGCCCGTAGCTCAGCTGGATAGAGCACCAGACTACGAATCTGGGGGTCAGGAGTTCGAATCTCTTCGGGCGCGCCATTCGCTGGCGATCGTTCTAGCCTGCTGGAAAGACGCTCTCGCGGCTTCGGCAAGCTTCGCCGGCGTGAGGCGCCGGCCCAGCCGCCGTTTTCGCGCTCGAAACGGCGACGACGAGGGTTGCGCAGCAGCAGATTCCGCGCAAGTTCGTTGCAGTCCACGGCTGCGGCCTCTGGAGTTCTGGCTGTACCGTTCAACGCGGGGGGCCAAGATCGCATGCCGGCTCATGGCGGTCACTCGGCTTCTACCTCGACCGCGACCAAGTCGTGCACGGCAATACCGTAGGGCATGCTTTCCTGGATATCGCGAAGCACAGATCCTTGTTGTACCGGCACATGAATTGCGAGCGAGCGGCCGTCTGCAGCGGTAAACTTGACGGTGAATTCGCCGTCGCGCGGACCGCGGATTTCGATCATGGCGGAGATCAGAGCGGTCTTGGTGTTCATGGCGGCCCTCTTTGAGGTCACAGGCGTCATCGCGATTTTCGAGGTGTGGAGTCCCGAGCGATGTGCTGGCCGTCACAATTCCGTCGATCGTCGTGGCGGCTTTGGGATCTTTGACAAGACCGGGAAGTGGCCCCGAGCTAACATCGTGTGATTCGCGGAGGTAGCAGCGGTGAACCGAGCACAGCCAAAGTCTTCGCCGACGAATGAGCATGCGAGACGGATCGCGCGCACAATCGCTAAGGGTCGGCCGCCCCCGTTCA
>DASUQP010000016.1:0-7340 GCA_036280475.1 Methyloceanibacter sp. | reverse complement strand
ACAACTCCAAAAAGTGGGTAACTCCGCCGTCCAGGTTGGACGGAGGGAGTTGGTTTATGCGCCGCAAGCCATTACTTTCCGCTTAAGGAGCAGCGGCCTGTGCGGGTGAGGCCTCGCATGTGCTGCATTGTCTTTCCTATCTGATCCCTTTCAATTCACTCGGGGCAGGACGTCGGAAACCAACTCAACGGGGCCCGGACAGGACCCACGCTGCCGTCCACCCGAGTACCTCTTTGTACGTCTCATGCCAGGGATCCCTCTAGAACGCGCTCAATTCATGCCTACCGGCGGGATGACGCAATGCTGTCGGAAAGAGGCAGATTCGCTTCAGTTTTTAGTCATGTTGTCCAACCGTCGTCATGGCTACGGACAAAATCCAGGCGGTGCCATGTCATGCGAGGCCATCGAGGGCGTTGCGACAAGCGCGATGGGGCGCGAGCGTCGAGGCTCCCGCGGTCGAGCAAATCGTGTTCGATGAATCAAAGCGGCGGCGCGACTGCGGTCCGGCGTGAAGCGGCGCGACTGCGGTCCGCCTCTAGCGGGTCGGCATCGGCTTGTCGCCGCGATAATCGTAGAATCCGCGCTTCGACTTCCGTCCGACCCAGCCCGCTTCGACGTATTTCACGAGCAGCGGACAGGGGCGATATTTGGAATCGGCGAGCCCCTCATACAGCACCTGCATGATCGAGAGACAGGTGTCGAGCCCGATGAAATCGGCAAGCTGGAGCGGGCCCATCGGATGATGGGCGCCAAGCCGCATGGCGGTGTCGATGGCGTCGACCGTGCCCACGCCCTCATAGAGCGTGTAGACCGCCTCGTTGATCATCGGCAGAAGAATGCGGTTCACCATGAAGGCCGGGAAGTCTTCCGATACGGCGACGGTCTTGCCGAGGGTCTCGACGAACTCCCGGGTGCGGCCGAAGGTGGCATCCTCGGTGGCAATGCCGCGGATCATCTCGACCAGCTCCATCACCGGCGCCGGATTCATAAAGTGCAGCCCGATGAAACGTTCGGGACGGTCGGTGGCGGCCGCAAGCCGGGTGATCGAGATCGACGAGGTATTGGTCGAGACGATGGCATTGGGCTTGAGGAAGGGACAAAGCGCCACGAAGATCTTGCGCTTTACCGTCTCGTCTTCGGTCGCGGCCTCAATCACGAGGTCGGAGTCGCCGAACCTGGACATGGTTTCGGCATAGGAGATGCGTGACAGCGCCTTGCGCTTGTCGTCCTCGGTGATCTTGCCGGAGGCCACTTGGCGGGTGAGGTTCCTGTCGATCATGCCGAGCGCCGCATCGACCTTGTCTTTGGCGATGTCGTGCAGAGCCACGTCGTAGCCGGAGAGCGCGACGACATGGGCGATGCCTGTTCCCATCTGCCCGGCGCCGACAATTCCGATCTTATGGATGGGGTCCCCGTCAGAATCGCCCCGGGAGGCCGGATCGGCGCGGAGCGCGGCGCCTTGAACTATGTCGTCCATGGTCATTCCTCTGAAATCCTGTTCCACTAGTACCCTACCTTCTTGAGCTCGGCGTCGAGCTCGGGCAGGACGGTAAAAAGGTCGCCGACGAGACCGTAATCGGCGACCTGGAAGATGGGGGCGTCTGCGTCTTTGTTGATGGCGACGATCACCTTGGAATCCTTCATGCCGGCGAGATGCTGGATGGCGCCGGAAATGCCGACGGCGATATAGAGCTCGGGCGCCACAACCTTCCCGGTCTGGCCGACCTGATGGTCGTTCGGCATGTAGCCGGCATCGACGGCGGCCCGGCTCGCGCCAACCGCGGCGCCGAGGCGGTCGGCCACGGGCTCGATCAAGGTCTTGAAATTCTCGCCCGACTGCATGCCGCGTCCGCCTGAAATCACGATGCGGGCCGCGGTCAGCTCGGGCCGCTCGCTCACGCTGATCTCCGACCCTTCGTAGCTCGAAAGGGACAGGGCGGGCGCCGGCGCAATCGTCTCGATGGCGGCGGCGCCGCCCTCTCCGGCGCTGGCGAAGGCCGTGGTGCGCACGGTGGCGACCACGATCTTGTCGGAGGTTTCGACCGTCTCGAGCGCGTTGCCGGCATAGATCGGACGGACAAAAATGTTCGGCGCCTTGACTTCGACAATGTCGGAGACCTGAGCGACATCCAGCATCGCGGCAATCCGCGGCAGAACGTTCTTGCCCATGGTCGTCGCGGGCGCGAGCAGAACCGAGTGCTCCTTCATCAGCGGCAGTACAGTGCTTGCCGTCTCCTCCGCCAGGCGTTGCGCGAGATGCGGGGCCTCCGCGAGCAAGACTTTGCGCACGCCGTCGAGCTTGGCCGCCGCTTCGGCGACGGACCGGCAATTCTCACCGGCGACGAGAATATCGACATCGCCGCCGAAGGCCCGCGCTGCCGTCAGTGCCTTGGCTGTGGCCGGCGACAGGGTCTTATTGTCATGCTCAGCGAGCAGGAGGACCGCCATTTCAAAGCACCCCTGCCTCGTTTTTAAGTTTGTCGACGAGTGCGGCAACGCTATCGACCTTGATGCCGGCCTCTCGGCCCTTGGGCTCGGCGATGGACACGACCTTGAGGCGCGGCGCGATATCGACCGCAAGCGCCTCGGGCGTGGTTTCGTCGATCGGCTTCTTCTTCGCCTTCATGATATTGGGCAGGGAGGCATAGCGCGGCTCGTTCAGCCTGAGATCGGTGGTGACCACGGCGGGCTTCGACAGCATGACCGTCTCCAGACCGCCGTCGACCTCGCGAACCACTTTCACCTTGGCGCCGTTGAGTTCGACCTTCGAGGCGAAAGTCCCTTGCGGCCAGCCGAGCAGTCCGGCGAGCATCTGACCCGCTTGATTGCAATCGTCGTCGATGGCCTGCTTGCCGAGGATGATGAGATCGGGCTTCTCGGTCTCCGCCACGCGCTTGAGCAGCTTGGCTACGGCAAGCGGCTCGACGTTCTGTTCGGTCTTGACGAGAATCGCGCGGTCGGCGCCCATCGCAAGCGCGGTGCGCAAGGTGTCTTGGGATTTGCCACTGCCGATCGAGACGGCAACGACCTCGTCCGCCTCGCCGCGTTCCTTGATGCGGATCGCCTCCTCGACCGCGATCTCGTCGAACGGATTCATCGACATCTTGACGTTGGCGAGGTCGATGCCGCTTCCATCCGATTTGACGCGGATCTTGACGTTGAAATCGACGACCCGCTTGACAGGAACGAGGATTTTCATGCGGCCTTGTTCCCCGCACGCTACAGCTATCTCGCAACTGCGAAATGGCCGCGACCGTACTGCCGCGACCAGAGCAAGTCAATGGTTTCCGGGGTTTGGCCGGGCTCCTAGGCCCCGCCGCGGGTCCGGTCGAACAGGACTACACCGCGCCGCCGCATGAACAGAATCAAGGTTGCCCCGGCCAACAGCCCGCCGGTATGGGCCCACCAGGCCACGTTCTCCTCGCCTTCGAACAGAAGATTAGCGAATTGCCAGGCAACCCAGATCCCGAGCGCCCACGCGGCCGTGATCCTGATCGGAATGCGCCACAGCGCAAGCACCCAAACCTTCACCTTGGGATGCAGTATCAGATAGGCCGCGATCACGCCCGCGACCGCGCCCGAAGCCCCGACCAGAGGTATCTCCGATGTGGGATTCATCCAGGAATGGAGCACAGCCGCGAAGATGCCGCACATCAAATAGAACATGATGAAGCGCATATGCCCCATGGCGTCTTCGATATTGTCCCCGAACACCCACAGGAACAGCATGTTGCCGAGGAGATGGATCCAGCTCCCGTGCACGAACATGTAGGAGACGAGGGTGAAGCGCTCGGGCATATAGGCGCCGGTCGCAAACATCATGCGGCCATCGATGCCATCTGTCATCAGCTTCGCGGGGATGACGGCGAAGGAAGCCGCCTCCTCCTCGTTGGGAGGGACCAGCCATCCGGATATGAAAATCACGTAGATGGCGACGTTCAACGCGATCAGCGCCACCGTCACGTATTGAAAGCGGATGCGCTTCAAAGGGTTCGTGTCATGAAGGGGTATGAACACGGATACTTCGTCCCCCGCGTCAGCGGTTTTGGCCGGGCACCCAGGTCACGTCGGACTTTCCTTTGTCATTGGCGAAGCGCGCCGCGACGAACAGGAAATCCGACAGGCGGTTGATATAGCGAAGGGCTGGCGCGCCTATCGTCGCACCCTCGCGTGCGGAAAGGGCAACGATAAGGCGCTCGGCCCGGCGCGATATGGTACGGGCGAGGTGCAGAAAGCTCGCGGCGGACGAGCCGCCCGGCAGCACGAAGGAGCGCAAGGGCTCAAGCTCGCCATTCAGCGTGTCGATCTCGTTCTCCAGCCGCTTGACTTGCGCGTCGGTCACTTGCAGGCGCCCGCGCGCGTCCCTGGTCTCGTCGGGATAACAAAGATCGGCGCCGAGGTCGAAAAGGTCGTTCTGGATGCGCGCGAGCATGGCATCGAGGCGGGGATGCCCGGCCCGGGTATGAAGCCGTACAAGCCCGATCGCGGCATTGGTCTCATCGAGCGTGCCGTAGGCCTCGACTCTGAGATCGTATTTCGCCACGCGCCTGCCTGAGCCGAGCGCCGTCGTACCGTCGTCGCCGGTGCGCGTGTAGATCTTGTTGAGGACAACCATACACCGTCTCGGAAACCAGGGCCCTTGGGCCTGTTCCTTACCCTAGCGTAGCTGGCCGTCGAGGCCGGTCAAGCCTTCGTGACAACGACGCCTATCGGCCCGCCAGATAGATCGCCGCCATGACGAGGCAGAGTGCGATGAACTGCAACACCACGCGCCAGCGCATCAGGAGCTGGCTGGTATTGGGGCTGCCGCCGCGCAGCATGTTCCACAGCCCGAGGAAGAGCACCGTGGCGACCGCGGCGAGCGCAATCGGAATGGCGTAATTCTCGAGCATTTCCATGACCTGCGAACCCCTGGCGACCTTCCCCGCGAGCGGTACTCTAGTTCCGAGCGGCAATGGCGTCGAGCGCGCCGGCGGGCAAGATGCGGCGCAGCAAGGCCACGGCGTAACTCGGAATCGTAACGTAATACCTCCGCTTTGGGTTGCGGCTTTCCAGCGCATGCGCAAGCTTGAGCGCGACCGCCTCGGGGCCGAGCTTGAAGGTCTGGCTGCCGCCCTCTTCCATGCGGGCGATGCGAAGGCGATAGATGTCGCGGTGGGGCGAAGCTTCGAGATCGATGTGGCGGCGATAGACGGCAACCGCGTTCTCGAGGAAACGCGTGGCGATGGGCCCCGGCTCGATGAGCACAACCCTGATGCCGGTTGCCGCAAGCTCCATGCGGAGCGCATCGGTGAGCGCCTCCACCGCGAATTTCGAGGCGCAATAGGCGCCGCGATAGGGGGCTGAGACGAGGCCAAGCACCGATGAGCAGAACACGATCCGCCCCGTGTCCTGCTTGCGCATGGCCGGCATGATGCGGCGGGTCAGATCGTGCCAGCCGAACACATTGACCTCGAACTGGGCGCGGAGGATTTCGGGCTTCAGATCCTCGACGGCCCCGGGTTGGCCATAGCCGCCATTGTTGAAGAGAGCCCCGAGCTTTTCGTCCGTCGCCCGAAGCACGTGCTCAGCCGCGGAGGCGATCGAGTCGGGCTCGGCGTAATCGAGATAGAGGCTTTCGAACCCCTCTACGTTCAGCCGCGCGAGATCGCCCGGCTTTCGTGCCGTGGCGAAAACGCGCCAGCCGCGCGACTTCATCTCGCGCGCCGAAGCCAAGCCAATGCCGGAAGAACAACCGGTGATGAGGACCGAGCGCTCGCCCATCAGCGATTGAGAAACCAGAAGGCGAAATTCAGCGATGCGGCGAAACAGACCCACAGCAGATACGGCACGAGCAGGAGGGCGGCCGACCGGCTCGACCAGTCGAACATGACAATGGTGGCGACGATGGCGATGAGCAGCAGGAGAATGACAACAAGTCCGGCACCCGGGCTGCGCAACCAGAAGAAGGCAAACGGCCATGCGGCGTTGAGAAGAAGCTGGATGCCGAACCAGATCAGACCGAGCTTGCGGTCCTCAGGCTTGCCTTCGGCGCGCCAGAACTGCCAGGCGGCAATCGCCATCATGGCGTAGAGGATCGCCCAAACGATCGGGAAGATGCCGTTCGGCGGCGTGAAGCCGGGCTGTTCCAGCGTCTCATACCAAGAGAGATTGGGTTCGCTCGCGAGGCGGCCGATCGCCGCGGCGGCGAAGCAGGCGGCGCCCGCCACGAAGAGAGCGAGGAAGTTCCGTTGGTATTGGTTGCCTTCATGCCAACCAACTCGCGCGGCCGCTCACCCCTCGAGCAGGCGGCGGGCAATGACATGGGCCTGGATCTCGGCCGCGCCCTCGAAGATCGAGAGGATGCGGGCGTCGCACAGGACCCGGCTCACGGGATACTCGAGCGCGAAGCCGTTGCCGCCATGGATCTGGAGCGCGTTGTCGGCGGCGGCCCAGGCGGCGCGCGCGGCAAGCAGCTTGGCCATGCCGGCCTCGAGATCGCAGCGCCGGCCTGCATCCTTCTCGCGCGCGGCGAAATAGGTGAGCTGTCGCGCAAGCAGGATTTCCGCCGCCATCATCGCGAGCTTGTCCGACACGCGGGGGAATTCGATAATCGGCTTGCCGAACTGGATGCGCTCCATGCCGTAGCGCAAGCCGAGATCGAGCGCCGATTGCGCCACGCCAATGGCACGCGCCGCCGTCTGGATGCGCGCCGCCTCGAACGTCTGCATCAGCTGCTTGAAGCCCTGGCCCTCGACTCCGCCGAGCAGATTGGCCGCCGGCACGGCAAACCCGTCGAAGGAAATGTCGAACTCTTTCATGCCGCGATAGCCGAGGACTTCGATCTCTCCGCCGGTCATGCCGTCGGCCGGGAAGGGATTGTCGTCGCTGCCGCGCGGCTTCGGCGCGAGGAACATCGACAGCCCGCGATAGCCCTTCTCCTTCGGGTCCGTGCGCGCGAGCACCGTCATGAGATCGGCGCGGGCGGCGTGGGTGATCCACGTCTTCTGTCCGGTCAAGCGATAGACATCGCCGTCGCGGACCGCGCGGGTCGAGAGCGAGGCGAGGTCTGAGCCGGTATTGGGCTCGGTGAACACGGCGGTCGGCAGGATCTCGCCCGAAGCGATCTTCGGCAGCCATTCCTCCTTCTGCGCGTCGGTGCCGCCGTTCAGGATCAGCTCCTCGGCGATCTCGGAGCGCGTGCCGAGCGAGCCGACGCCGATATAACCGCGCGACAGCTCCTCGGAGACGACGCACATCGCCTCCTTGCCGAGGCCAAGGCCACCATATTCCTCCGGTAGGGTCAGCGAGAACACGCCGAGCCCCGCCATCTGCTCGATCAGCGGCAGAGGGATGTACTC
>DASUQP010000015.1:0-19905 GCA_036280475.1 Methyloceanibacter sp. | reverse complement strand
GTCGGCGCCTTGCACCCGCCGCAAGATCAGAGCCGTCTCGGGCTCGATGCCGTTGGCGGCGAGCAGCGCCGAGACCGGGTGGCTCCGATCGAGCGCGAAGATGGCCGTCACCTGACCCTGGTTCGCCCCACGCCGCACCAGCGCGGCATCGCCCCTGCCGCCAAGCGCGAGCGAAAATGCATCGAGAAGGATTGATTTCCCGGCACCGGTCTCCCCGGTGAGCACGGACAGGCCCTCGCCGAATTCGAGATCGAGTTTGTCGATCAGGACGATATCGCGGATCGCCAGGGCCTCTAGCATGGCGCGCCGGTCAGGTTTGTCTGCCGTCGCCCCTCCAGGTCTGGGTAATCCAGGACCCTTCGTGCTCCTGCGGCTTCAGACCGCGTTTTCCCAGGAGACCGTAAGCGTGGCGATACCACTTGCTTTCCGGAAAGTTATGGCCGAGCACGGCGGCCGCCGTCTGAGCCTCGTTGACGATTCCTAACGCCATATAGGCCTCGGTCAGGCGCATCAAGGCCTCTTCGATCTGCTCGGTGGTCTGGAAGTCCGTGACCACGGTGCGGAAGCGATTGATCGCCGCAAGGAAGTTGTTGTGGCGCAGATAGTAGCGGCCGACCATCATCTCGTTGGCCGCGAGCAAATCGCGCAGGATGCGCCCACGGTTGCGGGCATCGGCCGCGTAACGCGATTCGGGATAGCGCTGGAGCAGCGTGTCGTAAGCCGTGAGCGCCTTGCGCGCATTGGTCTGATCCCGCCTCGGATCGAGCACGCGATCGTAATAGGACATGGCGATGATGTTCTGGGCGAGATCCGATTCCTGCGTGCCGGGGTGAAGCGTGAGATAGCGATCGGCGGCCCCGATCGCGTCGTCATATTTGCCGCCCTTGTAATAGGCGTAGGCGGCCATGAGGATGGCTTTGCGCGCTTCCGGCGAATAGGGGTGATTGATGTCGACCTCTTCATAGGCCCGGGCGGCGTCCTTGTATTTGCCCCTGTCGACGAGGGCTTCGGCCTTGCCGTAGATGACGTTCGGCGGATCGTTGGAGACGGTCTCCTCGTCGTCCTTGTTACCGAACCAGCCGAAGGAACCGAACGAACCGCAAGCCGAGAGAAGGTTCGCCGCAACGAGGACGCAAGCCAGTCGTGCAGGCAATGCGAGCGCGGCGCGAGACGGTCCTGATGGGGGCGTCGCCGCTCGTTCGCGCTCAAGCCGTCCGCTCATGCTTCCCCTCGAAGGCTGCCCCTAGCGCACCGGTTTCCACGCCCTAAGTAACCAGGCCGTCATGATAGCGCAGCTCCCCGCAAACAACGCGCCGATTATGGTGTTTTTTTGCCCTGTCAGTCGGCCCTCTACGCAGCCTATTCCTGGTCGCGCGGAAAATCTGCGCGTGCCGCGCGCGCAAAGACGGCCAGACGGAAACCCGCGAAGCGAATGAGGTGTGCCTCCCGGCCTTCTCTAGCTCCGTTCGGCGGCGAAATTCGCTGCCGCGAGACGGTGGCTGAGCTCGGCATGGCGAATCTCGCGGTAACGCGGGGCTTCGACCATGGTCCAGGCCTCGGCATCGGCAAACAGCGCCTTGAGCACCAGCGCGTTCAGGCGATGGCCGCCCCGGTGGGAGCGGAAGGCGCCGAGAATGGGAGCGCCGGCGAGAGCAAGGTCGCCGACCGCGTCGAGCGCCTTGTGGCGCACGAACTCATCGGAGAAGCGAAGACCTTCGCGATTGATGACGCGGTCGTCGCCGATGGCGACGGTGTTGTCGAGTGAGGCGCCGAGAGCAAGCCCGGCCGCCCAAAGGCGCTCGACGTCCTTCATGAAGCCGAAGGTGCGGGCCCGGGCGAGTTCGCGGCGGAACGAGCCGGGGTTCAGGTCGATCTCGATCCTCTGGTTCCCGATCAGCGGCGTGTCGAAATCGATCTCAACGTCGAGATGGAATCCGTTATGCGGAGCCAATTCGCCATAGGCGCCGGCATCCTCGACCACGACCTTCTTCAGAACTTTGAGATAGCGGCGTGGAGTCTCGAGCTCGGCAAGGCCGACCTCGTCGATCGCTTCGACGAAACGCGCGGCGCTGCCGTCCATGATCGGCACCTCGGCGCTGTCGATCTCGATCAGGGCATTATCGACGCCGAGCCCGCGCAGCGCCGCGAGCAGATGCTCCACCGTCGCAACAGAGGCGCCGTTGCCGTCGCCAAGAACGGTGCACAACGTTACGCCCGCGACCGACCGCTGATCGGCTGCGATCTCGGTCTCGTGGCCGTTGCCGTTGGAAAGAAGAAACCGAATACCAGTATCGCCATCAGCCGGACAAAGTGTGATGGAGACTGGCGCTCCGCTGTGGACACCCGTGCCGTTAAGGGTGATCTCACTGGCAAGCGTCGTTTGGCGTGCCCCGATAAAGCCCCTCATGTCCCCCGTCGGCCCCCGCGCCGTATTTTTGAGTTCCCTACTTTGTTCGAGGTGAGACCCTCGAACCCCCCGATCGATCAGCGAGCCTTGGCACTTGAAGCCGGACTTTTTGTCAGTCCTTGCGGTGTGCCTTTGTTGTCCCGCAAATCAATCTGGAGAAACCTTAACGCTCGGACTCGGAGGCGACAAATCACGGTTTCTTTCACTGTATTACGGACTCTGGGACCTCATAACATGCTGCCGTAGCTGTGTATTTCTCCTTCGCCGGAGTGTGTCGCGGACGGAGTTCTTAACCTTTCGAGCAGCGCTCAGTTTGCGCGGCGGCGCAGGAACGCGGGAATCTCCAGATCATCGTCGGCCGGTGATTCGTCGGGCGTTTCGAGCGCAGGCTGGACCTCGACCAGTTTCGGCAGGGCCGCGACCACTTTCTCGCCGCGCGGGCGCTCGATCCGGATCCCTCTCGGCGCCGCCGCTTCGGGCTCGGGCTTTGCGCGCTCGGCCATCTTCGGCAACTCGCCCCAGGGTCTCTCGAACTCGGGCTCCCGTTTGGCGGGCGGCTCGTCGGGCTCCTTGCGAGACCGGCCGACATTGGCAAGGCGCTCGAGGAAGCCCACCTTCTTCTTTTGCGCGGCAAGACCAATAACGGGCGTCTCCCCAGACTTGGCCTTGATCTCGTTCTGGGTAACGACCGGCAGTTCGTCCATGGTCGGCATGCGCCGAACCGCGCGCTTGATCCCGACAGGAGGCGCGGGCTCGAAAGGCCGCGACGCCGATTGCGGCGCTTGCTTCGGCTGCGAGACCCCGACCGGCCCGATCGCGGTGACCTGCGCGGGGCGTTTCTCGATCGTCACATTGCCGGGCCCGCGCCAGACCGGGGCCTCCTTGACCATCTCGGCCTCGGCCAGGACGAGACTCGGTTCGTCGTGGTCGACAGGCATGCCTGGGAGCGTGGCGAGGCTCGCGAGCCGCTTGCTCAGCCGGTTCCGCTCCTGCGGGTTGGCGGGAGGCATCTCGGCCTGAGCCCCGCCGATGCCGGTTGCAACCACCGACACGCGGATCGATCCGTCAAGCTCGTCGTCGAAGGTTGCGCCGACGATGATGTTGGCTTCGGCGTCGGCCTCCTGCCTCACCCGGCTCGCCGCCTCGTCGACCTCATAAAGGGTTAGGTCGTTGCCGCCGGTGATCGACACGAGCAGTCCGCTCGCGCCCCTCATGCAAACATCGTCGAGCAGCGGATTGGAGATCGCCGCTTCCGCGGCGTCGATGGCGCGGCGGTCGCCGCTCGCCTCGCCCGTGCCCATCATCGCCTTGCCCATGCCGGCCATGACGGTGCGCACATCGGCGAAGTCGAGATTGATCAGGCCCTCCTTGACCATGAGGTCGGTGATGCAGGACACGCCGGCCCGCAGCACGTCATCGGCCATGGCGAAGGCATCGGTGAAAGTGGTCTTCTCGTTGGCGACGCGGAACAGGTTCTGGTTCGGAATGATAAGCAGGGTGTCGACGAATTTCTGCAGCTGCTCGATGCCGACCTCGGACGCGCGCATGCGCCGCGCGCCCTCGAAATGGAAGGGCTTGGTGACAACGCCCACGGTCAGGATGCCCTCCTCGCGGGAAGCGCGGGCGATGATCGGCGCCGCGCCCGTTCCGGTGCCGCCGCCCATGCCGGCGGTGATGAACACCATGTGGCAGCCGACGAGATGGGCCTTGATGTCGGCCATGGCCTCCTCGGCGGCGGCCGCGCCGATCTCAGGCTTCGATCCGGCGCCGAGGCCTTCGGTGACGTGGGTGCCCATCTGGATTCGACGCTGAGCGGTCGAGCTCGCGAGCGCCTGAGCATCGGTATTGGCGACCACGAACTCGACGCCCTTGAGGCCCGCCGCGATCATGTTGTTGACGGCATTGCCGCCCGCGCCGCCAATACCGAACACGGTGATGCGCGGCTTGAGTTCAGTGAGATCAGGAACTCCGAGGTTGATGGTCATGGCCGTCTTTCGATCCTTCATTGCCCTTGCTCCGGCTCGTTTTCGCGCTTCCCCGCGAGGCGCTACTCGAGCCCTCTAACGCTCAAAAATTGTCCCTTATCCATTCGCCGACCTTGGCGAAATAACCGGTGCCGGTGCGCAGAAAACGCTGCTCCGCGGCGCCCGATTGTCTGTCGTCGCCTTTCGCCCAATTGAGCAGGAGGCCGACGCCGACGGCAAAATCGGGGGATGCGGCCGCGGACGGCAGCCCGCGCAAAGATCGCGGGCGCCCGAGGCGCACGGGCCGCCCGAACATGTTGGCGGTGAGCTCGGGCAGACCTGTCAGTTGGCTCCCGCCGCCCGTCAGGACGAGATGCTGCGTCACTTCCGCCGCAATACCGCTTGCGGCAAGCCGCCGCCGCAGGAGATCGAGCGTCTCCTCGACGCGCGGGCGAATGATGGCGACGAGCTGTGCCTTGGTGATCTGGTTCAAGCTCGCCTGCGACATGCCGGCGACGGCGGGATAGGTGATGATCTCGCGCTCGTCGGACAGCGTGGCGAAGGCGGCCCCGTGCAGCGTCTTGAGCCGCTCGGCGTAATCGAGCGGCGCCGCGAGCGTGCGTGCGATATCGGTGGTGATGCTGTTGCTGCCAAACGCGATGGCATCGGTATGAATGAACTGCCCGTCGGCAAGGACCGAGAGTGTCGTCGTGCCGGCACCGAAATCAATGCAGGCGACGCCGAGCTTGGCCTCGTCCGGCGTGACCACCGCAAGCGCGCTCGCATAGGGCGCCGCGATGAGGCTGGCAACGCCGAGATGGCAGCGCTCGACGCACAGCATCACGTTGCGCATCGCCACTTCGTCGGCGGTGACGGCATGGAGATCGACGGCAAGGCGTTCGCCGCACATGCCTTGCGGTTCGCTGATGCCGGCATTGTCGTCGAGCCGGTAGCTTAGAGGCAGCGCATGGAGCACATTCCGCTTGTCGCGCCCGGCATATTGGCGGCCGCCGCCAAGCAGGCGCCGGATATCGTCTTCACGCACGGTCCCCGAAGCGAGCGCCACGCTCGCCGAGAACGTCTCGCTCTTGAGACGTCCGCAGGTGACCGAAACCTGCACGTCCTCGACGGTGACGCCCGCCATGCGCTCGGCGGCATCCACGGCCGAGCGGATGCACGTCTCGGCGCTGTCGAGATGGGCGATCATGCCGGCCTTGAGGCCTTCGGCCCTGGTGTGGTCGAAGCCGAGCACCTCGAACTGCATGGCATCGCCCCTGCCGTCGAGCCAATCGGGCGAAGGCTGAGCCTTGGCGATCAGGCAGCAGATCTTGCTCGTGCCGATGTCGAGCGCGGTCACGATCCGCTGGCGCTTGCCCCTTATCGAGGTCGTGTATCCCATCCCCCGGTCCCTAAACCCTATCCCGTCACGTCTTTCCCTTGGCCGCCGCGTTGGTGCTCGCGGTCGGCATGTCGGCTTGCGGCGTTCCGCCTTGTGGTTTTGCCTCCTCGGCCGCGCGCAGGCGCACCGTGATTCGATCGAGGAGACGCAGATCGACGGCGGCAATATCCCGCTTCAGCACCTCGCGTTCGCCGTCGAGCTTGGCGAGGGAAGCGAGCGCCTCAGGGACATTGTCGTCAGGCAACATGATGTCGGTGCCCGAGATGAGCTTCAGCGTCCAGCGCCGGTCGCCGACCCTGATGGCGGCGAGAAGGTGCTGCTTGAGATCGTCATGCGCGGCCAGCTGCTCGACGAGTTGGGCGGCGTTCTTGCCCGCGCCCTCGCCGACAACGAGAGGAAGAGCCGCATACGCGTCACGCAAGGCCGGGGCCAGCACGACGCCCTCGGGATCGACGACAAAGGTCTGGCCGTTTTTCTGCCAGACCGCGAACGGCGTGCGTTCCTCCACGACCACCTGCAAGGTCGAAGGGAGCAGGCGCATGACCTGGGCGTGCCTGATCCAAGGCACCGCTTCGAGCCGCTCCTTGGCCGCGTCGGTGTCGAAGCCGAGCATCATGGTGTCGGGTCCGGCGCCGAGTGCCGCGGTGATGGTCGCATCGGTCACATGCAGCTGGCCGGCGACGGTGATTTTCTTGACGCCGAAGCCCGCGGCGATGGCGAGGCGATTGATACCGTTGGTGAGAGCGTCGTAGGCGCGGCCGGTCTGGCCGCCGATCACGGCGCCGTAGACCAAGGCGCTGCCGAGGAAGAGCGCGCAGAGGACAAGCCATTTGCTGCGCGCATGGCCCCCGATGCGGCCGAGCCTGATCGTGCGCGGGCTGCGGGTGATGAGGCGGCGCGCTTCGGCGAGCACAGGCAAACGGCTGGAGACTTTGCGCGGGGCGGCGATGCCGCGCGCCAACAGGGGCTCTCGCGAGCCCCGTCTCCTTGCCATTCCCCTCACCGGTTGCACGACGCGTCCTCCAAGATCCAGCGCACCAGCTCGCCAAACGAGCGGCCGCTATGGGCAGCAAGCTCGGGCACAAGCGACGTCGACGTCATGCCGGGCTGGGTATTGACCTCGAGGCAGATCACTTCCCCCGTGCCCTCAGGCCGGTCGTCGTAGCGGAAGTCGGACCGACTGACCCCACGGCAGCCCAGTGCCCTGTGAGCCGCTAACGACAGCTTCTGTACCAATTGGTAAACATTTGGTTTAAGCGGCGCCGGAAGGACGTGAATTGAGCCGCCGGGCGCGTATTTGGCGTCGTAGTCGTAGAAGGCGAGCCCTTCGGCCGGGCGGATCTCGATCACGCCGAGAGGCTCCTCGCCCATGACGGCACAGGTCAGCTCGCGGCCCGGGATGAAGCGCTCGATCATGACCTCCTCGCCGAAGGTCCATTCGGAGGCGGTCAGCTGCTGGGGAGGATGGGCGTGGTCCTCGCGGACGATGAAGACGCCCACGCTCGAACCTTCGGCCGGCGGCTTGATCACGTAGGGCGGGGGCATGGCGTGCGCGCGGGCCGCTTCGGTGCGCGCGATCACCAGGCTTTCGGCAATGGGAACGCCGGCCGCGGCGAGCACGGCCTTGGCGCGCTCCTTGTGCATCGCCAGCGCGGAAGCAAGCACGCCCGAATGGGTGTAGGGAATCCCCATGGTCTCGAGCACACCCTGGATGCAGCCATCCTCGCCATAGCGCCCGTGCAAAGCGTTGAAGCAGACATCGGGCGCCAGCTCGGCGAGCCGCGCCGCCACGTCCTGGCCGACATCCAGCCGGCTCACGCGATAACCTTGAACTTCGAGCGCATCCGCGCAGGCCTTGCCGGAGCGGAGCGAGACCTCGCGCTCAGCCGACAGCCCGCCCATCAGCACCACGACGTGAACTTGCTTGTTTGCCATTGACGTTCCCCCGGCTGACTTCCGAGCAGGTCTTACTCTCTGCGGTGTTGGACGGCTCCTAGACGGCATGACGCCTCGCGGCGAGGAGGCAGTGCAGGCTTGGCGTGTCGAGGGCGATCACGCCGGAATGCCGAGGCGCTTGATCTCCCATTCGAGCTCGACCCCGCTCGTCTCCTTGACCCGCGCCCGCACCGTCTCGCCGAGCGTCTCAAGGTCGGCGCCTGTGGCATTCCCCTCGTTGATGAGAAAATTGCAGTGCATCTCGGAGACCTTTGCATCGCCGACGGAGAGCCCGCGGCAGCCGGCGCGATCGATGAGCTGCCACGCCTTGTGACCCGGCGGATTCTTGAAGGTCGAACCGCCGGTGCGGCTCTTGATCGGCTGCACTTCCTCGCGATAGGCGGCGATGTCGTCCATCTCGGCGAGAATCTTGGCGGGGTCGCCCGGTTCTCCCTGAAACAGCGCCTCGGTGAAGATGAAGTCCTCGGGCGCGCCGCAGCTGCGATACGCGTAGCCAAGCTCGGCAACAGGCAGCACATGCGTGTTGCCCTCGCGGTCGACGGCACGCACCTCGATGAGAACCTCTTTCGTCTCGCGGCCATGAGCGCCGCCATTCATGCGGAGCGCGCCGCCGACGCAACCGGGGATGCCGCGATAGAAGGAGAGGCCGGCGATCCCGGCTTCGGCAGCGGCGCGCGCGACCTTGACGTCGGGCACGGCGGTGCCGGCCCGAAGTCTCGTGCCGTCTTCGATGGCAATCTCGCCGAAACCGCGTCCGAGCCGGATCACGACGCCCGCGATGCCGCCGTCGCGCACGAGAAGATTGGAGCCGAGCCCGATGACGGTAACGGGAATGTCGGCCGGAGTTGCTTTCAGGAAATAGGCGAGGTCCGCTTCGTCGGCGGGAGAGTAGAGCACCTCCGCAGGTCCGCCCGCCCTGAACCAGGTCAGGTCCTTGAGCGGGGCTTCGGCCTTCAGCCTGCCGCGCAGCTCAGGCAGGCTTGCGGTCAAGCGGCTTTCGAGGTCGCGCCCGTTCAAGCCCGTCCCCTGTGCTGCTCGAGCTTCTTGGGCAAAGCGTTCATCCAGTCAGTGATGGTGCCGGCGCCGAGGCCAACGACGATGTCGCCAGGCTTCGCCACAGAGGCGATCGTCTCCACCAGCGTCTCTTCATCGTCAATGGTCAGCACATTTGGATGGCCGTGGCGGCGCAAGCCTGACGCAAGCTCGTCGCGATCGATGCCGGGGATCGGCGCTTCGCCCGCGGAGTAGACCGGCGTCACGACTACGACATCGGCGTCGTCGAGGCAGGCCGAGAACTCGTTGAACAAGGATTGCAGACGCGTGTAGCGATGCGGCTGGACCACGGCGACGATGCGCCCATCGCCGCCGATGCGCGCCGCCCGGAGCACGGCTGCGATCTCGACCGGGTGGTGCGCATAATCGTCGTAGACGCTAACGCCGTCGAAGTCGCCGACCCGGCTGAAGCGGCGCTTGACGCCGGAGAAGGCCGCAAACGCCTTGCGGATCACGTCATCGCTGACGCCCGCTTCCGTCGCGGCAGCTAGCGCGCCGAGCGCGTTCAGCGCATTGTAATGCCCCGGCACCGGCAGCATGAGATCTTCGAGCTTGCGCGCGCCGCCTCTCACAGCGTGGCCGAGTTCGGCGTCGAATACGATCCGGTCGCGGCTCGCGCGCAGATTGCCGAGCCTGATATCGGCATCGCGCGCGACCCCGTAGGTCAGGGTGCGGCGTCCATTGGCGGCGCCTCCAAGCTTTGCCAGCAGCTCGCGCACTACCGGATGATCGATGCACGCCACGGCCACGCCATAAAACGGGATCGCCTCTATGAATTGCAGAAAGGACTGGTGCAGCGCTTCGATCGAAGGCCAATAGTCCATGTGCTCGGGATCGATGTTCGTCACGACCCCGATCTGGGTGGGAAGCTTCAAGAAGGTGCCGTCGGATTCGTCGGCCTCGACCACCATCCATTCGCCCCGGCCGATGCGCGCATTCGTGCCCCAGCCGTTGATGATGCCGCCCGCGATCACGGTCGGATCGAGGTCGGCGCATTTCAGCACGTCGGCGATGAGCGAGGTGGTGGTGGTCTTGCCGTGCGTGCCGGTGATCGACACGGTGGCGCAAGGGCGCATCAGCTCGGCCAGCATCTCGGCGCGGCGGATGATGGGGATGCCGCGCTCCTTGGCCGCCTCGAACTCCGGATTGCCCGGCTTCACCGCGCTCGAAATGACGAGATGACCCGCGCCCGTGACGTTGGCGGGATCATGCCCGATCAGGCAGGTGACGCCGCGTCCGCGCAAGCGGTCGAGATTGGCGCCGTCCTTCAGGTCGCTTCCCTGCACGCGATAGCCGCGCGTGTGCATCACTTCGGCAATCGCGCTCATGCCGATGCCGCCAATGCCGACGACGTGGAACAGGCCGGCTCGATCCGGGTCGGGAAGATGCATGCTCGAACTCTACACTACTCAGCTTTGCTGCGCGCGAGCTCCTCGGCGAGATCGGCAAGCTTGCTCACCGCCTCGGTTTCGGCCATGGCCTTGCCTCGGGCGGCGGTCGCGGCCAAGACCTCGGGCGAGGATAGAAGCCTTTGCAGCTCGCCCGCCAGGCGTTCGGGGGTGAGCTCCTGCTGGCGCACGCACCAGCCCCCGCCTCCTTCTTGCAGGCGCGTTGCGTTTTCGAGCTGGTCGTTGTCGAGGGCGTGCGGGAGCGGCACGAGCAGGCAGGGCCTGCCGATCGCCATCAGCTCGGCGACGGTCGAGGCGCCGGCCCTCGCCACGACGAGATGCGATTTCGCGATCCGCTCGGGCAGATCGCGGAAAAAGGGTGCGATGTGCGCCGCGATTCCGGCCTTCTTGTAACCCTCCTGCAATTCGTCGATGTCCTCCTCGCGCGCCTGCTGCACGACAGTGAGACGCTCCCGCATCTCCTTCGGCAACCGCGCAAGCGCGGGCGGCAGAGCTTCGGAGAAGAATCGCGCGCCTTGGCTTCCGCCGAACACGAGGAGCAAGAGCGGCCCCCCCGGCTCGGGCGGCTCATATGGAGCCTCGCGGTAGGACAGCACGGCATCGCGCACCGGCGTTCCCGTCACGCGCGCCTTCGCTTCGGCATCGGTGCGAAGCAATCTCGTCGGCTTGAAGGAGAGCGCGACGCGGTCGACGAAGCGCGAGAGCAGCCGGTTTGCGCGGCCCATGACCGCATTCTGCTCGTGGATCGCGGTCGGAATGCCGCTCGCGCGCGCGGCCAAGATCGGCGGCAATGTCGGATAGCCGCCAAAGCCGATCACTGCGCGCGGCTTGCTCGTCATGAGAAGGCGAAGCGCGCCGAAGAAGCCGACGCCGAGACGCGTGAAGGTCACGGTCACGGCGAAAGGATTGCGGCTTGTGAGCGTGGCGGAAGGAATGCGATGGATCGCGCGCGCCGGAAACTCCACGCCATATTTCTCGGCCCGGATGTCGGTCGCAAGCTCGACGTCATAGCCGCGGCGTTTGAGTTCCTGCGCCAGCGCCGCGGCGGGAAAGAGATGTCCGCCGGTACCGCCCGCGGCGAGAAGGAAAGGGCGCGCGGTCAAGCCGCCTGCTCCCTGATGCGTTCGGACTCGGCGTCGCGATGGGCGTCGGCCGCCGGCAGGCGCCCGGCCATGGGCCGCTTGCGCGTCAGTCCGAGCGCGAAGCCCATGGTCAGCGCCATGGCGAGCAGCGACGAGCCGCCATAGGAGATGAAGGGCAGCGTCATGCCTTTGGCGGGGAGCAGTCCGACATTGACCGCCATGTTGATCAAGGCCTGCAAGCCGAACAGCATGATGAGACCCGCGACGGCATGCCTGATGAAGCCGTCCGGCTCTTGCGCGGCTTTCGACAGTCCACGCAGCACGATAAAGGCAAACAGGACAAGCAGGATGAGGCAGGCGATCAGTCCGTATTCCTCGGCGGTCACGGCAAAGATGAAATCGGTGTGGGAGTCGGGAAGCACGTTCTTGACCGTGCCCTCGCCGGGACCGCGGCCGAACCAGCCGCCATGAAGAAACGAATCGAGCGAGCGATCGGCCTGGTAGGTGTCGCCGGAGGCGGGATCGATGAAGCGGTCGATGCGCGAGGTGACGTGCGGAATGAGGAAATAGGCGACGACGATACCGGCGATACCGGCGACGGCGAGCGCGCCGATCCACACCATGTTGATGCCGGCCATATAGAAGAGCGCGCCCCAGACCAGCGTCACGAGAAGCGTCTGGCCGAAATCGGGCTGGAGCACGAGCAGCGCGGCGAAGATCGCGTAAAGCGCCACCCCAAGCTCGATGCCGGGCACGTCGCGCCGTTTCTGGCTCTCATTGAACAGCCAGGCCGTGAGCACGACGAAGGCGGGTTTCACGAATTCCGACGGCTGGATCGACACGATTCCAATCTGGAGCCAGCGCTTGGCGCCCTTGATCTCGGGGCCAAACCCGAAGATCAGCGCCATCAGGGCGATGCCGACGAGGAAAATGACGAGGCTCGCGCGCCGGATCTGCTTCGGCGTCAGCGTCGAGGCCGCGAACATGATCGCGACCGCAGGCACGATCAGCGCGGCGTGGCGGCGCACGAAATAGAACGGCTCGAGATCGTATTTGGCGGCGATCGGCGGGCTTGCGGCGAGCGAGAGCACGAGGCCGGCGCCCATGAGCAAAAGCAGACCGAAGAACATCAGCCGGTCGACGGTGAACCACCAGTCGGAAAGAACGCTGCGGTCTGCGCGTGTCAGCCTCATGCCGCTTGTCCCTGCTCGGGCCTCACCCCTTCGGCCCCGTCGAGACCCATGACCAGGTCGCGAAAGGCATCGCCGCGCTTGGCGAAGTTGTCGAACTGATCGTAGGAGGCGCAAGCGGGCGCGAGAAGCACGATCGGCTCCTTGGCGGCCGAGCGGCTCGCGTCGGAAGCCGCGGCTTCGACGGCGCGGGCGAGCGTGCCGCAATGGACATGATCGACGTGACCTCCGAGCTGGCTGGCAAAGGCTTCCGCCGCCTCCCCGATCAGATAAGCGCGGACGATTCTCGGGTAGAAAGGTTCAAGTCCCGCTAATCCCCCCTCTTTCGGCCTGCCGCCGATAATCCAGTATATATCGGTAAAGCTCGCGAGCGCCTTGCCGGCGGCGTCGGCATTGGTGGCCTTGGAATCGTTGACGAACAGCACCTTGCCCCTGCGCGCCACCTGCTCCATGCGGTGTGAGAGGCCGGCGAAACTCTTGAGGCCTTCGGCGATCGCGGCCGGGCTCAGTCCTTGCGACCGGGCGAGCGCGTAGGCGGCCGCGGCGTTCTGCCAATTATGCGCGCCCCTGAGCGAGCCGATGCCGGCAAGGTCGATGCGCGCCTTCTCGCCGCCCCCCTCCATCTCATGAAGGATCCCGTCAGTGACGAAAACGCCCGTCTCCACGTCGCGGCCGACCGCGATGCGTTTCACGGCATAAGGCCCGTCGAGACCGTCGGCGATGGCGCGCGAGACCTCGTCATCGACGCCGACGACCGCGGTGGCGCGAGCACCAAGCCCGGCGAAGACCGAGGCCTTGATGCGGGCATAATGCGCAAGCGTGGCGTGGCGGTCGAGATGGTCCGGGGTGATGTTGAGGAGCGCTGCGGCGTCGGGCGAGAGGCTCGGGCTGAGCTCGATCTGGAACGACGACAGCTCGAGGACATAGGTGAGGCCGGGCGCGAACGGATCGAGGTCGAGCACGGCCTTGCCAATGTTGCCGCCGAGCGCAACGGCCTTTCCCGCGGCGGCGAGCAGATGGGCAACGAGCGCGGTCGTGGTCGATTTGCCATTGGTGCCGGTGATGGCCACGACTTTCCCCGGCGTACGGGCGCGGGCGCGCTCACGGAAGAACAGCTCGACATCGCCGATCACCTCGACGCCAGCGTTCCGCGCGCGTGCCACGCTCCAATGGGGCGCGGGGTGGGTCAAGGGAATGCCGGGTGCGAGCACCAGCGCCGCGAAGCCCGACCAGTCGGCCGCGCTGAGATCGCTCACGGTGAAGCCCTGTCCGGCCGCTTCCTCGCGCGCGCTCGCCTTGTCGTCCCAGAGGATGGGAGTGGCGCCGCCGGCTTCAAGCGCGCGCGCGGAGGCAAGCCCGCTGAGCCCCAAGCCCAGGATCGCAACGTCCCGGCCGGCAAAGATCGTCACGGGAATCATAATGAGGGAATTTAGCGCAATTTCAGCGTGGCGAGACCAGCAAGCGCAAGCACCACGGCAATGATCCAGAACCTGATCACCACGGTCGATTCCGGCCAGCCCTTCTGCTCGTAATGGTGGTGGAGCGGGGCCATGCGGAACACCCTCTTGCCGAACAGACGGAACGAGGTGACCTGCACGATCACGGAGACGGCTTCGAGCACAAACAGCCCGCCGACGATGGCGAGCACCAATTCGTGCTTGGTGGCCACGGCGATGGTTCCGAGCGCGCCGCCGAGAGCGAGCGAGCCGGTGTCGCCCATGAAGATGAGCGCGGGCGGCGCGTTGAACCAGAGAAAGCCCAGCCCTGCGCCGACCAGCGCGCCGCAAATCACCGCAAGCTCGCCGGTGCCCGGCACGAAATGGATCTGCAGATAGTCGGCAAAGAGCGCGTTGCCGACGAGGTAAGAGATGAAGCCGAACGTGGCGGCGGCGATCATCACCGGCACGATGGCAAGCCCGTCGAGGCCGTCGGTCAAGTTCACGGCATTGCCAGCGCCGACGATGATGAAAGCGCCAAAGGGTATGAACAACCAGCCGAGATTGATGAGCGCATCCTTGATGAAGGGAATGGTGAGCGAGGTCGCAAGCGGCTCCTGGCTCGCGTAGACAATGACGGTGGTCGCCACCAGGGCGGCTGCCCCCTCGATCACGATTTTGATGCGCCCGCGGAAGCCTTGCGCCGACTGCTTGGTCACTTTCAGGTAGTCGTCGTAGAGGCCAACGGCGCCATAAACGAGGGTGAGGAGCAGCACCACCCAGACAAACGTATTTTGCAGATTGCCCCACAGCAGCACGGCGACGGTCACGCCGGACAGGATCATGAGCCCCCCCATGGTCGGGGTGCCCTGCTTCTGGATGAGATGGCGCTCGGGGCCCTCTTTGCGGATGGGCTGACCCTTGCCCTGGCGGATGCGTAAGGACCGGATCACCTTCGGCCCGAACAGAAATACGAACAGAAGAGCCGTGAGCAGCGCTCCGCCGGTGCGGAAGGTGATGTAGCGGAAGACATTGAATATCGGGAGTTCAGGCGCGAACCCGGCCAGCCAATAAAGCATCCGCCTTCTCCCCCTCCCCGGCCCCGCCTTACGCCGGCGCTGCTTCCTTCCCGAACCGGCGCTTCAACGCCTCGACGAGAGGCGCCATGCGGCTGCCGAGAGAGCCCTTAACCATGATCGCGTCCCCCGGGCCGACCGCTTCAAGGAGCTTGGGCCCAAGCTCTTCGGCGGTTTTCGCATAAGCGCCCCGGCGGCTTGCGGGCAGAGCCTCGAAAAGCGAACCCATCTGTTCGCCGCAGGCAAAGACAACATCTACCCCCACCCCGTCAATGAACTCCGCAAGCTCTCGGTGAAGCCGAAATCCCTCCGGCCCAAGCTCGAGCATGTCGCCGAGCACGGCGATGCGGCGGCGAAACGCACTCCGTGGGGTGAGCCCCAACGTTGCGAGCGCGGCGCGCATCGAGGCCGGATTGGCATTGTAGGATTCGTCGATGATGGCCATGCGGCCGCCTTCGGTCTCGATCACGTTGCGGGCGCCGCGACCGGCTTGCGCCTCAAGCCCGGCTAGGGCACCGGCGGCGAGCGCAAGGTCAGCGCCTGCCACCTTGGCCGCCGCCAGCACGGCAAGCGAGTTCTGCACGACATGACGGCCGGCTGCGCCGAGCCGGTAGGCGATGGTCTCGCCGAGAATGTCGGCGCTGACATTCGATCCGTCGGGATCGAGCGTGACGTCGCGCAACCGCGCTTCGGCATCTCGCGCCTCGCCAAACCCGACGATGGTGGCGCCGTGGTTCAGCGCATGATGCTTTAGCCGCTCGTAATAGGGGTTGTCGCGGTTGATGATCGCCGTACCGCCCGGTTCAAGCCCGCTGAAGATCTCGGCCTTGGCATCGGCGATCGCTTCGACCGAGGGGAAGAAGCCGAGATGGACCGGCGCAACCGTGGTGACGATGGCGATGTGGGGCCTGGCGAGCCGCGTCAGCGCGTCGATTTCGCCCGCGTGATTCATGCCGATCTCGAACACGCCGAAGCGCACGGTCCTCGGCATGTTGGCAAGCGACAAGGGAACGCCCCAATGGTTGTTGAACGACTTGGCAGAGGCGTGCACCGAGCCGCTGGGCGCGAGCGCTAAGCGCAACGCTTCCTTCGTGCCGGTCTTGCCCGCGCTGCCGGTGACGGCAATCACTTTGGTGCGGCTCGCGCGCGTTCGGGCGCCGCGTCCCAGATCGTTCAGGGCTTCCAGCGTATCGCCGACACGGACCAATTTTTGCTCGTCGCCGGGCGGGAAGGTCTTGTCCACGATTGCGCAAGTCGCGCCCTTATCGAGGGCCGTGGCGACAAATGCATGCCCGTCCCGGTTCGGCCCACGGATGGCGATAAAGGCCTCTCCCGGCGCGAGGCTCCGGCTATCGATGGAGAAGCCAAACACCGGCGCTCCTTCCGCGCGGAGGCACGCACCGCGCGTGGCGTGAACGATCTCGCCAAGGGTCCACAACGGCTCAGCCACACTTGACCTCTTGGTTCAGCGCGGCGGCCACTGCGTCATGATCCGAGAACGGGATCACTTTCGTGCCAATCGTCTGGCCCGTCTCATGACCCTTGCCGGCGATCAGCAGCACATCGCCCCGCTCCAGCGTGCCGATGGCTTCCGTGATCGCGCGGGCCCGGTCGCCGATCTCGAGCGCGCCAGGCGCGGCCTGCAAGATCTGGCTGCGGATCGCGGCGGGAATTTCGCTGCGCGGATTGTCGTCGGTGACAATGGCGAGATCGGCTTTCGTCACGGCAACCCGTCCCATCTCCGGGCGCTTGCCCGTGTCGCGGTCGCCGCCGCAGCCGAACACGACGACGAGCCTCCTCTCGACATAGGGGCGCAACGCGTCAAGCGCCTTCGCGAGCGCGTCGGGGGTATGCGCATAGTCGATGAAGATCGGCGCCCCGGCCCGCGCCGTGCCGGCAAGATCGAGCCGCCCGCGCGCGCCTTGCAGCGCCTCGAGCATCGGCAGAACCGTGGCAGCGCTCGTGCCGGTCGCCATGACGAGCCCGGCGGCGACGAGCGCGTTCGACGCCTGGAAGGCGCCGACAAGCGGCAAGCGTACTTGGTGCTGCTTGCCGCCATGCTCGACGATGAGACGTTGACCGAAGCCGTCGCGCGCGGCCGAGACGAGCCGCAAGGTCTTTCCCTCGCGTCCGACCGTAACAAGATCGAGCCCCTTCGCTTCCGCCACCGCGGCAATGTGCTTCCCCGCATCGCTGTCGATGTCGACCACGGCCGTTGCGCCTCGCGGCAGAAGCTCGGTGAACAAGCGGAGTTTCTGCGCGAAATAGTCTTCGAAACTCGCATGGTAGTCCAAATGATCGCGCGAGATGTTGGTGAAGGCGCCGGCGGCGAACACGATGCCATCGACGCGGCGCTGTTGCAGGCCGTGGCTGGAAGCTTCCAGCGCGAGATGCGTGACGCCCTCTGTGGCGAGAGCGGCGAGGATGCGGTGAAGCTCGATCGGATCGGGCGTGGTGTGGATCAGCGTCTTGGTGCCCGAGGGGCTCACCACGCCGACGGTGCCGAGGCTCGCGGCCTTGAAACCCTCCCCCGACCAAAGCTGGCGCACGAAGGACGCGACTGACGTCTTGCCGTTGGTGCCGGTCACGGCGACGGTCGTCTGTGGCTGGAGAGCAAAGAAGCGCGCGGCGATGAGCGCAAGGCGCCGGCGCGGATCGCTGTCCTCGATGATCGCGGCGGAACCGGTTGGCGGCTTTGCGCCGTGCGGCACGAGGATCGCCGCGGCGCCGCGTTGCAACGCATCGGCGATGAAACGCGCGCCGTCTGTCTTTACGCCTGGAAGCGCGGCGAAGAGATAGCCGGGCCTCACGTCGCGGCTGTCGGCCGCAAGGCCCTCGATCGGCACGCGTTCGAGGCCGGCGGGCAGCTTCGCGTCGCGCCCGAAGAGCTCACCCAGAGTCATGGTCGAACATGCGCCCCGAAAAGTGGCATTTCCTTGAGGATCAAGGATTTGGCGAACCCGATGGGGTGGGCGTCTGTTAATAGGAGGCGAGCACCTTGGCGTCAAATTTGCGCTGATCGCGCTCGAGTTTCGGCGCGACGCCCAGGATGGGCGCAATCCGCTCGATGATCTTGCCGGCGGTCGGCGCGGCGTTGACGCCGGCCGTCGCCTGATTGTTCGATTCCGCCACGCGTTGCGGCTCATCGAGCATGACCAGAACGAGATATTCCGGCGCGTCGGTGGGGAAGGCGGCGAGGAAACTCGTCAGCAGCGCGGAAGTGGAATAGCGGCCGCCCACGACCTTCTCTGCCGTGCCCGTCTTGCCGCCGACACGATAGCCTTCGGCGTCGGCGTGCTTGCCCGTTCCTTTCAGCACGTTGAGGCGCCACAGCTTCAGCATGGCGGCGCTCGTTTCGCGCTTGAGGACTCTTTTGCCGCCGCTCAAGCCCTCCTCCCGCGAGCGCGGCAGGAATGTCGGCGTCACGGCGATCCCGCCATTGACGAGAGGCTGTGAGGCCGCGGCAAGCTGGAGCGGGGTCACCGAGAGCCCGTGCCCGAAGGCGATGGTCATGGTGTTCAGTTTCTGCCAGTGCTGCGGAACGATCGGTGAAGCGCTGTCGCCAAGCTCGGTGGTGACGCGGCTCATCAGCCCGAGCTTCTTGAGAAAGTTGCGGTGGCGCTCGACGCCCATGTCGAGCGCCATTTTGGCCGCGCCGATATTCGACGAATAGATGAAGACCTCGGGCACGGTGAGGCTGCGCCTCTTGCCGTGGAAGTCGTCGATGGTGAAGGACGCGTAGTGGATGGGGCTCGAGGCGTCGTAGTGCGATCGCAGCGTTGCTTGGCCACCGTCGAGCACGCCCGCGACGGTGAACACCTTGAACACCGAGCCCATCTCGTACACGCCGAAGCCGATGCGATTGAGCCTTTCCTTGTCGAGGGCCTGCTCGCGGCGATTTGGGTCGTAGTCGGGGAGCGAGACGAGCGCCACCACTTCCCCGGAATGCACGTCGAGGACGATTCCCGCCGCCGCCTTGGCGCGATAGGTGCCGATGGCGCGGCCGAGTTCCTCGCGCAGCACATGTTGCGCGCCAAGGTCGAGCGAAAGCGTGACCCCCTCCGCGCCGATCATGGCGAGCTGGGGATTGTCGTCGATGAATTTCTCGATGCCGGCGAGACCCTTGCTGTCGACGTCGACGAGCCCGACCACATGACCGGCCGTGGCGCCCATCGGATAGACGCGGCGGTATTCCTCGACGAAGCCGAGTCCGGGGACGCCGAGCTCGTGGATCTCGGCCTGCTGCTTCGGCGTCAGCTCGCGCTTGATGCGAACGAAGCGCCGCCCCTGCCTCAACCGCGTCCGGAGGTCTCGTTGGTCGATATTGGAAAGGACGCTCGCGACATGCTCGACCAGCTCGTCCACGTCGATCACGCGCGCGGGATCGGCGAAAAGAGTCGCGCCCTTGATATCGGTCGCAAGCAATCTCTTGTTGCGATCGAAAATGTCGGGACGGTGGACCGTCGAGGAGATGTCGAACAGCCCGCCGGCGTTCGGTCCGGTGGCGGCGAAGCCGAGCGTGACGAGGCGCGCCGCAATGAGGGTGAAAGCAAGGGCGAAGGCAAGACAGGCGAGACGGAAGCGATAACGGCCGCGCGCGAGATAGGCGCGCTCGGCGCGGGAAGCGGCGGGATCCGGCCTTGCGCTGTCGGTCACGGTGGTTACCGCCTATTGGGCCGAGGCTTCGACCGGCCGGACGATCTTGGCCTGTGGCCAGGGCGCAGCCGTATCGACGGCCGGTGCACTGGCGATTGAGACCTTTGGCTTCTCTATCGGCTTGGATTTCGCCGCCGGTACCGCCGAAGAGGCCTCCGGCTCCAAGCGGCTCCGGTCGAAATCGCGGTCAGAGACCGTGTCGAGGGTGACGATCTGGGTGGGCCTGGCCGGTCCGAGCTTCAGATGCTTGCGCGCCAGCCGCTCGATCCGTTCTGGG
>DASUQP010000014.1:0-5397 GCA_036280475.1 Methyloceanibacter sp. | reverse complement strand
GCCGTTACGTTTGCGCTACCGCTCCGCTGCCTGAGCGCAAGGCGGCGTCGGGGTGGGGGGCATGCCACGGCCAAGTGGTCGCGGCTAAAAAGGCCATCACCCGGCTCGGCCTTCGGCCGCGCCACCCTCCCATCAAGGGAGGGATGAAGCTTGCGCCCAATTCTGACAGGAGGCGCCGGCGGTTTTAACCGAGCGAGGCCGATTGCGCTTCCGGCCATCGATCCACTAAGCTTGCCGGATCGGTGGATTCGCCTGCGGTCGATCGGACGTGACGGAGCACAAGAACAACTTCCCCGAATTCTACATCACGGCGCCGCAGCCCTGCCCCTATCTGCCGGGGCGGCTCGAGCGGAAGCTGTTCACGCATCTCACCCGCGACAAGCCGCGTTTCCTCATCGACAACCTCCTGAAGGGCGGGTTCCGGCGGAGCCAGAACATCGCCTATATGCCCTATTGCGACGCCTGCTCCGCTTGCGTGCCCGTCCGCATCCTGGTCGAGGAGTTCGCGCCCAGGCGCTCGCTCAAGCGCATCGCCCGCATCAATTCCGATCTCGTCGCGACACGCATGCAGCCGGCCCCGAGCGCGGAGCAATATGCGTTGTTCCGCGACTATATCGACGTCCGCCACGCCGACGGCGGCATGGCCGAGATGTCGGTGCTCGACTATTCGCTCATGGTCGAGGACAGCGTGGTCGAGACCTTCGTCACCGAGTATCGGGTCAAGCCCGATCCGCATGGCGACGGCTCGTCGCCTCTCGTCGCCGTTTCACTCTGCGACCGGCTCAGCGACGGCATCTCGATGGTGTACAGCTTCTACGATCCGAGCCAGCCTCAGCGCAGCCTCGGGACCTACATGATCCTCGATCATGTCGCTTACGCCCGCGCGCAAGCCCGCCCGTTCGTCTATCTCGGCTATTGGATCGAGGGGGCGCGCAAGATGCGCTACAAGAACCGCTTCATGCCGCAGGAACGCCTGACCTCGAAGGGCTGGGTGCGGAGCGACGCGCCGGAATCGGTAGCCAGAAGCCACAAGCTGCAGACGGTGCGCTGAGCTTTTCCTGCTCAATACGACCCATGACGGTCAGAACTTAGGTCCGAACGAATTTGATTTCGGGAAGCCCTTGGGCGGAAGCCGCCCGGCCTGGGCGCGCGCTCCCCACCAATCCCGCAACTCGGTGAGGACGAAAGAGCGGCCCGCCGCGTCGATATAGGTCAGGCCCTCTTTCTTGCTGAACACCTTGGCGTCGGCGAGCCCCCCGTCCTTGTAGCGCTGAAGCCGCACGCCCTTGCCGCGCGGCATCTCAGGCAGCTCGGCGAGCGTAAACAGCAGGAGCTTCCGGTTGTCGCCGATCACCGCCACGCTGTCGCCGTCGACCGGCGCGCAGACGGTCGCTTCTTCCCCCGAGGGCACGTTCAGCACCTGCTTGCCTTTCCGCGTCATGGCGAGGACTTCATCCTCGGCGACGACGAAACCATGGCCGCTCGTTCCGGCCACAAGAAGCTTGCGGCCCGGTTCGTGCACGAACAGCTCGACGGCGTCGGCCGCCTCCTCTATGTCGATCATCAGGCGGAACGGCTCGCCGTGGCCCCTGCCGCCTGGCAGCTTATCGGCGCCGAGCGCGTAGAAGCGGCCATTGGTGGCGAAGAGGAGCATCGTGTCGGTCGTCTGCGCCTTGACCGCGCGCTTCAGCCGGTCGCCCTCCTTGAAGGCGAGGCTGTCGGTCTCCGCCTGGTGGCCCCTGATGGCACGGATCCAGCCTTTCTCGGATAGGACGATGGTGACGGGCTCCTTCTCGATCATGGCCTCGGCAAGTTCGGTCTCGACGCCCTCGGGGGCCTCGGCGAAGCTGGTGTGGCGTTTGCCGAGCGCCGTCTTCTGGCCAAGCTCGGCTTTGAGCGCCTTGATCTCGCCGGCGATCCGCGCCCACTGCTTGTCCTTAGAGGCCAGCAGCGCTTTCAGTTCCTTGCGCTCCTTGGCGAGGGCATCGTGCTCGCGCCTGATCTCCATCTCCTCGAGCTTGCGCAGAGCGCGGAGCCGCATGTTGAGGATGGCTTCGGCCTGCACGTCCGAGAGCTTGAACGCCTTCATCAGAGCGGGCTTCGGCTCGTCTTTCTCGCGGATGATTTTGATGACCTTGTCGAGGTTGAGATAGACGATGAGATAGCCGTCGAGCACTTCGAGCCGGTGATCGATCTTGGCGAGGCGGAATTTCGAGCGGCGGACGAGCACGATTTGGCGGTGGTCGAGCCACTCGCGCAAGACTTGGCGCAAACCGAGCACGTTGGGCACTTGCCCGCGGCTCAGCACGTTCATGTTGAGCGGAAGCCGCGTCTCGAGCTCCGTCAGCCTGAACAGCTGCTCCATGAGCAAGACCGGATCGACGCCGCGGCTCTTCGGCTCGAGAACGAGGCGCACGGTCTCGGCCGATTCGTCCCGCACGTCGGCAAGCAGCGGCAGCTTCTTCTGCAGGAGAAGCTCGGCGATGCGGGCGACGAGCCGCGCCTTCGGGACCTGATAGGGAATCTCGGTGACCACGATCTGATAGGTGCCGCGGCCGGTATCTTCTTGGGTCCAGCGGGCGCGGAGCCGGAAGCTGCCGCGACCGCATCTGTAGGCTTGGACGATCTCGGCGCGCGGCTCGACGATCACCCCGCCGGTCGGGAGATCGGGGCCGGGCACGAAATCGACCAGCTTGTCCGCCGTCGCGTTCGGGAACTTGATCAAGTGGAGTGCTGCGTCGCAAAGCTCGCCGGCATTATGCGGCGGGATGTTGGTCGCCATGCCGACGGCGATGCCGGAGGCGCCATTGGCGAGAAGGTTGGGGAACGTGGCCGGAAGGACCGAGGGTTCCATTTCGCGCCCGTCGTAATTGGCGCGGAAATCGACCGTGTCCTCCTCGATGCCGTCAAGCAGATGCGCGGCAACCGCCGTCAGCCGCGCCTCGGTGTAGCGGTCGGCCGCGGGGTTATCGCCGTCGATATTGCCGAAATTGCCCTGCCCGTCGATCAGCGGATAGCGGACGGAGAAGTCTTGCGCGAGCCGCGCCAGAGCGTCGTAGATCGCCTGATTGCCGTGGGGATGGAAATTGCCCATGGTATCGCCGACGATCTTCGCGCATTTCCTGAACTCGCCCTGAGGGCTGAGCCTGAGCTGCTGCATGGCGTAGAGCAGGCGCCGGTGCACGGGCTTGAGCCCGTCGCGAACGTCGGGCAGCGCGCGGTGCATGATGGTGGAGAGCGCGTAGGCGAGGTAGCGCTCCTCCAGCGCCTCGCGCAAATCGACCGGCTCGATCGGCCCCGAATCAGATGGCGGTGCGATGCGCCGTCCCATGGGTCGCGCTTAGCGCATCGGCGGGTCGCGCTCAAGGCCTCGCTTCCCGACGGGCGCGCGCTTCCCGGCGCATTGCGGCAGCCTCCATATCGGCTATAAGCAGTGATCGTTTCTTCCCCGCCCTGCCCCCATCGTCAGGGACCTCGCAGCCATCCTTCGCGTTATGCGACCTTCCTGAGAGTGGAACCGTGCCCAAGCGTCACAGCTATATCCTCGGCATCAACGCCTACGACCATGACGTCAGCGCCTGTCTCTTGCGCGACGGCGCGATCGCCTTCGCCATCGCCAAGGAGCGGATCAACCGGCACAAGCACGCGACCGGGTTCTACCAGGAAGTCGTCGATTACTGCCTGCGCGCCGAGGGCATCGCCCTCGACGACGTCGATCTCGTGGTTCGCAATTGCTACGTGCTGCCGGTCGGCGAAATGGAGAAGCGCCTGACCTACCAGGACGTGCCTGAAGTGCTTCCGCCAAAGGACCGGAAACAGGCGGCCGCGAGTCCGCTCTACCGTTCGCGCTCCAACAAGGTCGTCGACGTTTCCCATCACCTCGCGCACGCTTACAGCGCCTTTGCCGTCTGTCCGTTCTCCGAAGGCGCGTTGATGGTGGTGGACGGGGTCGGCAACTACGCCAGCGATGTCGAGGAAGCCCACCGGATCGACAATCTGAATCCGCTCGCCCGGGAGTCTGAGAGCTACTACCGCTTCGAAGGGTCAAAGCTCGAACCGCTGAAGAAGGTGTGGCTCGAACCGACGATCGGCTTTCTTGCCGATGAGTTTTTCAACATGAACGGTCTCGGCGCGGTCTATAGCCGGGTGTCGAGCTACATCTTCGCCGATTGGAACAAATGCGGCGAAGTGATGGGTCTTGCGCCCTATGGAAGCCCGGACCGGATCAAGCCGCTGGTCGAATTCCGGAACGGCGCGTTGAACGTCCCCGAGTGGACCGAAGACTTCAACCAGCCCTATCTGCCCGATGACGACGCGAAATGGGAGAACGATCCCGGCATGCAGCATTGGAAGGACCTCGCGTGGCGGGTCCAGGACGATGCCGAGCGGGTCCTGATCGAGCGCGCCATTTGGCTGCGCGAGACGACGGGCGCCAAAAATCTCTGCATCTCCGGCGGCGTGGCGCTGAATTGCGTCGCCAACGGCAAGATCGTGCGGGAGGCCGGCTACGACAATGTGTGGATTCAGCCGGCCGCCGGCGATGACGGCATCGCCATCGGCTGCGCCTATTACGGGCATCTGGCAATCCAGAACAAGCCGCGCAGCTTCGTCATGGAACACGCCTATCTCGGCGCGCCCTATCGTGATGAGGAGGCCGAGGCGGCGGCGAAGAGATGGCTTGTTCGCAGCAGGACCTGCAAGTCACCCGAGGAGAATATCTGCGCCGAGACGGCCAAGGTGCTGGCCGAGGAGAAAGTGGTCGGCTGGTTTCAAGGCGGTTCGGAGTTCGGGCCGCGCGCGCTCGGCAATCGCAGCATCCTGGCCGACCCGCGCAAGGCCGAGATGAAGGATTTGCTGAATACGCGGGTCAAACATCGCCAGGCGTTCAGGCCATTCGCGCCGATCGTCCTTGCCGAGCGGGCGCGTGAGGTGTTCGAGGGCGACGAAGACTCCCCGTTCATGCTCCTTGCCAAGCGCGTGCGCCCTGAGTGGAAGGACAAGGTCGCAGCGATCGTTCATGTCGACGGCACCGCACGGGTGCAGACCGTGCGGCGGGAGCACAATGAGCGTCTCTATCTCCTTCTTGAAGAGTTCGAGAAAATCACCGGCGTCCCCGTATTGCTGAACACCTCGTTCAACATCAGAGGCGAGCCGATCGTCGAGACGCCCGCCGATGCGATGAAATGCTTCCTGTCCACAGGCATCGACTATCTGGCCATGCACGATTTGCTGATCGCCAAGAGCCCCTATTACCCATTTTTTTATCCGATCGTGAAATGGGGCTCGGACGTCGCCACGATGGTCCGTGTCGGGATTGGGGCCGATCTTGGGCGAGATGGCGAGGCGTGAGGGAACTACCGGCGAATCGGCAGCGTTTCGCAAATCTCCATGTTGTGC
>DASUQP010000013.1:0-18008 GCA_036280475.1 Methyloceanibacter sp. | reverse complement strand
TATCGATGCGCTGGGTCAGCATGCGCATCGTGTCTGCGAAGGCGAGGTTGCGCTCGGCCTCTGTGCCCTGCGCTTTGACGGGATCGGGCAGGCCCCAGTGAGCGGACATCGGTTGGCCGGCCAGATGGGGCAGACTTCGTTGGCCGCGTCGTCGCACACGGTGAATACGAAGTCGAGCTTCGGCGCGCTTGGCTCTGCAAACTCCTCCCACGATTTCGAGCGGAGCCGGGAGACGTCGTAATTCGCCTTGCGCAGAAGATTCAGCGCCAAAGGATTGACCTTGCCGGTGGGGTGGCTTCCGGCGCTATAGCCCCGAAACTTGCCGGCGCCCAATCGGTTCAGGATGGCCTCGGCCAGGATCGAGCGCGCCGAATTGCCGGTGCAGAGGAAGAGCACGTTCAGCGGGCGGTTCGCGGTCATGGTCTCACGCTATTGCGACGCCGATGACAGTTGGATGACACCGCGAACACTCCAAACACGAGAGATACTTTTATATGTCGCGTTCGATCATGACGCTTTACACGGCGCGCCTGTCCGCCAACGGCACCGCCGTTAGCAGCGCGGATAGAGTGCGCCGAGTTCGCGGCCCCTGAGCAGTATGGTTTTTTTACTGAGTCCGCCCTTCCGCTTGATCCACGACCTGACGCTGGCGGGGTAGGCGGCATGCAGGGTCTTGGTGATCTCGCGCGAGCGGTACTGCCGCCCTTTCTCATCCACCAAGTAGGGCGCATGAAAGCCGAGGACCGCCCGCGACGTGACGCAGATCCGCTTGCGCGGAACGGCGCTCAACACGAGCGTGCAGGCCGAGAGGCAAGGACCGTCGATGATGACACGCTCGCCCGATTGCCTGACCTTGGCGAAGAAGTTCAGATACTGTCCGACGGAGCCCCCGCCGCTTGACAGGATGCGGATGTCGCCGAGCGCCGGCACCGTACATCCGAAGAAGAGAGCCAGCGCGAGCGCAAAACCCCTCGCGACCGGGCGTCGCGCCAAGACCGATCGGGAGCAACCAAAACGTGCGGCATTCATTCCTCGCCTCCAGCGGAAGTCGGCTATGGTCCACCAAGTTTATGGCCTCAAAACGGTCTGAACAGGTCGATTGATGGGTCGCCGCAAGTGAACCTGCCCGGCCGGCCCCTCGCCCCTTGGCAACCCGCCGCCTCGGGTCTAAAACGCGAGCCCTGGGGAAACAAACCCAACCCGTTCGCCTGCTCGACATCCGGAGCGAGCCTGAGGCGAGCCGAAGAAGAGGACCATTCTCGTGAAAACGCGGTCAGTCTTGCTGCTTACGGCAGCCATCGTCTGCCTTGCCCTCTCTCCTGCCGCCGCGGCCGACGATCCTGTTATCGCCCGCGTCAATGACGTCGATATCAAGCAGTCTGACCTCGATTTCGCGGCCTCCGATCTCGGGCCGCGGCTTGCTAATTTCTCGGCCGCGGATCGCCAGAAGGTGCTGCTCCAATACGTGATGGAAAGCGAGCTGATCGCGGGCGCCGGCCGGACCGACAACGTCGATAAGGCCGAGAGCTTCCCGGGACGGCTGAAATACTACGAGCGCCGGGCGCTGCGCGATGCCTATTTCGACGTCAAGATCTATGACGCGGTGACGGAGGCCGAAGCCAAGAAGATCTATGATGAGAAGATCGGCCAGGTGAAGCCGGAGCAGGAGATACACGCCCGCCACATCCTGGTGGAGACCGAGGCCGAGGCCAAGGACGTCGCCGAGCGGCTCAAGAAGGGCGAAGACTTCGCCACGCTCGCGAAGGAAAAGTCCAAGGATCCCGGCGCCGAGGGCGGCGACCTCGGGTTCTTTTCGCGCGGGCAGATGGTCAAGCCGTTCGAAGAGGCTGCCTTCGCGCTGGACGTTGGCGAAATCTCAGCCCCGGTCCAGACCCCGTTCGGCTGGCATGTCATCAAGGTCGAGGAGAAGCGCGACCAGCCGCTGCCGACCTTCGATCAGGTCAAGGAGGGGATCATCGCCCAGCTCGTGCAGCTCAAGGCGCAAGAGGTGGTGACCGGCCTGCGCAAGGCGGCAAAGATCGAGGTGCTCGATCCCGCGCTGAAGAAGGCGATGGAGGAGGAGAAGGCGATGGATGAGGCTGCGCCGAAGGGCGACGCGCCGCCTCTCCCGGAGGACAAATCCTCCGGGGATGCGCAACAGAAGCCGTGACCGCTTGATAGAGACCCCTTGGGCAAGATCTCTCCCTTCACGCCTGAGCACCTGCCGCATCTCCCGGTGATCGATGGCGTGCGGCTCGCGGCAACCGCAGCCGGGATACGCTATCCCGGCCGCACCGACCTCTTGCTTGCTCTGTTCGATCCCGGAACGACCGTGGCGGGGGTGCTCACGCGGTCGAAGACGGCGTCCGCGCCCGTCGATTGGTGCCGCGCCCGACTTCCCCACGGCATGGCGCGCGCGCTCGTGGTCAATTCCGGCAACGCCAACGCGTTCACCGGCAAGCGCGGAGAGGAGGCGGTGACGCTGACCGCCGAAGCGGCCGCGGAAGCCGCCGATTGTCTTGAGACCGATGTGTATATCGCCTCGACCGGCGTGATCGGGGAGCGGCTCGACGGGCGCAAGATCGCGGGGGCGCTCGGCGCGCTTGCGCGCGAAGCCAAGGCTGACGGCTTTGCCGAGGCGGCGCGCGCCATCATGACCACCGATACCTACCCCAAGCTTGCCACGCGCAAGGCCGAGATTGACGGAGTCTCGATCGACATCAACGGCATCGCCAAGGGCGCCGGCATGATCGCGCCCGACATGGCGACCATGCTCGCCTTTCTTTTCACCGACGCCGCCATCGAACCGCAGGCGCTGCGCGCCTCGCTCGACCCTGCCGTCGATGAAACCTTCAACGCCATCACCATCGACGGCGACACGTCGACGAGTGACACGGCGCTCATCTTCGCCACGGGGCGGTCCGCCTCGCGCGGCGCTCCGCGCATCGTCAACGGCGACGATCTCAGGCTCGCGAGCTTCCGCTTCGCGCTGCACGAGGTGTTGCACGATCTTGCCCAGCAGATTGTCAAGGACGGCGAGGGGCTCAGCAAGTTCGTCACGGTGAAGGTCACGGGCGCCGAGACGAAGAAGGCGGCGCGCGCGATCGCAAAATCGATCGCCAATTCGCCGCTGGTGAAGACGGCGATCGCCGGCGAAGACCCCAATTGGGGTCGGATCGTCGCGGCAATAGGCAAAGCGGGGGAGGCGGCCGACCGCGACAGTCTCGCCATCTGGTTCGGCGACATCCTCGTCGCCAAGGACGGCGCGGTGGCGCCCTCCTATCGCGAGAAGGACGGCGCGGCCTATATGAAGCAGCCGGAGATTGCCATCAGCGTCGATGTGGGCGTCGGCCGGGAAGCGGCGACAATATGGACCTGCGACCTCACCCGCGACTACATCGCCATCAACGCCGATTATCGGTCGTGAGCTTGATCTCACGCCAATGTGCCGTCTGTCTTCGGATGCACGATGAGCACGGCTAACAAGCGCCCGATCGTCATCGTAGCGGCCTGCGTTCTGCTTGACGGCGAGGGCAGGGTGCTGCTCGCCAAGCGGCCCGAAGGGCGGCCGCTTGCGGGGCTATGGGAGTTTCCCGGCGGGAAGATCGAGGTGGGAGAGGAGCCCGAGGACGCGTTGTTGCGCGAGCTTTGCGAGGAGCTCGGCATCGCGATCGCAAAGCAGGACCTTGCGCCGCTCACATTCGCGAGCCATGCCTATCCTGACTTCCATTTGCTGATGCCGGTTTATCTCTGCCGGCGCTGGCGGGGACCGGTCACGGCGCACGAAGGCCAGGAGCTCCTTTGGGTGAAGCCCGATACGCTTCACCGCTATGACATGCCGCCGGCCGACGCGCCGCTCAAGATCGCGCTGCGCGATCTCCGCTGACCGACGAACCTTTCGCCGTCAACCCTTGTCGACAGTCCCGCGGCGGCGCGCCGGATAGGCAGCCTTGTCTCCCGCCGGCTGCTCTTTGGTGCCGAGCGCGTCGGCAAGACGCCGCGCGGCGCTTCCCGGTTCGAGCGGTTTCTGCTGGCTCGGATCGGGTCCCCACCCGCTGAGATAGACGATCTCGAACGTCGCGCCGACCCTTCCATCGGGCAGGCCATGGCGTTCGTGATAAAGGCTCTCGGCGCGCTCAAGCGTCTTGCGCGGAAGGGGCGTTCGCGTTCGCGCAAGCAGCACGTTGCCGCCGCCGAGCGCGCGGATCTCGCGCATCAGGTCGCGCGGAGTCGCGTAAGCGACCGTGATGGTCTCGGCGTCGGCGACGGGAAGGGCAAAGCCCGCGCGCTGGAGAAGCGCTCCATACTCCCTCACATCGCCGAAGGGTGCGACCCGCGGGCTTGCACCGCTCTGTGTCTCGGCCTCGGCTTCGAGGAGAGCGCGGCGGAGCTCCAGAAGCGCGCCCGCGCCGAGCACCGCCGCCATGAACAATCCGTCGGGAGCGAGCGCGCGCCTGATCTGGATCAGCGCCCCAGGAAGATCGTTGACGCGATGCAACGCGAGCCCCGAGACGATGAGATTGAGGCTTGCGTCTTTGAAGGGCAGCAAATCCTCATCGCAAACGAGCGAAGGCCGGGGACAGAGCGCCGCGAGTTCCAACACGCTCTCCGCGTAGATCGTCTCTCCGACCGAGGGAAGTTGCGACACGGATCCCCCGAGCAATCCGTGATAGGCGCCGAGATCGAGCGCAAGCGGAAACGACCGGAGCATGAGCCCGACGCGTTCTGTGATCTCGCGCGCGACTTGGGCGAGAAGAAACGCGTGGCCGGCGACCTCGTGTGCGAAACGCGCGCGCCGCGCCCGCAGCAATTTGCGATCGAAGAGGAGGTGTTCGTCGTTCATCGCCCGCGTGTGTTCAAGGCTTTGTGCGCGGCCCTTCAGGTCCTATCATGGCCGCCATGCCGGCAGGTGAGGCAGAGCTCGGCCTTGAGCCAGAAACCGCCGCTCCGGCGACGCCGGGCGCAGCGTCCGGCGCCATGGGGGTCGATCCTCCGGCGCCTTGCCGACTTTCTTTTGCCGCCTGTCTGCATCTCTTGCCGCACCCGCATCGGCAGCCACGGGCTCTTATGCGGGGCCTGCTTCGCCAGGATCGATTTCATCGCGCCTCCGCTTTGCGACCGGCTCGGCGTGCCGCTTCCGTTCGAGGCCGGCGAGAAGCTGCTCTCGGCGGCGGCAATCGCCTCGCCTCCAGTTTACGACCGCGCGCGGGCCGCTGCGCATTATTCGGACACCATGCGCGAGCTTATCCAGAGCTTCAAATATCGGGACCGGCATGAGGGCCTGCCACTCTTTGCGCGTTGGCTCAAGAAGGCAGGCGCAGAACTGCTCGCCGACGCCGATCTCATCCTTCCGGTGCCGCTCTATGCCACGCGGCTGTGGCGGAGGCGGTTTAACCAATCGGCCATGCTCGCCGTGGCCTTGGGACGTTTAAGTGCGCTACCCGTCGACTGCTTCGTGCTGAAGCGGGTACGGCGGACGGCAAGCCAGGTGGGTCTCACCGCCGATCAGCGGCGGCGCAACGTCTCCGGGGCCTTCAGGGTCGACAAGGACAAGGCGCCTCAGGTCAAGGGCAAGAAGCTCTTGGTCGTCGACGATGTGATCACGACGGGAGCGACGGCCGAGGCCTGCGCCCGGGTGTTGAAGCGCGCGGGAGCGGCCCGGGTCGATGTTTTGGCGCTGGCGCGCGTCGTCGAGCCCACCGCCTTCGTGCTCTAGTCTTGCGCGGGGGCCGGTTGCGGCCCAGTTATCAGGGAACCATAGAATTCTCGGCCAATGACGCGCATCCTACTCTACACCACCCCCTTCTGCGGTTACTGCCGCGCCGCAAAGCGGCTCCTGCGCGACAAGGGACACGAGTTTGAGGAAATCGACGTCGCCTTCGATGCGCACAAGCGCGCCGAGATGATCGACCGCTCGGGAGGCCGGCGCACCGTGCCGCAAATCTTCATTCATGGCCGGCATGTCGGAGGCCATTACGAGCTTGCCGCGCTCGAGCGCGCGGGCAAGCTCGATGCCTGGATCGCGAACAGCCCCGAGACGCTTGCTGACGCCGAAGAGACATGACGCTCACACCGAACAAGCGGTTCCGCGCCGCGCTGGTGCAACTTCGGTCCGGCCGCGGCGTTGATGCCAATGTGCAGAGCGCAGAGGCGCTGATCCGCCGCGCCGCCCAAAGCGGCGCCGCTTATGTACAGACGCCGGAAAACACCGCGATCATGGAATTCAAGCCCGAACTTGTGATCGAATCGGCGAAGACCGAGGAGGAGAGTATCGCGCTCGCGCGGTTTCGCACGCTTGCGGCCGAGCTTGGCATTTTCCTCCACATCGGTTCGCTTGCCATCAAGCTCGATGGACCCCGGGTCGCCAATCGCTCCTATCTGATCGATCCGGAGGGGGATGTGGCCGCGCGTTACGACAAGCTGCATCTCTTCGACGTCGACCTTGCCGGAGGCGAGAGCTACCGCGAGTCGCACCACGCCAAGCCCGGTGCGACCGCAATCGTCGCCGACCTTCCGTTCGGCCGGTTGGGGCTTTCGATCTGCTACGACCTCCGCTTCGCCGCTCTCTACCGGGCGCTTGCTATTGCCGGGGCCGAGTTCATTGCCGTACCCGCCGCCTTCACGCGACAAACGGGTGAGGCCCATTGGCACGTGCTGATCCGCGCCCGTGCCATCGAGACCGGCACTTTTGTGCTCGCCGCCGCCCAGGGGGGTCTGCACGAAAACGGCCGCGCCACCTTCGGCCATAGCCTGATCGTCTCGCCCTGGGGCGAGATGCTGGCGGAAGGCGGCGAGGAGCCCGGCGTGATCTATGCCGATATCGACCTTGCCGCCTCTGCCGAGGCGCGCGCCCGCATCCCGGCCCTAAAGCATGGCCGCGACTTCGAAGTCGCGCTCGCGGCGCCCGCGCCGCGCGCGGCGAGGAGAGAGGCCTCATGATTCGCTTCGCCCTCAGTTGCGATCAAGGCCACGCCTTCGACGCCTGGTTCGCCTCTGGCGACGCCTTCGAGCGCCAGGTCGAGGCGCACATCATCACCTGCCCCAATTGCGGCAGCCGGGCGGTGCGGAAGGCGCCGATGGCGCCTGCCGTCAACCGGCGACGCGCCGAGGCGCCCCCGCCCCGGCAGGTCAGCGAACGCAAGAAGACCTATGCCTTCCTCAAGGGCCTTCGCGCTCATCTTCAGGCGAACGCCGAGAATGTCGGCCCCGCCTTCCCCGAGGAGGCGCGCAAGATGCATTACGGGGAGGCGGCAGAACGCAGCATTTATGGCGAGGCTAGTCTCGAGGAAGCGAGGTCGTTGCAGGAAGAGGGCATCCCCGCCGTTCCGCTCCCGATCTTGCCCGAGGATCACAACTGACGGAGGCGAAAGACAGGATTACAAACCGGCGTTATCATCGCGCGTAACTTATTATTCGGTCCTTACCCTTACAAAATACCGCGCGGCGCCCTGTTATGGCCGCTAAGATGTCATATGTATGAAGTCGCCGGGCGTTAGGGTTTCGCGCAACCAGGGTCTAACAGATGCGGTTCTCTGCTTCCTTTCCACGAGTTCGGAGCCTCCTCGCGGTACCGTTTTTGGCGACGATGCTCGCGTTTTCCGCGGGTGCCGAGACGAGCTCCAATGCGCCGCCGGCCGCAACCCGGTCGAGTCCTGCAACGCCTGAGACCGCTCCTACCGGGGCAGCGTCGCCTTCAAGCACGTCGCCATCGCCTTCAACCGGGGCAGCGCCTCCTTCAAGCACGGCGCCGTCACCTTCAACGGGGGCAGCGCCTCCTTCAAGCACGGCGGCGTCGCCTCCAAACGGGGCAGCGCCACCCTCAAACGGCGCAGCGCCGCCTCCAAACGCGGCAGCTTCGCCTTCAGCCGGCGCAGCTTCGCCTTCGGGTCCGGCAACCTCTGCGACCAGTCCCAGCACGCCGCCGGCAACCTCCGGTCAGAGCGCGCCATCTGCAAGCCCGTCAGCACCTCAGACCTCCGGGACGGCCCAGGACGGTGGGCCTAAACCTGCCGCGCCGTCCGGGCAGACGAACGGAGCATCCGAAAATTCCGGAGCGGCGGAGAGTGCGCCGAGTGCCGAGCCCGCGCAGCCGAAATCCAGCATCGTCATCAATATCGACAAAGCATCGCAAGAGATGACCGTCTTCGTCGACGGCGTTGAGCTTTATTCCTGGCCTGTCTCGACTGGCTTGCGCGGCTATTCCACCCCGTCGGGAACCTATACCGCCTCTTCGATGAACAAGATCTGGTACAGCAAGCAGTGGGACAACGCGCCCATGCCTAATGCGATCTTCTTCACCAAGAAGGGCCATGCCATTCATGGCACGAAGGAGGTCAAGCATCTCGGCAAACCCGCATCGCATGGCTGTGTGCGGTTGTCTCCGCAGAATGCCGCCACGCTCTACGCTCTCGTCGAGGCGAACGGGTTGGAGCAGACCCAGGTCATCTTGACCGGCACCACACCGGGCGGCGAGGGGCCGAAAGTGGCCGGGCCCGGCAGGTGGCCTGAGGGCTATTACGGATACCCGCCCTGGTTCGGGCCCGGCTATGGCTATCCCCCGAAAAAGAAGAAGCGCGGCCTGTTCGGGCGGCGATGGTTCGAGCCGTACGGTCCGCAGGGCTACTACGCGCCGCGCGGCGACCGGTACTACCGGCCCCGCCCGCGCTACTAGTCAACAAGGCGCCCCCAGTAGGCGAATGTCTAGGCTGGCCGCAGCGCCGTGGAGAAATAGTTCACGTCGGTGTCCCGCGATAGCCGCCACTCGTCGGCGAGCGGGTTGTAGACCATCCCCGTGATGTCAGAGACGGTGAGCCCGGCGCGGTCGAGCGCGCCGCGGAGCTCATCGGGCGTGACGAAGCGGTTCCAGTCATGTGTTCCGGCCGGCAGCCAGCGCAAGATCAACTCTGCGCCGACGATCGCAAGCGCGTAAGCCTTGAGCGTGCGGTTCAGTGTCGAGAGGATCATCATGCCGCCCGGCCTCACCAAGGTCGCGACCGTTTTGAGAAAGACGGGAACGTCCGGCACGTGCTCGACCACTTCGAGCAGGAGCACGGCATCGAAGGTGCCTTGCTCCTGCGCCAAGGCCTCCGCCGTCACGGGGCGGTAGGTGATTTCAAGTCCGGCGCCTTTCGCGTGGCCCTTGGCCGCTTCGATATTCTCGGGCGCCGGGTCGATTCCGGTGACTGTGCCGCCGAGCCGGGCCAGGGGCTCGGCAACAAGCCCGCCGCCGCAGCCGATGTCGAGGACAGACAGGCCCTTGAGGCTTGCGCCTGCCTTTGCGTCACGCGCGAACCGCCGGCAAAGCTGGTCGCGGATATAGGTTAGTCTCGTCGGGTTGATGCGGTGCAAAGGCTTGAACGGGCCATTCGCATCCCACCATTCGCCTGCGAGCTTGGCGAAGCGGGCGACCTCGTCCCGGTCGAGGGTGCTGTTCGTCTCGGCCATTGCAGAGGAAAGGCCCTCCGGCCCCGTTCCTGTCAAGCCACGCATCCTTAACCTCTCTCAGGCCAGGAGAGCGTGGTTGCGGCATGCGCCGCCAATCAGTATGAAAGGCACGCATGTCCGGCCGGTCCCTTAAAGGGCCGGCCCTCTTATTGTGGGCTACCGCCCACAAGGAACGAGGCCATGGCGCTCTTGGTGTTGAAGTTCGGCGGAACCTCCGTCGCCGACATCGCCCGGATCCGGAACGTCGCCGCGCATGTGAAGCGCGAGGCCGATGCCGGCCATTTTTGCGCCGTGGTGGTGTCGGCCATGGCCGGCGCTACCAACCAGCTCGTGACCCTGGTCGAGCAGGCCTGGGGCTTCAAGGAGCGGATGCAAAATGGCGGCGAGGTCTCGGCCAAATATGACGGTCGCGAATACGACGCCGTGGTGTCTTCTGGCGAGCAGGTCACCTCGGGGCTGCTCGCGCTCGTGCTGCAATCGATGGGGCTGAAGGCGCGCTCCTGGCAGGGCTGGCAGATCCCGCTCAACACCGACGCCGCCCATCGTGCAGCGCGCATTACCGGCCTTGCCGTGGAAGAGCTGAAGGCGCGCATGATTGACGGCGAGATCGCCGTCGTTGCCGGCTTCCAGGGGATTGCGCCGGGGAACCGCATCTCGACGCTCGGCCGCGGCGGCTCTGACACGAGCGCGGTCGCGCTTGCCGCGGCGCTCCAGGCCGATCGCTGCGACATTTATACCGACGTCGACGGCGTCTACACGACCGACCCCAGGATCGTGCCAAAGGCGCACCGGCTCGACCGCATCTCCTACGAAGAAATGCTAGAAATGGCCTCGCAAGGGGCCAAGGTGCTCCAGACCCGCTCGGTCGAGCTTGCCATGCAGAAGGGGGTCAGGGTGCTGGTGCGGTCGAGCTTCGATCCGCCCGACCTCGACGGAAAGAGCACCGACGCGGCGCTTGAGCTTGGAACACTCGTTTGCCATGAGGATGAGATCGTGGAGCAGAACGTCGTCAGCGGAATTGCCTATGCGCGCGATGAGGCCAAGGTGACCCTGCTCAAGGTCGCCGACAAGCCAGGCGTCGCCGCGCGCGTATTCGGTCCGCTCGCCGAGGCCAATATCAATGTCGACATGATCGTGCAGAACGTCTCCGAGGACGGCCGCTTCACCGATCTCACCTTTACGGTGCAGAGCGCCGACCTCGATCGGGCTCTTGAGGTCCTCCGCGACGCCAAGGACAGGATCGGTTATTTGGACTTGCGCGGCTCAACCGACATCGCCAAGGTATCGGCGATAGGTGTCGGCATGCGGAGCCACGCCGGGGTTGCCGCGCAGATGTTCAGCGCGCTTGCCGAAAAAGGCATCAATATCGAGGCGATCTCCACATCCGAGATCAAAATCAGCGTGTTGATTGACGCGGCCTACGCCGAGCTTGCGGTGCGAACCTTGCATTCCTTGTTCGGTTTGGACCGCTAGCGGATTTTTGGCGGCCGGCCTGAAGCTTTCTTGCACTGCGGGATCTGCCGCTTTGCCGTCCGGCGAGGACTGTTGGTTATGGCTATTCCTGTTGGCGCCCCGAGACAGTTGCTGCGCCGCCTGCGCGAGGTCATGGCCGCGCGCGAGAGCGCGCAAGCGCGCCTCGACAGAGTGGTGGTGCTGATCGCCTCGAACATGGTGGCCGAGGTGTGCTCGCTCTATCTGCGCCGCCGCGACGGTTCGCTCGAGCTGTTCGCGACCGAGGGCCTCAACCCGATGGCCGTCCACAATACCCATCTCAAGCCGGGCGAAGGCCTGGTCGGCCTGATCGCGGAGCAGGCCGAGCCCATGCAGTTCCCCGATGCCCAGCATCATCCGGCCTTCTCCTACCGTCCCGAGACGGGGGAGGAGATCTACCACTCCTTCGTCGGCGTGCCGATCCTGCGCGGCGGCAACTCCATCGGCGTGCTCACGGTGCAAAACCGCACCATGCGGCAGTACAGCGACGAGGAGATCGAGGCCCTGCAAACCACGGCCATGGTGCTCGCGGAAACCATCGCCTCGGGCGGCCTTGTGACCGAGGGGCTGACGACGGAGGAGCGGCGTGAGGGTGCTGCGCGTTTCAGCGGCGTTCCTATCTCCGAAGGCGTGGCGCTCGGCCATGTGGTGCTGCATGAGCCGCGCGTCGTGGTCACGCGCCTCATCGCCGAGGATGTCGAGTTCGAGCGTCGCCGGCTCGCCCAATCGATCGAAGAGTTGACCGGCATGATCGACAATATGTTGGAGCGCGGCGATATGGCGCGCGCCGGCGAGCATCGCGAGGTGTTGGAAGCCTTCCGTATGTTCGCTCACGATCATGGCTGGCGGCGGCGCCTCGATGAGGCGATGCTCACGGGTCTCACGGCCGAGGCCGCGGTGCAGCGCGTGCGCAACGACACGCGTGCGCGCATGCTGCGCATGCCCGACACCCATGCGCGCGATCGGCTGCACGATATCGACGATCTGTCGAACCGACTGCTGCGGCTGCTCGCGGGCGGAATCGGGACGGCGGCGACGGGGAGCCTGCCTCAGGACGCGATCGTGATCGCGCGCACCATGGGGGCCGCCGAGCTGCTCGACTACGACCGCCAGCGCCTGCGCGGGCTCGTGCTGGAGGAGGGCGGCACCGCAAGTCATGTCGCCATCGTGGCGCGCGCGCTCGGCATTGCCGCGCTGACCCAGGTCAAGGGCGCGCTCGAAGCGGTCGAGCCGGGCGACGCCGCGATCGTCGACGCCGAAGGCGGCGAGTTGCATGTCCGGCCGACCCCGGAAGTGGTCTCGGCCTATGCCGACAAAGTTCGCTTCCGGGCCCGGCGCCAAGCGCAATATGCCGCCTTCCGCACCGTGCCCTCGGTCACCTTGGACGGCGAGCGGATTTCCTTGCACATCAATGCCGGGCTCCTGTTCGACTTGCCGCATCTCGATCAGTCGGGCGCCGACGGCATCGGCCTGTTCCGCACCGAGCTCCAGTTCATGATCGCGGCGACCTTTCCGCGCCTCGAGCAGCAGACCCGGCTGTATAAAGCCATCCTCGACGCTGCCGGCGCGCGGCCCGTCGTGTTTCGTTCGCTCGATGTCGGCGGCGACAAGGTGTTGCCCTACTTCCGCGGGAGCAAGGAAGAAAACCCCGCCATCGGCTGGCGCGCGATCCGCATGGCGCTCGACCGGCCGGCCCTGTTCCGCACGCAAGTGAGGGCGCTGCTCCGGGCGGCGGCAGGCCGCGAGCTTCGCCTCATGCTGCCGATGATCGCCGACGTCTCGGAGTTCGAGGCGGCCCGCGCGCTGATCGACCGCGAAGTCACCATCCTCAAGCGCCATGGGCGCCCCGAGCCCAGGAAGCTCATGGTCGGCGCGATGATCGAGGTGCCGGCGGTTCTTTGGCAGCTCGACCGCGTCCTGCCCCTGGCCGATTTCGCCTCCGTCGGCTCGAACGACCTGATGCAATTCCTGTTCGCGGCCGATCGCGGCAATATGCGCGTCTCCGAGCGTTTCGATGCGCTGAACCCCGCCGGACTCAAGCCGCTCAAGTTGATCGTCGACGAGGCGGCGCGGTACGGCGTGCCGCTGAACCTCTGCGGCGAAATGGCGGGCAAGCCGCTCGAGGCCATGGCGCTCATCGGCCTCGGCTTCCGCTCGATCTCGATGGCGCCCGCCTCGGTCGGACCGGTCAAGGCCATGGTTCTTTCGCTCGATGCCGGCAATCTTGCCCGGCACCTGGATGAGCTGCTTCAGAGCAAGACGACATCGCTGCGGGAGGAATTACGGCGCTTTGCCGTTGAACACGGTGTGCAGGTCTGACGTTTTAGCCTGATGAGAAGTCTTAACCCGAGGCCCCGATGTGCTAGTCTCCCCCCGACGTGCAAACCGGATGCGGTTGGGCTTGTGTTGGCGGAGACAAGCTTGAGAAGGGATCGGCCTTGCGATGCCGACCGCGCCGCGTCGAGTACCGGTAGACTCACAGCCGGACGCCGCACCGCGGCGCCAGCCCATTCACGGGAACAAGAATATGCCCTCCGGCTATGATGCTGAGGTGGCGGAGCTGTTTCGAGATCTGAGGGCGGCAACCGCGCTCTCAGAAATGGACCTCGCGTCGCGCATTGGGACCCGGCCGGAAGTGGTGCAGGCGCTCGAGCAGGGCGCGCTCCATGCGCTCCCCCCATGGGCGGAGACGTGCAGGGTCGTCAACGCCTACGGCACGATGCTCAATCTCGACGTCCGCCCGCTTTTGCGGCGGATCTATGCTCAGCTCGAAGCGGGGATCATCGAGCTTCAGCCGAAGCCCATGCCCGATGTCCCCACGATGACGCCGCGCGATTCCGACGATTTCGGCTTCGGTTCCGGCAACGTGACGGGCACGGCGCCCAGTCCCCTCGATATTCCCTGGCCGCCCCCACAGCCACCCCAGCAGCCCCAGCCGCAAGCCTCCCCACAGAGGCAGTGGCCAAATGCGGCGCCGGCCGCGGCGCCTCAGGCCGGACGCCCGAACGCAGGCCCGTTCCCGCAGCCACAAAGCCCGAGGCCGCAGCCGCAAGGCGGACAACAGCCGTCGCAAGCCTGGCCGCCTTCGCAAGGCTGGCCGGGCGGGAAACAGCCGATGCCGCAAACCGCCCGGCCGAACGCGCCGGCCCAGCGACCGGCGCCTCCGCAAGCCCCCTCGGACCGGCGGCCGCCTCAACCGCGCGCCCCCCAGGCTCGCGCGCCGCAACCGCCGCCCGCGGCGCCCCGCATGCCCGCGCCGCCCGAACCCGAGCTGCTCCAGGCGGAATTCGGCCCGGCTCCAACACCGGCGCCGGAAACGAAGCGAGGGCGGTCCCGGCTCCTGAAATGGGGGATGATCGCCCTCATCATCGCGGTTTTGGCGGCGGGACTCGGGCTCCTATATGTCTATGCGCCGGGCTCGACGGGGCTCTCCACGCCCGAGACAAGCCCGACCGATCCCGACGATCCGCGCAGCAAGAAGACCGACCGTCTGCCGGATGCGCCTTTGCCGCCGCCCCCCGCCCAGTGATTGGTCTTAAGAGGCGGCAAGGGCGACCGGTTACCGAAAGCTCACCAGCCCTTTGCCGACGTGAAATGTCATGACGACGATCCCTGCCGATAAGCTCGACAAGCTCGTCGCCCGTTGGCAAACCGTGCAAGGCACGCTTGCCGCGGGCGCCGATCAGGAAAGCTATGTGCGCCTCTCGCGCGAGTTCGCCGAGCTCGATCCCATCGTCGCCACCATCACCGCGCTCCGCCAGGCCGTGCGCGAGCGCGAGGACCTGAAACAACTCGTCGACGATCCGGCCTCCGACCCGGAAATGACGGCGCTCGCGGACGAGGAGCTTGGCGCGCTCGACCTCAAGATCGAGGAACTCGAGCGGCAGCTCAAGGTGCAGCTCATCCCCAAGGATGCCGCCGACGAGAAGAGCGCGATCCTCGAAGTGCGGGCCGGCACCGGCGGCGAAGAGGCGGCGCTCTTCGCCGGCGATCTCTTCCGCATGTACCAGCGCTACGCCGACCGGCACGGCTGGAAGGTGGCCGTGCTCTCGGCGAGCGAGTCGGCGACCGGCGGCTACAAGGAAGTCATCGCCAATATCACCGGTCGAGGCGTGTTTGCCCGGCTCAAATTCGAGTCGGGCGTGCACCGCGTTCAGCGCGTGCCGGAGACCGAGGCGCAAGGGCGCATCCACACCTCCGCGGCGACAGTGGCCGTGCTGCCCGAGGCGGAAGAGGTCGACATCAAGATCGACGACAAGGACTTGCGCATCGACGTGTTCCGGGCGAGCGGTCCCGGCGGTCAGTCGGTCAACACGACCGATAGCGCGGTCAGGATCACGCACCTGCCCTCGGGTCTCGTCGTCAGCCAGCAGGACGAAAAGTCCCAGCACAAGAACAAGGCGAAGGCGATGAAGGTGCTTCGCGCGCGGCTTTACGAGCTCGAGCGCGCAAAGCGCGACGCCGAGCGTGCCCAGGACCGCCGCAGCCAGATCGGCACCGGCGACCGCTCCGAGCGCATCCGCACCTATAATTTCCCGCAAGGCCGCGTCACCGACCACCGCATCGGCTTTACCACCTACCAGCTCCCGATGGTGCTCGAAGGCGCGCCCGCGCTCGACGAGGTCATCGACGCGCTGATCACCGAGCATCAGACGACCCAGCTCGCCGCCATGCAGGAAGAAGGCCATGCCTGAGCCCGTTGTGCGATCCGGGAAGCCTTCACCTCTCCCCACCGGGGAGAGGTCGCGCGGAGCGCGGGTGAGGGGAATGCAAACCTCATCGGACACGTCCCCCTCACCCCGGCCCTCTCTCCGCTGGGGAGAGGGGGAGAGACGCTCCATGCAGCGAGCCTTCGTCGAGGCCGCGCAGATCTTGCGGCAGGGGGGTATCGAGACGCCAGAGCTCGACGCGCGGCTCTTGCTCTGTCATGCCGCTTCTCTCAGCCACGAGGCCTTTATCGCCAGGGCCCGCGAGGACCTTCGTCCCGATGCCGCCGCGCTGCTTGAGGGCGCCATCGCGCGCCGGCTCAAGCGCGAGCCTGTGGCGCGCATCAGGGGAACACGTGAGTTCTACGGCCGCAGCTTCCTCCTCGGACCGGAATCGCTCGACCCCCGGCCTGACACCGAGACGCTGATCGATGCGGCTCTCGACATCATCGGTAAGAAGGGTTGGCGGGAGGAGCCGCTCAAGCTGCTCGATCTCGGCACCGGCTCAGGCTCTATCCTCGTCACCCTTCTCGCCGAACTTCCGCGCGCGACAGGGATCGGCACCGATCTGAGTCCGCGCGCTCTCGCCGTTGCCGCCGCCAATGCGAGCGCCCACGGCTTGGCGAGCCGCGCCGTCTTTATCGCGGCCGACTGGCTCGACGCGATCGCCGGCAAGTTCGACCTCATCCTGTCCAATCCGCCCTACCTCGCGGCGTCCGAGATCGCCGGCCTCGCTGCCGACGTCGCCGCCTACGATCCGCGCCTTGCGCTCGACGGCGGGCCTGACGGACTTGACTCCTACCGCCGCATCGCCGCCCGCGCCCGCGAGGTTCTGGCCGGGGACGGCAGGCTTCTCGTCGAAATCGGACCGGCCCAGGCCGAGGCCGTGGCCGCGATCTTTGCGGGCGCCGGGCTTCGGCCCGACGAGGCCGGAAGCCCGAGGCTCGACCTTGCCGGCAGGTCCCGCGTGGTCGTGGCGAGGCGGTGATTTCGGTCGCGCGAGGAACCTTTGGGCAAAAAAGGACTTGGAAAGGCGGGGATGTTCAGGTTAGGTTCGTGTCAGCGGAAGACTCTAGGGCCATTTCGCGCTTGCGAAAGCGCGCGGACCGGTTGCAAAGGCAACACGAGCGGTTTTTCTTGAATCTCGATTGCAGGACTTGACGCCTCTCGGGACGTTTAAGAGACGCTCAACCGTTCATTCAGATTGAGGTTGGCTGGCGCCGGCGAAAGGACTCTTGGACGCACGGCGCCGGGGTATCGACTCAAAAGACAGGCAAGAGCAGCGACAGCTTGAGAGACTGCACGTCCGATCCCGCGTTCCGGGCGCAATGCGCTTCGAGGGCCTGGGGTGGACGTGACAGAGTGAGCAGGGAAAGACGCGGGGTTCAGCCCGCAGATTGGATGATCGAAAGCACATGAGGCAAGGACAGCAGAATCGCAGGGGCCGCGGCCGCGGTGGCCGCAAGCCCCAAAATCCCTTGGCGCGGAACTTCGAATCGAACGGCCCCGACGTGAAGATCAGGGGCACCGCGGCGCATATCGCCGAGAAATACATGTCGCTCGCGCGCGACGCCCTCGCCTCCGGCGACTTGGTCGCGGCCGAGAGCTATCTCCAGCACGCCGAGCACTACAATCGCATCATCATGGCGGCGCAGTCGCAGATGGGGCCGCAGCATGGCCATCAGGGCGAGGGGCCGAATGGCGGATATCGCCAGCAGCAGCGCTGGAACGCGGAAGGCTCCGACGACGAGGGCGGCGATTCCGATGCGGGCGAGCGCGGCGGCGAGTATCGCCAAGGCGGCGGCGAGTTCCGTCAAGGCGGCGGCCGCGACGATCGGCGTCATGGCGGCAACGGCCGGGAAGGTGCCGGCGACCAGAACGGCTCCGACCAGCCCGAGCCACAACAGGGCGACGACACCGTCCCCGATTCTGTCAGCTAAGGGCTAGCGCCTGTTTGCTCGCCATGGCCGGGCTGGTCCCGGCCATCCACGATTTAGGCGCCGCTTGAGCAGCGCGTCTCGAGGCATTCCCGTCATCCTGAGACCCGCGCTCGTCATCCTGAGGCGCGAGCGAAGCGAGCCTCGAAGGATGACGATTGGAACGCGTCCTTCGAGGGCCGCTTCGCGGCCGCCTCAGGATGACGCATTCGTGCTGCATCCGTGGATACCTGTCATTCCGGCGAAAGCCGGAATCCAGCAAACCGGCACAGCGGTTGTGGCCCCTGGACCCCGGCTTTCGCCGGGGTGACGAGGGTCGCTTCGCGCTGCCGCAGGATGACAATTCTGGCCAGCGTCGGAAGTCAGTGACCCCTCACCCTTCCCGCCCTGCGACTTGCGAGCTTACGCCGCAAGATCGCGGCGGGAAGCC
>DASUQP010000012.1:0-2273 GCA_036280475.1 Methyloceanibacter sp. | reverse complement strand
CGAACGTGCAGACAAGCTGATCCAAGCCAGCCATCGCAGCACAAAAGGGACTGCGCAACCCCACCATTGATTCGATCGTTGCCCTTGTCGATGCACGGCTTGAGGCAAACCGTAAGAAGGCCGCTGCGTGACACCATTTGCTGAGCGCTGGTCGGTTAATCAGGCGATGCCGGCCGTCGCGCGCGGTGGGTCAGGGATTGAACGGGATCAGATTGATCTTGGTGAGCAGCCATCATTCCGTGGTATCGGCGATCGAATCGTTGACATTTTGGGCATCGCGTATTCGAAGGTGATACGAGATTCTTGGTCGACTACGCAGATCAGTCAACCGGCTTTCGCCGCTTGCGCGGGGCCCCTTGTACATGCGGCGCCGGCGGGAGGGCTTCGGCGTGCTCGGCCACCGGGCGCGAGGCGAAACGCCCGAGAGCGCGCAAACGGTCATACATGACGATGGCCCCGGCCGTTGCGACATTGAGCGAGAATGCCGACGGAATCCGCACCAGATGCTGGCAGCGTGCCGCGAGTTCAGGGGTCAGCGCGCCCCGTTCGGGACCGAGCACATAGGCCGCGCGCAAGGGGTGGGGAAAGCTCGGGAGATCGTGGGCCTCGTCAAGGATTTCGACCCCGACCAGGCTGCATCCTTTGGGGAGCTTCAGGTCCTTTAAGCTTCGCCAGTGATAGACAGGCAAATGGCCCGAGGCCTTCGACGTGTCGGAACGAAGCTCGAAGGCCTTGTCGTCGGCCCCGATGGTGAAAACGAAGCTCGCCCCGAACGCATGTGCCGAGCGCAGCAGATTGCCAAGATTGACGGCCTTGGAGAGGCCCTCCACGCCGATGGCGAAATAGCCGCGGGCAGCCGGAAGCGGGGTTTTCACGAATTCCTGTCTGCCACAACCCTGCCGGTCAAAAAAGGGCGACCGCGGCAAGCGCTCCGCGGAACGGTCGCATATCAGCCGGGCCCTCCTTGCTGTATCTGTCTCGGTCACGAAGATGATGGAGCCCGCGATGCGCGTTGCGCAAATTTCCGAGTTTGGGGGATCTGAGGCGCTGCGTCTTGAGGAGGTCGCCGAGCCGCGGCCAGGGCCGGGCGAGGTTCTCATCAAGGTAACGGCGGTCGGCCTCAACTTCGCCGACACGCTTATCTTGCGCAACCGCTACCAGGTGACGCCGCCTCTTCCGTTCTCACCTGGCTCGGAGATGGCGGGTATCGTCGAGGCCGCCGGCAGCGGTGTCACCGAGATCAAGCCTGGTCAGAGGGTCGTGGCCTATACCGGCGGTAACGGCTGCCGCGAGAAGGTGGTCAGCAAGGCAAGCAATGCTGTCGCAATTCCCGACGGGGTGAGCGACGAGGCCGCAGCCGCCCTATCCGTCACTTACGGCACGGCTCTGCACGGGTTGAAGGACCGCGGCCGCCTTCAGCCGGGCGAGACCGTAGCGGTCCTTGGCGCCGCGGGAGGCGCGGGGCTCGCAGCCGTCGAGATCGCCAAGCTGATGGGCGCACGCATCATCGCCGTGGCCTCGTCGGAGGAAAAGCTTGCCGTTGCGCGCGCGCACGGCGCCGCTGAAAGCATTGACTACGCGGCCGAGGATCTAAAGACGCGGCTCAAGGCGCTGACCAAGCCGAAAGGCGTCGATGTCCTCTACGATCCCGTCGGCGGGGACTATGCGGAAGCCGGCCTGCGCGCCATGGCCTGGGATGGGCGCTATCTCGTTGTTGGCTTCGCCTCGGGCGCGATTCCGCGCCTTCCGCTCAATCTCGTGTTTCTCAAGGGCTGTGCCATCGTCGGCGTGTATTGGCCCGCTTTCGTCGAGCGCGAGCCCGAACGTCACCGCGCCAACATGGTCGAGCTGCTCGACTGGTGCAGAAGCGGGCTGATCGCCCCTCACATCCATGCGCGCTTTGCGCTCGGCGAGACCGCTGCGGCTCTCGCCTTGATCGAGGGCCGGAAAGTGACCGGGAAGGTGATCGTCAACCCGCAAGCCTAGCTCGAGCGCGGAAGCTCCTTGTCGAGCGCCCGTGCCGCGGCCGCCCTGTGGGTCGGCGTGATGTTTGCGGCGACCATGCCGACCACCGCCGTGATGAGCGCCGCGTCGTCGGCGAAGCCCAGCCCCGCGATGATGTCGGGAACGAGGTCGAACGGCAGGATGAAATAGGCGAGCGCCGCCAGCAGCATGCCGCGCACGCGCATCGGCGTCGCCGGGTCGAGCGCGCAATAATAGGCGGCGACCAGATCCTCGACGAACGGCACCATCCCCGCGACCCGCTTGAGTTT
>DASUQP010000011.1:0-4337 GCA_036280475.1 Methyloceanibacter sp. | reverse complement strand
CGGCCCGGCGGCCGCCCTGGCGGGTCAGCTTCTGCACGAGAAGCCCGCCCGCGCGCCAAGTCAAGGGCCGCTCCCCGTGTCCCGCGCGATAATGGCGCGCCACGGCGAGCTTGATGAAGGTCGGAAGCTGCTCCGACTGCCGGAAATAAGTGTCGGCGGCCTGCGCCAAGCTCTCGCCTTCGAGCGGCACCACGCCTTGATAGCGCTCGGTGTCCGGGCCACGGTCGATGGTCATGGCGAGATGGCCGCTTCCAAGCAAACGGCCGCCTGCAGGAAGCGCCGCAAGGCGTTCGGCCGAGAAGCGGGCATAGCCACGCAAGGCCCCCGGCACCTGATAGTCCGCGACCAGCAAGTCGACGGCTCCGTCGGTCGAGGCCTGGAGGATGAACTTGCCCTCGAATTTGAGCGCGGCGCCGAGCAGGGCGGTGAGCGCCACAGCCTCGCCGAGCAGCTGCGACACCGGCTCCGGATAGGCATGGCGCGAGAGGATGGTGTCGACGACGGGGCCGAGCTTGACGAGACGCCCCACGACCTCGGCGTGCTCCGCCTGGAACGGCAGGATGAGATCGTCCTCGGGGAGGCGAAGCTCGACTTGGGACTGTGATGACGGCTCCGTCATCATCTGGCTCCGCTTCGTTTGATTTTGCGCGCGGCGCGTTTGGCTTGCCGGCGCTTTTTCTTGCCGCCGTCGCCTCCGAGGCACCAGGCGAGGATTGCCTTTTGCACATGCAGCCGATTTTCGGCCTCCTCCCACACCGCCGATTGCGGGCCGTCGATCACGTCCGCGGTCACCTCGTCGCCGCGATGGGCGGGCAGGCAGTGCATGAAGATCGCGTCTTTCGCGGCCACGCCCATCACCTTGCCGTCGACCCGGAAGGGGCGCAGCGCCTCCGCCCGCTTCTTCGCGTCGTTGTCGCCCATCGAGACCCAGACATCCGTCATCACGCAATCCGCTCCGCGCGCCGCCTCGAGAGGATCCTCGCTCACCTCGATCGCGGCGCCCTCGCCTCGCGCCCAAGCGAGCAGTGCCGGCGAGGGTGCGTAGGCCTTCGGCGCCCCGATCCTGAGCTTGCAGCCGAAGCGCGCGGCGGCGTGCACCCAGGAGGTCGCGACATTATTGGCATCGCCGATCCAGGCAATTGTGCGGCCTTTGATAGGCCCTTTCAGCTCCTCGAAGGTCATCACGTCCGCCATCACCTGGCAGGGATGCGACCGGCAGGTGAGCCCGTTGATCACCGAAACGCCGGCATGGGCGGCAAGCTCTTCGAGCGTTTCATGCGGACCGGTGCGGAGCATGATGGCGTCGACATAGCGCGACAGCGCGCGTGCGGTATCGGCGAGCGTTTCGCCCCGGCCGATCTGCATGTCCTGCGGATCGAGCACGACCGAGCTTCCCCCGAGCTGGTGCATGGCGACCTCGAAGGAGACGCGGGTGCGGGTCGAAGGCTTCTCGAAGATCATGGCAAGCACGGCGCCGGGCTTGGGCTTGATGCTCTTCGGCACGCGGCCCTTTCGCTTCATCGCGGCAGCCATGTCGATGATGGCGCGCAGTGTCTTCGCCTCCAATGCGTCAATATCGAGAAAATGCTTTGGCGACATGGACTTGACCGGTGGGCTCAAGCGTGAGCCAGCGCGCCGCTCTTGAGCGCGACGCAGGCGAGATCGAGTTTGGTGCAGGCCAAGTCGATCTCGACCTCGGTTACGATCAGCGGGGGCAGAAAGCGGAGGACATTGTCGCCGGCCTGCACCGTCAGCATCTTCTCGGCGCGAAGCGCTTCGACAAGCTTCTGGTTCGGCACCTTGCATTTCAGTCCCAGCATCAATCCTTGCCCGCGCACGTCCTCGATGATCGCGTCATGCTCATCGGTGAGCGCCGCAAGCCGCTGCTTGAGCTTGACGCCCATCTCGGCGACATGATCGAGAAAGCCGTCCGCGAGCACGACATCGAGCACGGCGTTTGCGACCGCCATGGCGAGGGGATTGCCGCCGAAGGTCGAGCCATGACTTCCCGCGGTCATCGCCGAACCGACCGCCTCGGTCATGAGACAGGCGCCGACCGGAAAGCCGCCGCCAAGCCCCTTGGCCGTCGCCATGATATCGGGCGTGATTCCTGCCCATTCGTGGGCGAACAGGCGCCCCGTGCGGCCCATCCCGGTCTGCACCTCGTCGAACAGGAGCAGAATCCCTTTCGCATCGGCGAGCGCGCGCAACTCTTTCAGGAAGCGCGCAGGGACTTCGCGCATGCCTCCCTCCCCCATGATCGGCTCGATGAGAATGCCGGCCGTCTTCTCGCCGATCGCCGCCTCGACGGCAGCGATATCGAAGCTCGCGACCTGGTCGAAGCCACCGACCGGCGGGCCAAAACCTTCGAGATGCTTCGCCTGTCCGCCCGCGGCGATGGTGGCGAGCGTCCTTCCGTGGAAGGCGCCGTCGAAGGTGACGAGCCGATAGCGCTCGGGCGCGCCGGATTTGAAGTGATAACGGCGGGCGGCCTTGATGCCGCACTCGACCGCCTCCGCGCCGGAATTGGCGAAGAAGGCCATGTCGGCGAAGGTTGCCGCGCAGAGGCGCTCGGCAAGGCGCTCCTGCTCGGGAATGCGATGCAGATTGGAAACGTGCCACAATTTCTTCGCCTGCTCGGTCACGGCGCGCACGAGATGCGGGTGGGCATGGCCGAGCGCGGTCACGGCAACGCCGCTCGCAAAGTCGAGATAGCGCTCGCCGGACGCGGTGAAGAGATAGGCCCCTTCGCCGCGCGCGAAGGAAAGTTCGCTGCGGGCGTAAGTCGGAACGAGGACTGGCATGAAGGCGTCGCTGTCCACAAACAAAATTGCCGCCGATCGGCGGCAGTAGGAATCTCAGAGCATTAGGTCTCGCGCCTACCCCTGTCAATCAGCGGTCGCGCAACGCTTATCCCATGCTCGTCCACCTTTCCGTCCACGCCGCGATTTGTGTTCCGAACAAAGAAGTGGCAGACTTCGCTTGCGTCCCGGTGGAAAACGGACCGAACAAGCGTGGCGGACGCTTGCCGGATTCTGCCGGATATAGTAGAGTTTTGCCGCTCGGCTACAAGATATCGTGGGTGCATGCGTGGCGCCCGGGCGGTCGATCTCAGCAGTAAATCCGAGTTTTCAAAATGCCGTCTCTAGGCAGACGGGGGGATTCCGAGTCCAATTCGAGGAGGCCAAACCATGGCTTGGACTGACGAGAGGGTTGAATTGCTGAAGAAACTCTGGGCCGAGGGCTTGAGCGCGAGCCAGATCGCCGCCCGCTTGGGCGGCGTCACACGCAATGCCGTGATCGGCAAGGTGCATCGACTTGGCTTATCGGGCCGGGCGACAAGCTCGCGCTCGTCGAGCCCGCGGCCGCGTCGCGCGCATGTGCCGCGCGCAAGCCGCGCGTCGTCGCTCCTGTTCGGGACGCGCGGCAATACCGCGCTCAAGCCTCATTACGAGGCCGAGCCCGATCTTGCGCCGGCGCCGCTCGAGGAGCTGGTCATTCCGCTCAATGAGCGGGCCAGCATCCTCACGCTGAAGGAAGCGATGTGCCGCTGGCCGATCGGCGATCCGGGAGAGCCGGAGTTTCATTTCTGCGGGCGCAAGACCTGCGCACCGCTTCCCTATTGCGAGCATCACGCGCGCATGGCCTATCAGCCGGTGCAGGCCAGGCGACGGGAGCGGCGGCTTGCCAGCGGTTGAGCGCAAGAACGATGCGGCAGAGAGTTGCAAGAGGCGCCCACGCGGCGCCTCTTTTCATGATGACTGCTGATAAGCGGGCGGCTCAGGCGGTTTCCTCGATCGTATCGGAGAACGCATAGCCTGCGCCGCGCACGGTGCGGACCGGGTCGCTCTCCTGCCCGCGGATCATCGATTTCCGCAGCCGCCCGATATGCACATCGACCGTGCGCTCATCGACATAGACGTTGCGCCCCCACACCCCGTCGAGCAGTTGCGCGCGGCTGAACACGCGACCTGGGCTTTGCATAAGGAATTCGAGCAGGCGGAACTCGGTCGGCCCGAGATGGACCTGGCGCCCGTTGCGCGTCACGCGATGCGACTCGCGGTCAAGCGCGATATCGCCGACGCTCAGGACCGTGGCGATGCGCTCCGGGCTGGTGCGCCGGAGGATGGCGCGGACGCGCGCCATGAGCTCGGGCAGCGAGAACGGCTTGACGACGTAATCGTCGGCGCCTGTGGTCAGTCCCCTGATGCGGTCGCCCTCCTCGCTTCGCGCCGTGAGCAGGATGATGGGGATTGCGCGGCTCTCTTTGCTTGCGCGCAAGCGCCGGCAAAGCTCGATTCCGGAGATACCCGGCAACATCCAATCGAGCACGATCA
>DASUQP010000010.1:0-11273 GCA_036280475.1 Methyloceanibacter sp. | reverse complement strand
ACAGGCGGTGGTCCTACCGCATCGCCGGAGGAGGAGCTTCGCGCACATCAAAAAGTTTGGTAGTCCTGGCAGCAGGATAGGATCGAGCGATGCCCCTCACGCGCCTCAAGGAGGAATTCCTCGAACAGGACGGCGTTCGGTTTCTGATGGCGGATGAGGACGGTAACACCGTGACGTGCAGGGTGAGCCACGAGGCGCTGCGAGATCATGCCGACCGCGTACATTTTTCCGGTACCGACGGGGCCGTTTTTGAGGCTTATCGCGAACTGATTGAGGATGTTGCGAGTGGCGCCTTCGACGCTGAAGGGCCTTTCGATGATCATGGCAGAATTCTCGTTACCTCCGAGGCGCTCGCGCGTGTGACGCGCAGCGCCTAAGTGCTCCGGATTGAGAGCGATGGATTCTTTTGACTCGCTATTCAGCTTGGAAAGGCCCACTCTTCGGCATCGCCGGTAAGAGCAATAACAGGCACCGACGGCTGAGAGCCTAAGACTCCCGCCTGCAAAAGCATGGAGGGAGTAATGTACCCTCGAACCCCTTATTCGATTCGCACGACTGACGCCCTAGCAGAGGCATTCGAAGCGACGTGGGTGGTGGTACAGGCTCGCGATCCGTTTCGTGATTTTGAAAGGGATTTCGAGCTCAGGGCCGCCCTCAGCCGGAAGCTGAAGATGCTCAGTTCTGAAGGCGTGAGCGATCCCGTTGAGCTTCGCGAGTGGGCCCTCGAAAACCTGCTGCTAAGCTAGCGGCGAGAAATCTTCTCCGCTGAGTTCAACCCCTTAGCCTTCGGGCTTCGGGCATTCCCCATTCAAGCCCAAGAGGTGTGCCATGAACGAGTCCAACAAACCCCACGTCGCCGACGAAAAGGCAGGCGCCGCTTATCCCAAGACCGCTGTTCAATTCGAGCAAATAGCGCGCGACACTCCAGAGGCAATGCGAGCTCTGGTCGCGAAGAATCTCGCTCAGTCGCGCGAATTTTATGATCGCTCCAAGGATGCTCTCGAAGGCTTGCTTGAGAGTTGGGAGAGATCCTTCGGCGCGGCCGGGCAAGGCGCTGCGGCGCTCAACCGTAAGGTTATCGACATTGCCCAACGGAACATCAATTCCGGGTTCGATCTTGCGAAGAGCCTGGCCGGGGCGCGCAGCCTCGCTGAGATCATGGAACTACAAGTTCGACACGCTCGGAGCTCAAGCTGAGGAGGTGCGCTCGTTATCGAATCAGGTAACCGCCGATGCGGTTCGGCCCGTCCAGGAACAAGTGAAGCGCAGCGTCGGTGATAAAATTTAGATCGTAAAAACCATTGTGATGCCGGTGAGCTCGGGAAATGAATTCTCGACAATGAACCGTAAAGAGCGCACGCTTTCACAGTGCGTGGGTGACCCTCCGGCGAGTATGGCCATCCCTTTGATGGCGTTCCCTGTGATGCGGAACCCACGCACGCCGCCCTACCTGGATCGGTGCCGAGTTTCGGCCAACTTTACCGAACCATCATTCTATTCCTGAAGATTGAAAGGAGCTCACTCTGAAAGTTTTTGTTCGCGACAATGCCTCAGTGACATGAGGCGCCTTTTCTATGGCCAATGCTCTCGTTAGGGTGCTCAATTCCGCCATCGAGAAACTCGAACGCTCGGTCGCGATAGCGCCGGCACGAGACTCAACCATCGGCCCCAGCAGTCTGACGATTCAACAGCCAAGAGATGTCATGATGAGCTCTAACAAAAACACGCAATTTAATCGCGGGCGAAAGCCGACCAAGCGAGTGCCAATCGGAGAGACGCGGGAGGAGGAGGCGGCTCGACTGGAAAAAGAGATAGCCGCCCATCCCGTGACAATATGCAAACCCGGGCAAAGTAACCCTTCCTCGCGACCGGGTTGGAGTAGCCAGCCGTTCATTCCTCTTTCAGAGAGAATAGCCGCCGAGGCAATCGCGAAGAAGATGATGCGCAAGCCTAAAACGAAATCCTAAATCTTCGCCCATGCCGGCGACTTACTGTCCGCTAATGGCGCATCCCGGAAATGGCGGACGCAAAAAAAGACGGCTTGGGGCTCCATTGGACTCTGGCAAGCCATGCACCGGCGTGTTTACACGTGCACCATGTCCTAGATGACGGGCTCTTCCTCCGGAACGGGTTTTGTGTCCTTCGTTCTGGCGAGCCTGCGCAATTGCTCTTGCTGCTGGTCGGGGCCGACGAGACCGGCCGACACGATCAGTTTGGCCGCGTCCTCGACCGCGAGATCGAGAAGGATCACCTCGCGCGCCGGCACGAACACGATGAAGCCGGTCGTCGGGTTCGGACCGTTGGGCATGAACACGGTGATGAGCGGATTGCCTCCGCCGATCTTGTCATCGACCTCCACCGGGGGATCGCCCGCGAGAAAGACGATGCAATAAAGCCCGCGACGTGGAAACTCGATCAGCCCGACGCGCTTGAAGGAGCTTCCGCTGTTGGAGAAGATCGTCTGGAAGATCTGCTTGAACAGGCGGTAGACGCCGCGCACGACCGGCATGCGGTCAAGCATCATCTCGCCGTGGCTCAGAAGCGTGCGGCCGAAGAGATTCGCCGTCAGAGCCCCGGCCAGCATCAGACCGAGGATTCCAACAATGAGTCCGACACCGGGCACGTTGAAAGGAAGATAGGTTTCGGGCAGGTACGCGTTGGGGATGAGCGGCTTGACCCAGGCATCGACCAGATTGATGAACCACCACACGACGTAGAGGGTGATGGCCATGGGTCCGACGACGATGAGGCCGGTAAGGAAATAGCCGCGCAAGCGCGCGCCGAGATGCGAGGAATGCGCGGGCGCGCCGCCGAGAAGGGTGAGCTGGTCTTGAGCCGGATCCTCCGCGGCACCTGTCTTCTCGGACGATGGCTTGTCGTCAGTCTTCATGGAAGCTTTCAGAATGCCGCTACACGCCCGAGTGCCTTAACACATCCTCTGGTCCCCGCGTGAGACCAAGCTCCCACGCAGACCGCGGCAACACCGCTACGCCGTTGAGGGATCTTTCGCCTAAAGCGTCACGGGCGAGCAATCGATCCCGCTTCGCTTCAACGCGTTGCAGACCTTAACGCTCTGCGCCTTGTCCGGGAAGGGACCGATCTTGAGGCTGTAGAACGTGCCGAAATTGCCGATGTCGATTTTCTCGATTGCGGGACTCACGCCTCCAAGACCCTGGCTCTGCGAGACCTTCTTCCACAATGCCTTTGCCTCGTCCTCGGAGCGGCTGTTCGCGAGCTGGAGCTGGTAACCGCCCGACGCCGAAGGCTGTACCGCCGCTTGCGCGGCAGGCTCAGCCTCAGCGGTCCGTCCGAAGAGACGCCAGCTCCTCTTGGTTGCGCCTCCGCCCGCATCGGCGGATGGGCTCTCGGTGGTGGTGGACCAACTCGAGCTTGTCGATGCGGCTGGCGGCGCCGACGGGGGCGCGCTCGGCTGCGGCGGCGCGGCGGCCGTTTGCGTCGCGGGCGCGGGCTCCGGCTCGGCGGCGGGAGAGGACTCGGTGCGCGAGCCGAACCAGCGGGTGAGACGGTTGCCACTGCTTGCGCTGCTGCTCGGCTGCTCGGCACCGGCGACCGAGGTGTTCCAGGCGCCGGGCGCCGCGTCTGCAGGTTTGCTCGTGGTGGTCGACCATTGCGGCGAGGTGCTGGCGGTGCGGGTCGGCGCGGGCTCCGGCTGAGGCGCAGGCGCGGCCGTTTCGCTGCTGCCGCGGCCAAAGCTCGGGAACCAGCTGCGCCGCTCGTTAGAAGCGCTCGCCTGTCCTTCCTGCCGGACCTCGGTCGAAAAGGCCGCAACCGAAGCCGCGCCCTCGGCCGAGCCTCCGCCCTCGACGATAAGCTGATCGACCGCGCCGCTCCCGCCGACTTTCCGCGCGGACGCAATCTCGGCCTCTGCCTCCTTGCTCAGTCCCGCGGCGCGAAAGGCCAGTCCGCGATTGACCAGAGCCTTGACGCGGTCGGGCTCGGGCAACCCGAGCCAGATGGCCGCGCCAAGATCGGCGGCGGCGCGGGCGGGCTCCCCGATCTTGCGATAGGCGATCCCCCGGAGATAAAGCGCCTTGGCCGCATCTCCGGCTGAGGCGTTATCGGAGTTGACGGTCGCCGAGAGCTGTCGAACGGCATCGCTGTATTTGCCGGCTGCGAGAGAGGCGGCGCCGCTCTTCAGGCCTGCGTCCTGGGCATGAACCGCGCCGGCGGCACACAAGACAGTCGCGGCCACGAGGCACACGCGCGGAAGCATGCGCCCGCCGAAAGCAACACGGCGCGCCCGGAATGACTTCCGCTTATCCGCCATGTTCTTGCTCAATCAGAAAAATCAGGCAAATCCGAGGCTCTAGTCTATTCCACCGTCACGGATTTGGCGAGGTTTCGCGGCTGATCCACATCAGTCCCCATGAAAGTTGCCGTGTGATAGGCGATGAGCTGCACCGGAACGGCATAGACGAGGGGCGTGACGAAGCGGTGTACCGGCGGCACCGCCAGGTGCCAGGCAATCGCGCAGCCGGTGCTCGCGGGGTCGGCGTCGCTCACGAGCACGATCCCGCCGCCGCGCGCCGCGACTTCCTGCATGTTGGAGACGGTCTTTTCGTAAAGGTCGTCGCGCGGCGCGATGACGATGACCGGCATCTTCTCGTCGATGAGCGCGATCGGTCCGTGTTTCAGCTCGCCCGCGGCATAGCCCTCGGCGTGGATATAGGAAATCTCCTTGAGCTTGAGCGCCCCTTCGAGGGCGACCGGATAGCTCGAGCCGCGCCCGAGATAGAGAACGTCGCGCGCCTTCGACAAATGATGGGCGAGCATCTCATAGGGCCGCTCGTCGCGAAGGATCGTCGCCATATGACGCGGCACTTCCCCCAAGGCCCGAACCAGCTCCGCCTCGAGCGCGGGCCCAATTGCGCCGCGCGCCTTGCCCGCGGCGATGGCGAGGCAGGCCAGCACCGCGAGCTGGCAGGTGAAGGCCTTTGTGGAGGCAACGCCGATCTCGGGACCGGCGAGCGTCGGCAGGACCGTATCGGATTCGCGCGCGATCGAAGATTCGCGCACATTGACGACCGAAACGATCTTCTGGGCTTGCGCACGGCAATAGCGCAGCGTGGCCAGCGTATCGGCCGTCTCGCCCGACTGCGAGACGAAAAGCGCGGCACCATCGGGATCGAGCGCGGTTTCCCGATAGCGAAACTCGGAGGCGATATCGACCTCCACCGGCAGCCTCGCCCAACGCTCGAACCAATATTTGGCGACGAGGCAGGCGTAAAAGGCGGTGCCGCAAGCCGAGAGCGACAGCCGGGTGAGGTTGGCGAAATCAAAGGGAAGCGCCGGGATGTCGACGCTGCTCGTGGCAAGGTCGACATATGCCGCGAGCGTATGGCCGATCACCTCCGGCTGCTCGTGAATCTCCTTCGCCATGAAGTGGCGATAGTTGCCCTTGTCGATGAGAAGCGATGATGCCAGCGAGCGGGCCATCGGCCGCTCAACCGCTTTGCCGTCGCGGTCGCGGATGGCGACGCCCTGCCGAGTGAGCACCGCCCAATCGCCGTCGGCGAGATAGGCGATGGCATCTGTGAAGGGGGCAAGCGCGATCGCATCGGAGCCCACGAACATCTCGCCGTTGCCGTAGCCGAGCGCGAGCGGGCTCCCCTGCCGCGCCACGATCATCAGATCGTTGTAGCCGCGGAAGATCATTGCGAGCGCGAAGGCGCCTTCAAGATGCTTTAAGCTAGTGTAAACGGCGCGGACCGGATCGTTCCCGGCCTTCAACTCGCGTGTGATGAGATGGGCGATGACCTCGGTGTCCGTGTCGCTGGTGAAGGTCACGCCTTGGGCTGTGAGCTCGTCCTTCAACGCGCGAAAATTCTCGATGATGCCGTTGTGCACGACCGACACCAGATCGGTCATGTGCGGGTGAGCGTTGGCTTCGATCGGCTTGCCGTGAGTCGCCCAGCGCGTGTGGCCGATGCCGGTGTTGCCGTAAAGCGGCGACCGCGTGACGAGCTCCTCGAGATTGCGCAGCTTGCCCTCGGCGCGCCGTCGTCCGAGCTCGCCGTTCTCGACCGTGGCGACGCCCGCGGAGTCGTAGCCGCGGTATTCGAGGCGCTTCAGCGCATCGACCAGTTGTTCGGCGACAGGACCTTTGCCGAGGATGCCAACGATGCCGCACATCGGTCCCTACTCCCTATCGCCACTTGCCAATCGGCACATCATCGTCCCATACCTCACGCTCTATGTCCCTTTGTTTCCCGGGCTTTTCGGTTTTCGGTTGCGACGTTCGCGCATCTTTGTGGCCCAACCGGGACGCTCTTCCTGCGGCGTCCGCGAGAGCGCGAGCGCATCGGGAGACACGTCCTTCGAGATCACGCTACCGGAGCCGATATAGGCCCCCTCCCCGATCTTGACCGGCGCCACCAGCGAAGAGTTCGAGCCGATGAACGCGCCGGCGCCGATCTCGGTCCGGTGCTTGCGGAAGCCGTCATAGTTGCAGGTGATGGTGCCGGCGCCGACATTGGCGCGAGGGCCGACGGTCGTGTCGCCGATATAGGTGAGGTGGTTGACCTTGGCGCCCTCGCCGATCTCCGATTTCTTGATCTCGACGAAATTGCCGATATGCGAATCCTTGGCGAGGTCGGCGCCGGGCCTGAGCCGCGCGAACGGCCCGACCGTCGCCCCTTCGCCGATGCGCGAATCCTGCATGTAACAGAAACTCTTGATCGTGGCGCCGTCCTCGATGACGACGCCTTCGCCAATCACGACATGCGGCTCGATCACCACGTCCTTGCCAATGCGGGTGTCGTGACTGAGGAACACCGTCTCCGGCGCGATCAGCGTGGCGCCGTTGGCCATGGCCGCATCGCGGAGGCGCTGTTGCATGAGGGACTCGGCCGCGGCGAGCTCGGCGCGCGCATTCACGCCGAGGACCTCCTCGGCATCGGCTTCGACCATGCGCGCCTCGAGCCTGTCGGCCCGGGCGAGCGCCACGGCGTCGGTCAAATAGAATTCCTTCTTGGCGTTATCGTTGCCGATCCGTCCGAGGAGATTGAGCAGGGTCTTGCTCGAGCGGAATCCCATGATCCCGGAATTGCAAAGGGTGAGCGCCCGCTCCTCCTCGCTCGCATCCTTCTCCTCGCGGATTGCGACGAGCGTTCCCCGATCGTCGAGAAGGAGCCGCCCGTAGCCGGTCGGATTATTGGTCTCGAAACCGATCACGACGAGATCGGCCCCTGCTTGAAGTGCGGCGCGAACCTTGCCGATCGTTTCCGCGCGCAAGAGCGGCGTATCGCCGTAGAGGATCAGGATTTGTCCCGGAAACTCCTCGAAGGCGCGCCGCGCCGCTTTGACGGCATCGGCCGTCCCGAGCTGCTTGGCCTGAATGAAGATTTCGAGCGTGGGATCGAGAGCGCCGGCCGTGGTCCCGACTTCGTCCATCCCCGGCCCGACGACGACCGCGAGCCGGTCGAGGCCGGCCGCCTTTGCCGCCCAAAGCGCATGCGCAAGCAACGGCGCCCCGGCGAGCCGGTGCATCACCTTTGGCCGCTCCGACTTCATGCGCGTGCCTTTGCCGGCCGCAAGAACGATGGCAAGAGCCGAGCTATTCGTCATGCCGTTTCTGTCGTTACCGATTGGACATTCGGGATCGAAGCAAGAAGCATGCCTCGTAATGCCGAAAAAGAGGGTAACACTTGGGGCCGCAAGTCTCGTCTCTTAAGGGGCACTCGCCGGGATGGCACCCCTAAGCTCCCGAATCGGGATCTGTCTAGTCCAAAACCCTAAGAGAGGGCCATAACCCTCCTACGCCAGTTCCGTGCCGCTGAGGGAAATTGACCGGGAGCGCCGAGCGAGTCATCCTGGGATTCGCGGCGCAAATCGCAGGCAAGGCCTTATTGGCGTCGCTTTTCCGCCCGATTTTCGTAAACGGGGAGGTTTCGGAACCGATGGCCAGACGGCGCCGGACAGGCTCAGGGAACTTTGCGCGAGGCGCATTCGCATCGTTCTGGATCCTGCTTGGCTGCCTTTCAGGGCTTTACCTCTTCAACGTCCTCACCGATCCCACCCTTGGCGGGCAAGTCTTCAAGTTGACCCCGGCACCCACCGGCGAGACCGCTCCAGGCACCGCCAGTTCGCAACCGGCGGGCCAGGACTTCGCCGAGATCCAAGAGAGTTTGCGTACGTTGTCGCAGCAAGTGGCGGCGCTCAACGACCGGCTCGAGAGCAACGAGAAGCGTGACGCAGCGCCGCCGGGGCCTTCCGCGGCGCCCGAGACGTCTGCTCCCACCCCCGCTCCGGCCGATCCGGCGGACAGGGCAGAGTCCGCCTCGCCGCAGCAAGCTCCGGAGGAGCCGAAGCCCGCCCAGGCGGAAGCACCGAAGCCCGCCGAGCCAACTCAGCCGGAACCGAAGCCCGCCGAGCAGGCCGCGCTCGACGTGAACCGAAGTCCGACGTCCACACCGGAACCTGCCGCGCCACCGAAGCCATCGGAGCCGCCGCCCGTCGCCGTATCGCCGCTCGACGAGCTTCCGGCCGAGTTGCTGGAGCAGAACACCCGGCTCGACGCGACGCCCGCGCCGGAAACCGGCGAACAAGCCGAGGGCCTCGCAACGCCCGAGCCCGCGCCGGAAGCGGCTCCCGCCGCCGGACCGTCAGTCACTTCCACTCAGTCTCAGCCGGAACCTTCATCCCCACCGCCCGAGACGGCTCCGCCGCCTTCGACCGAAACGGCGGCCTTGGACCCGATAGCGCTGCCGCCTGCCGCCAATGACGGCTCGACCCGCTACGGCATCGAGATCGGCGTCGTGGCGAAGCAGGACGGGCTCCGGCCGTTGTGGCGCGAGTACCTCACCAACCACGCCGCTCTCGTCGCCGGGCTCCAGCCGCGCCGGGTGCTGGCACCCGACAAGAAGTGGCGGCTGATCGCCGGCCCCTTCACCAGCGCCGAGGAGGCGACGCAAGCTTGCGCCCTCTTCAAGAAGGCCTCGCGGCCCTGCGAGGCCACGGTCTACGCGGGCGACTCGCTCTGACCTAGCCGCCGAGAAACAGGCCTCCGATGTCGGGATCGGCGAGAAGGTCCTTGCCGCGTCCGGCCTTGGCAAGGCGGCCTGCCACAAGCACGTAGCCGAGCGCCGCGAACTCAAGTCCCTTCCTTGCGTTCTGTTCGACGAGGATCAGGGTCTTGCCGCCCTCATCGCGCAGCTCTCGCAGCACCTCGAAGACCATGTCGATGGCGCGCGGTTCGAGCCCGATCGACGGCTCGTCGATCAAGATCAGCTCGGGATCCATGATCAGCGCGCGGGAAATTTCGAGAAGCCGCCGCTCGCCGCCCGACAAGACCTGAGCGCGCTCGCGCCGCCGCGCTCGGAGCGCGGGATAGCCCGCGAGCACCCTCTCCGCCGCCTCCCGCGCATCGGCCGCACGCGCGAGAAGATAGCCGCCCATGAGCAGATTCTCCTCGACCGTCATGGCGGGGAACACGGAGCCCTGCTGAAGCACATAGGCGAGGCGCGCCCTCTTCAACTTCTCGCTTGCGGGGAGCGTGGTGATCTCCCTACCGGCGAGGCTTACGCGGCCCGACGCGATATCAGCGAAGCCATAGATGGCATTCAGTACCGTCGATTTGCCGGCGCCGTTCGGTCCGACGAGGCAGAGCGACTGGCCGCGCGCGATGCGAAGCGAAAAATCCCGCAACACCGCCATCCGTCCGTAGCCGGCGTTGAGCCGGTCGATCGCAAGAAGCGGCGCCGCCCCTGCAAGCCGGTCGAGCTCGGCGATCGGCACCGCGCCCGCTTCCGTCTGCACGCTTGCTTCAGCCATCACGCCGCTCCGAGATAGGCGTCGAGCACTTGCGGGTCCTGTCGGATGTCCTGCGGCTTGCCGGCGGCAAGCAGCCGGCCATGGGCAAGGCAATAGATGTGATCCGCCAGCCCCATGATCACAGGCATGTTGTGCTCGATGACGAGAAGGGTGAGGCCCTGTTCCCTGTTGACCGTCTTGAGGCGGTCGACAAGTCTTTCGATCAGCACGGGATTGATGCCTGCCGTCGGCTCGTCGAGGAGAAGAAGCTCCGGCTCGTTGACGAGAGCCACGGCGAGCTCGAGCAGCTTCTGTTGGCCGAAGGAAAGCTCGCCCGCCCGAATGCTCTGCTTGCGGTCGAGGCCGACGAAAGCGAGCAGTTCGGCGATTTTCGCCCCGGTTCCGGGCCGGTCGCGGCGGAACAGGTCCGCGAACGCGGTGCGCCGGATCGCGGCCGAGACCAGCATGTTCGCGGCAACGCTCATCGCCCGATAGATGCGCGGCTGCTGGAAGGTGCGGACGATGCCGGCCCGCGCGATCTCGCCCGCGAGAAGTTTCGAGATGTCCTCGCCCCTGAAGCGGATCGAACCGCTATCGATCGGAAAGACCCCGGTGACCGCGTTGAATAGGCTGGTCTTGCCCGATCCGTTGGGACCGATCAGCCCCACGATGGACCCCGGCTCCACGCGCAAGCTCACTCTATCGTTGGCGAGGATGCCGCCGAAGCTCTTGGTCACGTCGGCGAGTTCGAGCAGCGGCGTCATGCGCGCGTCTCCTGCTCGGCCTCGCGTTTGCGTTCGCGCACGAAGCCGACGATCCCGGCCGGGAAGAACACGGCGACCGCTACGATCAGGAGACCGAGGGCCACGCGTTGCCAGCCGAGCAGATATGTCCAGAACAGCTCCATGGTGATCTGAAAGACGACCGCGCCGATGATCGGGCCGATCAGCGTCCCCTTGCCGCCGAGGAGCACCATGAGGATCATCCACACGCCGATCGTGGATCCGGCGAAGGCCGTCTCGAGAGGATCGATGAAGCGGACGAGGTTGCCGTAGATGGCGCCGGCAGCGCCGAGGAAGGCAGCCGCGATGACCCATGCGGTCACCTTGGAGGCATGGGTCCTGATCCCCATCGCCTCGGCCTTGTCCTCGTCGTCCCTGATCGCATTGAGCGCGAGCCCGAAACGCGTCGAGAGCAGCCAGGCGAAGGTCAGCGCGCAGCCAAGAGCAAGCACGAGCGCGAGATAATAGAGGAGCAGTCCCACATCGCCGAGGCTTTCCGGCGGATTTGGCACGAGCATGCCGGAGCCGCCGCCGATCCAGGGAATGCCGGCGGCGATCTGGCCCGCGGCGATGCCGAGCCCGAGCGTGCAGATCGCGAAGTAATGCCCGCGCATCGAGAGCACTGCCGCGCCGACAAGCCAGGCGGCCAAGGCGCTCGCCGCGGCGGCCGCGGGCAGTCCGTCCGCGAGCCCCATCAGGTACTGACGCGCGTCGAACACG
>DASUQP010000009.1:0-3265 GCA_036280475.1 Methyloceanibacter sp. | reverse complement strand
GACCAAGGGCGGCGGCTCGCTGCCGAGGCCGCCTCCGCTTTGCTTGTAAGCAAAAGCCAGCGCGCCGCCGAGAGCGATGGCGCCGAGCAGCGCGCTTCCGACCATGAAGGCGCTCCGGCTCCTGAGCGTCAGCTTGCCCTTGGCCGGCGTGCCGGGCGGAGGAAGCTGCGCTCCGTCGAGGAAATCGGCGTCGAGACGCTCGTTCTCGTAATAATCTTGCGCCGGGCGGCGCGCGGGTTCCGTCGAACCCAGCGCGATCTGCGGCGGCTGATCGTAGATCGCGTCGAAGGCCTGGAGCTGCCGCCTCGGGTCGCTTTTTGGCACCTGCTCGCCATAGTTGGGTGCGGCCTCGTCGGCGAAGGGTTCGAAGCCCTGATCGGAATGGCCGTCATGCCCGCCGTACGCGTCGGAACCATGGGGATCCTGATGGCTGGCAGACTGGGCGCCGGGAAAGACCTGGTCCGGGAAACTTGCGTCGAAGCCGTGCTGCTGTTGCTGCGAGAAACCCGCGTCGGCGAAGCCAGGCTTGGTGAAACTCGTGTCCCCGAAGTTCTGGTCGTAGCCCGTTTCGGGGTAGCTCGCATCGGGATAGCTCGCATCGCCCGTGCTCGATTCGGGGAAGCTCGCATCGGCGAAGCCTTGGTCCCGATATGACTGGCTCTGGAAGTCCTGGTTCACGTCATAACCCGAAGCCGAATAGGGCTGAGACCCGGGGTGCTCGGCGTCGCGGAAGCTGGCCGGCTGAAACGGTTGATATGACTGACCGCCAAAATCCGCCGCCTGATAGTTCGGCGCGGAGGCATAGCCGGGTCCGCTCGCATGGTGGGCGCTTTGATAACCGGGCTCAGGGCTCTGGTAGCTCGGGGCGGGCTCCGGGCTTGGATAGTTCATCGGACCCGGCGCTTGCGGGTTCGAATAGCTCATCCCCGAAGCGGCGTGCTGGCTCGGATGCGCGTGGAGCGGCTGGGGCGGTTGGGCCGTGTAAGGCGCATAGGCCGGCTGGGGCGGCTCGGGCATCTGCGGGCGCGGATCGGTGCCGCGGGTGACGGGCGTATAGGACGGCATCTGTGCAAACACGGGGCTGCCCCCACCAAACATCGGGCGCTGTCCGGTGGCCGGCCAGCCCGGCCTTCCCGCTCCTTGAGTCATTAAGCCTACCTCGCTTGGCTGAGCATTGAGCGCGTTGGTGCCCCAACTCTGTGCGTTTCGGGTGCCGCTCACACTCGGCCGATTGGTGAAATCAGATTCCGACCCAGGGTTAGGACCGGCCTTGCGGCCGAATCCGTCATCTTGCCTCGACATGATACTTCCCTCGAACCATCCCCCCTGCCCCGGATTGGCTCAGCGCAACTCGTGCAAGGCGTGAACGCCGAGGATCCCCAAACCCGACGCCAGGACGCGCTTCGTAGCCGCCACGAGGGCCACCCGAGCACGCGTTAACTCTCGGTCACTCTCGTAAATAAATCGTAATTGTGGCAAGTCTTTGCCTCGGTTCCACAGGGTGTGGAAGTCCCCGGCAAGGTCATACAGGTAAAACCCGATGCGGTGCGGCTCATGCGCGGCCGAGGCCGCCTCGACCAGCCGCGGAAAATGGGCGATGCGCCGGATCAGCGCGACCTCACCCTCATCGGTCAGCCGGTCAAGATCGCTTCTCGCCAACGTCCCCTCCTCGAGATCGAGATCCGGGAAGGTCTCCCGAACGTTACGCAGGACGGAACTCGCCCGTGCATGGGCGTACTGAACATAGAAGACCGGGTTGTCACGCGACTGCTCGGTGACTTTGACGAAGTCGAAATCGAGCGGCGCGTCGTTCTTGCGATAGAGCATCATGAAGCGGACGGGGCCGGCCCCCACCTCGTCCACGAGCTCCCTCAGCGTGACGAACTTCCCGGCACGCTTGGACATTTTGACAGGCTCGCCCGCGCGAAACAAGCGCACAAGCTGACAAATCTTGATGTCGAGCTCGGCCTCGCCGTCGGTCAGCGCCGCGACCGCCGCCTTCATGCGCTTGACATGGCCGCTATGGTCGGCGCCGAACACGTCGATCATGGTCCTAAAGCCGCGCGTGAACTTGTCGCGGTGATAAGCGATGTCGCCGGCGAAATAGGCGTAGGTCCCGTCCGATTTGACCAGCGGGCGGTCCATGTCGTCGCCGAACGCGGTCGAGCGAAACAGCAATTGCTCGCGGTCCTCCCAATCCTCGTCGGCCTTGCCCTTGGGCGGCGGCAGACGTCCGCGATAGATCAGGCCCTTGGCCTCGAGGTCGGCGATGGTCTCGGCCACCGCATCGCGCGGACCTTCGCTTAGCGAGCGCTCGGAGAAGAACACGTCGTGGCGGATGCCGAGCGCATGGAGATCGTCCTCGATCATGGCGAGCATGGCCTGAAGCGACGCGGCTCGCGCGATCGGGAGCCACTGACTTTCCGGCATTCCGAGAAGCTCTCTGCCGTGCTGGGCGGCGAGCGTCTCCCCGACCGGCTTGAGATAGTCGCCGGGATAAAGCCCTTCGGGAATCGCGCCGATGTTTTCGCCGAGCGCTTCGCGATAGCGCAGATAGGCCGAGTGCGCGAGCGCATCGACCTGGGCGCCAGCGTCGTTGACGTAATACTCGCGGGTCACGGCAAAGCCGGTGAAGGCGAGAAGATTGGCGAGCGCATCGCCGAACACGGCGCCGCGGCAATGGCCGACATGCATGGGCCCGGTCGGGTTCGCCGAGACGTATTCCACGTTCACCGCTTGCCCTTTGCCGACGGCGCTGCGTCCGTAGGCCGCGCCTTGCTCGAGCACCATGCGCAGCACGCTCGGCCAGAAGGCGGAGGCAAGGGTCAGATTGATGAAGCCGGGCCCCGCGATCTCGACCTTGTCGATGTGCTGGTCCGAGGCGAGCAGCGGCGCGATGCGCTCGGCGAGCGCGCGGGGCGGCAGGCCTGCCGCCTTGGCGAGCACCATGGCGGCATTGGTGGCGAGATCGCCATGCGATGCGTCCTTTGGCGGCTCGAGCGTGATCCCCTCGATGCTCGCGTCGGGCGGGACCACGCGGTCATGCTTGAGCTGCTGGACCGCGGCGAGGACCCGGCCCTGGAACCCTGCAAAGACGTCCATGGAAGCTCCGGAGGATATGGGGCGCGACTAACGCAAATCGGGGGTGGCGTCAAAAAGCCGCCGATGCTCGGCGAGCGCGAAGCGATCGGTCATGCCGGCGATGAAGTCGGCGACGTGGCGGGCATAGGCGCGTGTGCCGCAAGGCGGGGCCGGTCCCCGCCAG
>DASUQP010000008.1:0-11767 GCA_036280475.1 Methyloceanibacter sp. | reverse complement strand
ATGGCGTGGCTCATGCAGAAGCGTGTGTCAATGCGGGAGGCAGCTGGCTTCCTAGGGATGTCGGTCAAGACGCTCGAGCAGACTTATGGCCACCACCATCCAGAGTTCATGCGAATTGCAGCGGAGGCAATCGGATCCCGGCCCCCTGGGTGGAGAATGGGTGCGTAATAGGAGAATGTTCTCGACCCGTTTAGTTTCATTCACCATCAGAAAAACGAAGGATTTGGCGATGTGCACGATGGTACTGAGAGTTCCCAAGCTACGGGTCGTGGGTTCGATCCCCATCGCCCGCTCCAATCTCCGAGAAGGTTCCCGCCTTAGCGAGAACATCTCGCTTCGGTCTCCGGCGCGTGGCGTGTCCGGCGTCCATAGAAGAAGGCCGGCCGAAGCAAATACGAGGAGAATGGCGACTGCTGCAAGCTTCGCGCGGGGCACCATCAACGCAAGACGGGTTGGAACGAGAGGCGGCCTTGCCCGTTTCTCTTAAAGTAAAGGCTTGTGGCGCGGCGCGCGAGCTGCTTAGCGGCCGGCCGCGAAGCCCGAATCGTGAAGGAGGTAAATGTCATGTTCAGTTTGGCCGGAGCCGAGCGCAAGGCGGCGCGGTTGCTCAAGGGCAATTTCGATCTCGGCGATCTCTATGACCAGCTTGAGGCGTTGCGCGACTCCGTGCAGGCGCTCTCCACGCGCGCGGGCCAAGGCGCGAGCCGCGGCTACGCCCGCACCCGCGATCTGGCGGCGGACACTTGGGACGATGCCGAGGACGCGATGAAGGACCACCTCGCCGCCTCGCTCCTTCTCGCGGTCGGGCTCGGCATCGTGGTCGGCTATTTCATCCGCCGCGGCACGGAGTAGCGCGAAGGCTCAGTGGGCAGGCTTGACGCGCCGGTGTAGAACGCGCCGCCGATCACGAGCGGACTTCGCTCTGCGAGGACTAATATCTTAGAAATTGACTCTCCCCCGACCGCTCAGGTCTAGTGGATTCAGTTGCGCGTGGGGAGGGTAATCGCATGAATAGAAAGCCATCGGAAAGCAGGATCGACCGCGGGGAGAGATTCATTTGGAAAGATGGAGAAATTGAAATTACGCCGGCTCCTGGCAAGGCCATGCCAGGGTTGGCAAGCAGCGGTTTGCCGTGGCCTGAGTTCGTATATCGCTTAATCGAGCACTACAAATGGGAGCCCCAACATCTCAGAGGAACGGTGGCCGAGTTTGACACCCGGATGCGGCGTCAAGAGGTACCCCTGAACTTTCTGTTCAACATCCTACTCCGATGGCTCTCATCGGACGCGATCAAAGGGCTACTGAATAGGTTTTGTCCAGCCAACGACGTTAGCGGACCCTTGGGCGTCGAACGTCTGTGGGAAGCCAAATTCGCGCAGCCAGACGTGCGCATTGAATCTCCCTGCTCGAGAATCTTCATTGAGGTCAAAGTCGACGCCGTGACCAAACTTGAACAGCTACAGCGCTTTCTATTACTCCATGCAGAAATGAACGCGCGGTTCGGTGAGAAGCGTCCTTACCTCTTTTTTCTCACAAAGAATGGACTTTCAAAATGCTGGCAACCTAGAGGTGAACTCAAATCGGACGTTAATGTGCAGGATTCTTTGCGCCGACTGTCCGAGGTCGCTCTGCCAGAGTCGCTAGGTCGAAGGGCATTAAAGGAAGCCTCTGCGAGTTATGAAGATGTTCGCACGAGGATTACGTACGGGGCTGCGACATGGAGCGCTATAGGAATGTTTCTCCGCGAACTGGGCATAAACGTAGGCGACTCCATAAACCGGCGCGCGATCGAAGATTTTGTGAGCGAGTTACATAAGCGCGGCCTTTTCGAAGATCGGATACTTGCATCGGGCCGCAGCACGGAGTAGCGCTAAGGCTCAGTGGGCGAGCTTGACGGCTCCGGTGTAGAGCGCGCCGCCGATCACGCAGGGAAGCGCGATATAGGCCTGGCCGAGAGCCGAGGCCGCAACGCAACCCGTGGCGATGGCGATCGAGCCCGCGGTCGCACCCTTGGTCATTCCCGCTTCGTTGCTCAGCTTCTGCCGCTGCGCGTCCTCGATGGCGCCGAATTGATCCTTGCGGATCTTCTCCGATTCGAAAAGCTCCGCGGCCTCGATCACATCGTTGAGCGGCTTTGCGATCTCCTCGGGCTGACGCCCTTGCTCGGCGCGGTAGAGCGCGAGCAATTGACGGTCCCGTTCGGCATAGGAGGCAAGCGTCCATTTCGCCGTGCCGCCGGTCGTGATCTTGTCGACCGCGGTCGGGTCGCTGCCCCAGCCTGAGAACACCTTGCGGAACGAGAAGCCGCTATCGTCCTTGGTCTTCGACCAGCGCAGGGCCTCCATGATGCGAACCACGGGCTCATGCTGGCCGGTGGCGACGTAATAGCCCCACAGCGCATAAACGCCGGGCGAGCCGCCGGTATCGAGCGGCAGCGTCATCAGCGTCGGCCGCTTGCCATTGAGAAAGTCGTCGATCAGGGGCCGGCGGAGCGGCATCCTCGACGCGTTCTTCTCGAGCAGCTCGCGCCAATCGGGGCGGCCCGAATAGGCGATCGCCCTGATGATCACGGCCTGCTCCTTGTCGGGCATCGGGAACATCTTCGGGATCATGCCAGGACCGTCCTTCGGATTCGTCCCGAGCACGCCGGCGATGAAGCCGATGCAGAACCATGCCTTCTCTTCGTCGCCGAACAGGCCATAGTCGTTCATGGCGTGAACGGCGCCCGGCACGCGCCACGGCTGCTTGTGGTCGCGATAGTTCGAGATCCAATCCATGAGCTGGTCGGGCGAGGTGAAGCCGCTGTCCTGATCGGGCAAGGCTTGAGCCTGGTCGTTCGTTGTTGGCGGCGCTGTCGGAGCCGGCGCTTGAGGCACGACGGAAGCTGCCGGCACCGTCGGCTCGGCCGGACGCAAATACGATTCAGTCTTCACTTCGGTCGGCGGGGTCGCAGCCTGAACCGCGGGCGCTGACGATGGCTTTTGGGACGGAGCGGGCGACGCTTGAGAGGGCGCAGGCGAGGAGGGCTGGATCTGTGGCGGCGCCAGAAGAGAAGGGGCCTGAAGTTGAGGGGCACCTTGCTTCGATACCGAGCTCGTGCGCGGCGGCTCTACGGTCTCAGCCGCGCAAGGCAGCGCGAGTGCGATGAGGGAGGCGAGCGCAATGAGCGCGTGGAGACGCATGTCATCAGCTTCCTGCCCCCCGGCCCCAGAAGTGCTGACGAAGTCAAGGTTAGCCCTAGTACCCTCGGGTGTGCCAACCCGTAGGACGTCGATTTTCAGTGGTTTCGTGGCTTTTTCAGGGCCGCGGCCGTCAAGCATGCGGAAGATTGACGCCGTTGCCTCCTGTCACGAGCAGGCCGTTTCCGCCGCTTTTTGGCCTGCAGCCTCGATTTGCCCATCGGCGAGGAGCGCGACCTCTTGCGCGGCCGCGTCGGCCTCGGCCACGATCTCAGGCACTGCTGTGATCTCCCAAAGCGTCCCTTGGCAGAGGGGGCCGATGGCAAACAGGTGAGGCGACGAATTGCCCCGCCCGTCAATCGTCCGGCCGTTGCGCGCGACGACAAGGCCGAGACGATGGGGGTCGGGGCAGACAAGATCGCGCTCTATCAGAGTCCTGATCAAGGGCTGGTCGAGATCGGGTCTAAAGCCCGTGCAATCGAAGGCGAGATCGGCCGTGACGCTTGTTGGGTCACCGGTTGCGCGCGTGTGCAACGTCAGTGTGAAACCGTCGCTGTCCCGGGCCACCGCGCTAACCCTGCCGCGCACCAACTTGGCCCGGCCGTCGGTGAACTCAGCCATGAGACGGCTATGCACCTCGATGGGCAGACGATGGCGATGAGCATTCCAGACGGAGCGGAGGTGACGCAGAAAACGTGCCTGCTCGGCGATGGGAAGGCCCTGCCAGATCTGCGGCAAAGAAGGGCGCAGACCGTTGATGATCGCTTGCCATGGCGTGCCGCTCTCTTCGGCCATCTCGCAGGCAATGCGGGCCGCCGTTGCCAGTAGGGAGACACGTTTTTGAGCGCGGCAGGTCGATTCGTTTCGGCACCACGCCTTGGGGCGCATGCGGCCGCGGCAATTGCGCGCGGCGCGAGATCACAAGAGCCTCGCCATGAAAGCCGTCACGGCGGGCCGACAGCAGCACATCGACCCATGGTGAGGCCCGAGCCAATCAAGGCGATCGTCCGCGCGGCCGCCAAGCGCTCGGCCGGCAGGTCCTCGAAGGGCTTCAAGGCTTCTTTGGTCGAAGCCGATAGGATGCCATAGGCCGTGGCGAGGAATACGCTGTCGGCAGGGACTGGAGCGGTCTGCTCAAAGGCAATACGGTAGCATCCGCCATCGGCAATGCAGGATATCGCCGTGTCGTTGATGACGCTGAATGTGACGTCAGGTCTTCGCCTGACGCTGTCATTGAGGCGCTCGCGCACATATTCGCCGAACAACTGCCGCGGCAAGAAGGTGTGTGCAAGGGCTTCATGCAAGCCCGCTTGGTTCTCTCCTTGATCAAGCTGACCGAAGGCCCAATTCAGAAAGTCGCCGGGTTGGCTGGCGCACACGGATAGATCGCGGGTCCGCACGTTGAGCAGGTGCAGAGGGTGATAGCTGCCATAGGCGATGCCGCGCCCAAGGGTGCGGCCCCGCTCGACGATCACCAACCGAAACGGCGAGCGGATGCGCGCCATCAAGGCAATAGCGACGGCGGCGCGGGTGAAGCCGCCACCGACCACGCACACGGTGAAGGGTGCCTTTCGCATCTCGAGTTGGCCTCAGGCTCGGTCCGATGTATGCGCCGTCATACACAAGGTTTGCGGCGCCTAGGAGCCCCGATGCCGGGGCACTGCAGGCCGGAGGCAACTGGTTTCAAAATCGGCAGCGCGGCGAGGAAGGGAATAACGGAAGCGCCGCCAGTCGTGGGCGCATTCATCGGTGATGTGACAAAATTCGCAAATGATACTCCTGACGTGAAACAGAGCCGGCCACCCCTCCGTCCCGCGTGGCGGAAGGGCGGCCGGTGCGCTTTACACGCTAGGGAAAATCTCCGCGATGCCGCGGGGAGCGCATGTCTCCCTCAGGTCCGGCATCTCCTGGGTCTCGCAAGGCATGCCGCAACGCTTTGGCCTTTTCGCAGGTTGCGTCCTCGCTACGCTTCTCCTCGTGGCCGACACTGCTTGCCGACAGCATGCGCTCTCGTTTATCATCAGTCCAATCGATGACATCAATGACGAGTATCGACCACGCTAATCTCAGCAGGCTCGACCTGAACCTGCTCGTCGCGTTCGACGCTCTGCTCACGGAGCGAAGCGTCACACGCGCCGCGGCGCGCCTTGGGCTCGGCCAGTCGGCCATGAGCCACAATCTCGGACGGCTCAGGACGCTGTTCGGCGATGAGCTGCTGACGCGCGGCGCCGACGGCATGCGGCCCACGCCGCGCGCGCTCGAGCTTGCCGACCCGGTGCGGGTGACGCTTGCCCAGATCCAGGCGGCGGTGCTTCAGCGCGAGGCGTTCGATCCTGCGACCGCCGAGCGGACCTTCCGCATCGGCCTCGCCGACTCCATCGAGGTCGCCATAATCCCGGGTCTCATGGCGCGACTGCGCCAGGTTGCGCCGGGCGTCTGCCTGCGCCTGCGCTCGCTCAACCGGCTTACAATTCTGGACGAGCTCGACACCGGAGCGCTCGATCTCGGCATCGGCGTGTTCGATCACGGGCAAATCCATCACAAGCGCCGGCCGCTTTACAAGGAGACCTTCCTCTGCCTGTTCAATCCGGCGCTCTTGAACTTCACACCGCCGATCTCGCTGGATGAATATTTGAGCGTGCCGCACGTTCTTGCGAGCCTCACCGACGACGCCCACGGCGCGGTCGACGAAGCGCTTGCAAAGCTCAAACTCAAGCGGACCATCGCTTTGACCACGCCCGGCTTCCTCGCCGTCCCGTTCGTGGTGGCGCGGGCGCCCGTCGTGACCACGATGCCGTCGCGGCTCGCCCGCTATTTCGCGGAGAGTTTCTCGCTTGCAACCAGTCCCGCGCCGGTCGATCTGCCGAGTTTCGCCATCGCGCTTCTGTGGCATGGAAGCTTCGATCACGATCCGGGCCATATCTGGCTTCGGCAAACCGTTTCCGGCGTGGCGGCCGAGGTTGCCTAGCGCTGCTTGCGCCGGGTTGGGACAAATTCCTTTTACCGTCTTGCCGATAAGGCTTCATGATTGCGTGCTATTCGAATCGCTTGGCAAAGGTTCGAGCGGGTTTAGCGGATCGATCGAAGGAGGTTCTTTCATGGCTCAAAGCAAAGCGGCATCAAAGGAGCGCTGCGACGCGCTAAGCGAGGTCTTGGCTGACAATTGGTGGGCGGTGGGTTTGCGCGGGATCCTCGGGATCCTGTTCGGCCTGATCTGCCTGTTCACGCCGGGTGTGGCGGTCGCAGTCTTCGTCATCATGTTCGCGGCCTATATGCTGGTCGACGGCGCGTTTGCCATCGTTGCCGGCATCAAGGCGGCGCGCAACGGCGAGCGTTGGGGCCTGCTCATCCTCGAAGGGATCGTCGACATCGCGGCCGGCCTCGTTGCCGTCGCTTGGCCGGGGATCACGCTCGTGGCCTTGATCTGGCTCATCGCGATTTGGGCGATCGTATCGGGGGCGCTCATGCTGTGGGCGGCCTTCACACTGAACGCCGATCATGGCCGCTGGTGGCTTGCGCTCGGCGGCATCGCTTCCCTGATCTTCGGCATCCTCCTCGTTCTCCAGCCGTTGATCGGAGCGATCGTCCTGACGCTTTGGATCGGCGCCTATGCCTTCGTGTTCGGCATCTTCCTGCTCGTGCTGGCCTTCCAACTCCGTACGCGCAAGCAGGAGCGGGGCCGCGGCGCGCCCGCTGCGGCAAAGAAGGCCTAAACGCTTCCCTTTCCCACGCGTTATGATCGGGCGCGGCGCCATGAAGCGCCGCGTTCTCCGTTCTCGAGTTTCCCTCATGCCGGCGTCAGCGCTTCCCAAGGTCAAACTGCCAAGCGGCGAGGCGGTGCCGCAGCTCGGCCAAGGCACATGGGGGATGGGCGAGAGCGGGCGGGCGCGGAAGGAGGAGATCGCCGCGCTCAAACTCGGCCTCGATCTCGGGCTTAAGCTGATCGACACCGCCGAGATGTACGGCAATGGTGGCGCGGAGGAAGTCGTGGCCGAGGCGATTGCGGGGCGGCGTGACGAATGCTTCATCGTGAGCAAAGTTCTGCCGGAGAATGCGACCAAGGCTGGAACCGTCGCCGCCTGCACGCGCAGCCTGAAGCGGCTGAAGACCGACCGCATCGACCTCTATCTCCTGCATTGGCGCGGCGAGCCGAAGCTCGAAGAGACCCTTGCTGGCTTCGAGGCGCTGACAGCATTGGGAGCGATCCGCTATTGGGGCGTCAGCAATTTCGACATCGGCGACATGGAGGAGTTGTTTCACCTCCCAGGCGGCAGCGCCTGCGCGAGCAACCAGGTGCTCTACAATTTGCGCCGCCGCGGCATCGAGGCCGGGCTTCTTCCCTGGTGCCGCGAGCGCGGCATCCCGGTCATGGCCTATTCGCCCTTCGAGCAGGGACGGCTGTTGCGCGAGCGCGTGTTGACGGGGGTGGCGATCCGCCATCGCGCCAACACGGCGCAGATCGCACTCGCGTGGATCCTCCGGCATGGCGACATGATGGTGATCCCCAAGACCTCGACCGAGGCGCGGGTGCGCGAGAACCACGCCGCGCTCGGCATCGAACTGACCGAGCGCGACCTCGTCGAGCTCGCCAAGGCCTTCCCTCCGCCGAAGCGCCGCCGTCCGCTCGAATTGCTGTGAGCGCTCGCTGTCATCACGGCGTCGCCGCCAGGCCGACGCACTGACGCGCGCCGCGTTACACGCTAACATCGGGCCATGGACGGTCTCCTCGGCCAGAGCGACGGGTTCATCCGCTTCGCCATCTTCGCCGGCGTGTTCCTGGCGATGGCGCTGATCGAGCTGCTGTGGCCCAAGCGCGAGCTCCTGGTCTCAAAGCGGAAGCGTTGGCTCACCAATATCGGCATCAGCGCGACCGGCACGCTCCTGCTGAGGCTCATGGCCGCAACGGCGGTGCCGGTCGCCGCCGTCGCCGCCGCCTTCTACGCAGAGACGCACCAAGTCGGGCTCCTGAACCAGGTCGCATGTCCGGCCTGGATCAAGATCGCGGTCGCACTTGTCGTGCTCGACCTCGCCATCTGGGCGCAGCATTGGGCGTCGCACAAAGTCCCGCTGTTCTGGCGCCTGCATCAGGTGCATCACGCCGACCGCGACATCGACGTGACCACGGCGGTCCGGTTTCATCCGGTCGAGATCGGGCTGTCGATGCTGTGGAAGATCGCGGTGGTGGTGCCGCTCGGAGCCGCCCCTCTTGCCGTGTTCCTGTTCGAGGTGATCCTCAACGCCTGCGCCATATTCAATCACGCCAATATCGCGATGCCTGCGTGGCTCGACGGCATTTTGCGGCTCTTCATCGTGACGCCCGACATGCATCGCGTGCACCACTCGATCCTCCGCCGCGAGCACGATTCGAATTACGGCTTCAACCTCTCGATCTGGGACCGGCTGTTTGGCACCTATACGGCAGAGCCTGAGGCCGGGCATCAGGGCATGACGATCGGGCTCGGGCCCTATCAGAGCGAGGCGCCGACGCGGTTCGGCTGGTCGCTTTGGCTGCCCTTCGGGCAGCAGGGATCAGATATCAGAGATCAGAAATCAGATATCGGAGATCAGAAATAGATTTCAGAGAAAGCTGATGGGGAAGTAGCGCAGGAACAGCTCTTCGTAGCGCCCGCTCGCATGCACCTGCTCGAGCGCGTAGGTGAGGATCTGGGCGAGCTGGCGATTCCCCTTCTTCACCGCGATGCCGACGCCCTCGCCGAAGAACTTGGTATCGAGATAGGGCCCGCCGCGAAACTCGCAGCAGCCTTCGCTGGTGACCCCGTTCAGCCAGAACGTCATGCCGATACCGTCGCCGAACACGAAATCGATGGCGCCGTCCTTCAGCGCCCGCTCAGCGTCCTCGGTGGTGTCGAAGGTCGCGAGCGCGACATCGGGGAAGAACTGCTTGAGATAGGCCTCATGCCCTGTGTTCTTGGCGACGCCGATTTTCTTGCCTTCGAGCGTCTCGGGGCTGATCTCCTTAAGCTCGTTCGTCTTCTGGGCGATGAAGCGGGCGGGCGTGGCGTAATAGCGGGAGCTGAAGTCGGCCTTGCCAAGCGACTCGGCGCTGATGCGGATCGAGGCGATGGCCGCGTCCGCCTCGCCGTTGTCGAGACGGGCGTAAAGCTCGGCCCAATCGACGTCCTTCACTTCGCACTCGACCTCCAAGGTCTCGCAAATGGCCTGGGCGAGATCGACATTGAAGCCGGTGAGGGCACCGACCTCATCGACATAGTGGAAGGGCGGATAGTCGCTGTCGGTGATGAAGCGCAGCTTCGCCAGTCCCTGCATGTCGGGCTTGGGACGGAGCACGTCGCCTTGCCAGGCATCGGGAACGATGTCGTTGCGGGCCTGCGAACGCGCCGGGCCTTGCCAAAGCGCGATGAGCGCGAGGGCAAGGAGGGAAGCGGCAAACCACGCGGGTGCCGCGCCGAAACCCATGCTTTTCTGGAAACTCTTGCGCACGCCGATCACGCGCCTGTCTTAACGCGGCACGATGGGCGCTGCCAAGGGCAGCCAAGCGCCCCCCTGCGTGACGCAGCCCTGCTCCCTGAATTCCGGCGCCACTTTGTGTGCTTACCCCAGAGGTCTCGATCTTGTGGAAGGTCAGCAACATGCACGCGCCTGCTGCGCGATCGAATTCATCATCTTGACTGTGGCTCACCAGACACAGTGCAAACAGAAATTGGCATGTGCGTTGGGATTGCAACAACCGCACCCTTCCAGACGGCATTAAACTTACGCCTCGGGTGAATCGGCCTCGTGCGCGGGATCCCAAGGTCCCTCGCGGGCTCATACGGCGGGAGGGGGATATGGCCACCATAGCGAAACTTGTTGCGCCTTTGAGCGCAGCGACAGAACGTCCGCGTGATACGCCGTCGCGGGGAGCGAAGGCGAAGCGGCGCCTCTGGGTGTCGGTGAGCGTGCTCTCATTGGCGGTCAATTTCAATGCAACGTTGTCTCCGCGGCCGGCCTGGGCGGTCATTTGTGAAAATTTCGGTGCCGGTGGGGATCCGGCAGGAATCGACGGGGGCATTAACACCAACACAGCCTGCGGCATTAGCGCCAACGCTGCCGGTGGCGTTTTGCCTAGCCAAAACGCCGCATTTGGCTTCGGCGCCAACGCAAGTGGCAGCGGTGGCAGCAACATTGCAATTGGCAACGCCAATGCCAGCGGCGCCAGCGGCGACAACATCGCAACGGCCGAGCTGCCAACGCCAGCGGCGACAACAGCCAAAATATCGCAACCGGTCTCTCCGCCAACGCCAGCGGCACTGATGGCGATGCTAGCGGGAGCGGCAGCGCCAACATCGCAACCGGCCTCCGCGCTGGCGCCTTCGGGAACGACAGCTCTAACACGGCAATCGGCAGCGATTTCAACGGCGACGGCGTAGGCGCCAATGCCAGCGGCGACAGCAGCATCAACACCGCAACCGGCGCCGACGCCAATGCCAGCGGCGACGACAGCCGCAACATCGCGACCGGCTTTTCGGCCAATGCCAGCGGCACCGATGGCCCGCTCGGGAGCGTGTTGGGTAGCGACAACATCGCCACGGGTACCGGAGCGAACGCCAGCGGCAACGACGGCCGTAACATCGCTAGCGGCGCCAACGCCAACGCCAGCGGCGCCGGCAGCAGCAATATCGCGACCGGCCGTTCCGCCGACGCCAGCGGCAGCGATTCCGACGGCGACGATGACGGGAGCGAGAATATCGCCACGGGTGCCGGCGCGAATGCCAGCGGCGACGACAGCCGCGACATCGCCGTCGGCGCTTTCGCCAATGCCAGCGGCGATCTCGCTCAGAATGTCGCCATCGGCGCCAACGCACAAGCCATCGGCGGCACCATCAGCGGCAGTACCGCCATCGGCGCGAACGCCCGCGCCAATTTCGACAATTCGGGCGCGTTCGGCGCCGGCGCCACCACCACGCGTGCCAATCAACAAATGTTCGGCACGGCGAGCAACACCTACACCATGGCCGGGATCACTTCGGGTGCGAGCAGGACGGCGCAAGGGGCGCCAACCCATCTCGTGACCTCGAACACGGGCGGCGATCTCGCCGCCCACACCTTCGCCGAGCTCGGGCTCGCGACGACGGGCGACGTGGCGGGCCTGCAGACGCAGATCAACCGCCTCGGGCGCCGGGACAGAGAGCTGACCGAAGGCATCGCCGCCGTCGCGGCGCTGGCGCAGCCCATCCTCTTGCCCGGACAGCATTTCGCCGTCCGCGCCGGCTGGGGCGGCTATGACGACGCCAATGCCGTCGGCTTTTCGGCCGCGGGCGTGGTCGCGAGCAACCTCCTGAGCCAGGGGCGCGGCACGCTCACGCTCGACGGCGGCTTGGGCTTCGGCACCGATGAGGGCGAGGTGGCGGGCCGCGCCGGCGCGACCATCGGCTGGTAGCGGGTCTGGGCGTCATACGGGAACTCGCACCGCGTTGCCAGGCGAGTCGCCGCGCGCTCCTCAGCACGAAGGATGTTGTGTGTTCCTCGTCACCCCCGGGCTTGACCCGGGGGTCCATTCCCTTACGCCTCAGCTTGGCCTGGGGTCACGGAATGGATGCCCGGATCAAGTCCGGGCATGACGGTTT
>DASUQP010000007.1:0-13353 GCA_036280475.1 Methyloceanibacter sp. | reverse complement strand
GGCGCTCGCGCTTTACCGCCTCGGGGACCTGTCCGGAGAAACTTGCCGCGGGCGTGCCGGGCCGCGCGCTATACTTGAAGGTGAAGGCCTGCGCAAAACGCGCGCGGGCGGCAAGAGCCATGGTTTCCTCGAAATCGCGGTCGGTTTCGCCGGGGAAGCCGACAATAATGTCGGTCGAGAGCGCAATATCGGGGCGCGCCGCGCGCACCTTTCCGATCACCGCCTCGTAGTCCGCGATCGTGTGCTTGCGGTTCATGGCCTTGAGGATGCGGTCCGAGCCGGACTGAAAAGGCAGGTGCAGATACGGCATGAGCTTGGGCTCTTCGGCGAAGAGCGCGATCAGCTCGTCGTCCATGTCGAGCGGATGGCTCGTGGTGTAGCGCAGTCGCGCGACCCGCGGCAATTCGGCGAGCCGCCGCAACAGGCGCGCAAGGCTCCAGGGACGCCCATCGGCGGCTTGGCCGTGATAGGCGTTCACATTCTGGCCGAGCAGCGTGATCTCGCGCGCGCCTTGGGCCGCGAGCCGCTCAGCCTCGGCGACGATCTCGGACGGGGCGCGCGAATATTCGGCGCCCCGCGTATAGGGCACGACGCAGAAGGTGCAGAACTTGTCGCAGCCTTCCTGCACGGTGATGAAGACCGAAGGGTGGCTCGCCTGTCGCGAACGCGGAGGAAGCTGCGCGAATTTGTCTTCCGCGGGGAAATCGGTGGCGACGACGCCTTTGCCGCTCGTTGCCGCCTCGGCGAGGAGGCTTGCGAGGCGGTGATAGCTCTGCGGTCCAACGACGAGATCGACGGCCGGCGCTCTCGCCATGATCTCCTGTCCTTCGGCCTGGGCGACGCAGCCCGCGACCGCGATGAGCGTATCGCGGCCCTCACGCTTCCGCCGCTCTTTGGCAAGCCGCACGCGCCCGAGTTCAGAATAGACCTTCTCCGCCGCCTTCTCCCGGATATGGCAGGTGTTGAGAATGACGAGGTCGGCCTCGGCCGGATCCTCGGTTGGCTGGTAGCCTTCGGCTCCGAGCGCCTCGGCCATGCGCTCGGAGTCGTATTCATTCATTTGGCAGCCGAACGTCTTGATATGGACGCGTCTGACCAACGGTGTTTCGGGAGCTTGAGCCACGCCCTGTTCTTGGGCACGGGCGCCATCCTCGTCAAGGGCCAGGGCCAGTCCGAATGAGGGCGGGGACCTTCATTTTAGCCCCGCCCCCGGGCGGTAAAGGCGGTGGCCATCAGCAGGTAAACGACGAGCAGGCCAACCGCAGAGATCAGCCACACCTGCCACATGCCAAACGCGAAGGCGGCGATCGCCGCGAACATGGTGAAGGCGGCGGCACCATAGGCTTGAGCGGGCTCCGGCAACAGGAAAATGCGCAACACCACCGCGGCACCCGCGATTGCCGCCAGAAGCGCGCCGACCAAGCCAAGCTCGTACCAGGTTTGCAGGAAAAGATTGTGCGCGTGGTGCCCGGTGGTGCGAGGCTGCACGAAGCCCTTCGGCTTATCCAGCTTCGCAGGCGCCGCTTTCGAGCCGGGGGTCGAATCGGCACCGATCCCAAGCCAAGGGCGCTCGAACACGCGTTCGGCGGTGTATTCCCAAATAATGATTCGCGCCCGCGCCGATTGGGGCACCCATTTCGTAAGATGAAGTTCCGCCTTGTAAGAGAGAAAGGCGAGCGGCAGCACGAGCGCGAAGCCAAGGCACCAGACCACGGCAAGGCCGCGTATCGCCGCGCGGGACCAGACCCAAGCAAGAAGCAGGACGAGCGCGGAAGCGATCAGGCCGATTTGCGAGGAGTCATGCTCGGAGAGTGAGATCGGCAGGGCAAGAGCGATAAAGAACAGCGCGCTGAGAAGTCCGCGCCGCGGGCCTTGCAGTGTGGAGAGCGCGAGCAACCCCGGCCAGAGCTGGAACGCCAGCATGACGACATGTTGATTGAACACCGCCCCCCTGATGTAGGTTACGCGTCCGTCCACGATCTTGATGCGTTTCGCGCTGTCCGGTTGCAGGGCGGGAATGACATTCATCGCCGCGCGCGTCAGCGCCCCCGTCGTGAGAACTTCGATCGTGACGAAGAGGGCGGCGCAAAGTGCGCCTGCGACGAAGGCAATCCCGGCGCGTCGAATCTGCTCCGCATCGAGCGAAGGGATTGCGGCGGCGACGGCAAAGACCACGAACGTGACGGCAAGCAGCAGCAAACCCTTGGAGACCGCCTCGTCGGGTTCCGCCGCCCAGATCGCGCTCAGCACCGCATAAGCGGCGAGCACGGCGAGCGCCATCATCGCCGGGTTTGGCTCAAGCAGCGCGCGCCACGCGAGACCGCGGCGGAGTGCCGCAACGATCAGCACGAGCGCAAGGATCAGAAGCAGGAACGGCGCGAGGCGGGGAGCGACCGCCGTCAACAGCGGGGTTGCGAAAAACAAGACCGGAATGAGCGGGCCGCCACGAAATTTTCCATCGCGACTGGCCGCGCTTCGAGACATGCGAGCGTCCCTCCCGATCCGAGCTTCGCGCTTTTAGGCTAAGAGGCGCGACAAGGCCAGGGCGTGAATCCGGGTGCGACCTTACTGAAGCCGCACCACGACGCTGTCGGCCGTGCCCTTCGCGTCGGTCACGGTGAGCCGCACGAAGCCCGGGCCGTCCGGCGCGAAGAACAGCGTTCGCGCCGATTTCTTGCCGGCGAGCGGCATGCCGTTGAGGAGCACGCTGAGAGGCGGAGTGCCGCCGGCAATCTTGATGGCGATTGGGTCTCGCGGTTCTCCTTCGCGTCCCGACAATTCGAGGCTCGCGCCGTCGGGCGGAAAGACGATCCGTACTTTCGGCGCCATCGCCTCGCCCGTGCTTGCGGCCGAGGCGAAGCGCTGAAGAGGCGGCGGCAATTTGGCCGTGCTTGCGATGAGCGCGCCGTTTGGCGCCGGCGGCAGCGGGTTCAGACGCCCTCCAACCCGCGCGAAGGCGTCGAACAGGATCGGCGCCGCCGCTGTCCGGCCCATCAGCCCTGCAACCGGCGCGCCATCGGGTCTCCCGGCCCAAACGCCGATCGTCCGCTTGCCGTCGAAGCCGATCGCCCAGGCGTCGCGATAGCCGTAGCTCGTGCCGGTCTTGAAGGCGATGCGCCCTCCGGCCGCGCTCTCGGGCGGGGGCGTGCCGGCCAGCACATTGGCGACAGACCAGGCGGCGGCCGGCTCGATCAGCCGCCGCGGCGCGAGAGGCGCGGCGCCCAGTCGCTCGAGGAGCGGCGCCACCGTCCCCTGCCGCGCAAGCCCGCCATAGAGCATGGTGAGGTCGGTGAGCCTGATGCCGATGCCCCCAAGGCCGAGCGCGAGTCCCGGCGCCTCGCGGCGCGGCAGCACGAGGAACGCGCCCGCCTCTTGAAGGCGCGCGGTCAGCCGGCTTGCGCCGATCGCCTCGAGCACGGCGACCGCCGGGACGTTCAGAGAGAGTTGCAGAGCGCGGCGCACCGTGACCGTGCCCTGGAAGGTGAGGTCGAAATTCTCAGGGCTGTACCCGGCATAGCGGACCGGCCGGTCCTCGATCAGCGTCTCGGGGTGGATCAACCCGTCCTCGAAGCCGAAACCGTAGATGAAGGGCTTGAGCGTTGACCCCGGCGAACGCACAGCTTGCGTCAGATCGACCTGGCCCGCGCGGCGCTCGTCGAAATAATCGGGCGAAGCGACGCGCGCCAAGACTTCGCCGGTCGCATTGTCGACCACGACGATCGCCACCGACATGTCCGGGCCCAACGCTCGCGCCCGGTCGCGCGCGAGATGCTCCAGAGCCTTCTGCAGTCGCCCGTCGATCGTGAGCCGCAAGGCGCGCTCCTGCGGCGTGTCCTTGAGCGCCTGATCGGCGGCATGCGGCGCGAGAAGCGGCATCGGCTCGCGCCCGCTCGGCACCTTCTCTTGCTTGGCCCGCGCGATCTCGGCGTCGCTGAACACGCCAGCGCCTGCGATCCGGTCGAGCACGCGGTCGCGCGCGCGCTTCGCGGCTTCAGGAAAGCGATCGGGCCTTCGAGCTTCCGGCGCTTGCGGCAGCGCGACCACCAGCGCCGCTTGGCCGAGCGTGAGCCGGCGCGGCTCCCTGCCGAAATAGGCAAGCGAGGCCGCCCGCACGCCTTCAAGATTGCCGCCATAGGGCGCAAGCGTCAGGTAAAGCCCGAGGATCTCGTCCTTGCTCAACGCCCTTTCGAGTTGAACCGCGCGCAACGCCTGTCTGATCTTTGCGTCCAGCGATCGCTCCCGCCGGGGCTCGAGCAGACGCGCGACCTGCATGGTGAGGGTCGAACCGCCCGAGACGATGCGGCCATGGGTGAGGAGCTGAGAGAACGCGCGGCCGATGGCCAGCGGATCCAGGCCGTCATGCACGAAGTAGCGCTTGTCTTCGTAAGCGAGGAGCGCCTCGAGGTAGCGTGGATCGACGTCATTGCGGCTGGCGGCAAGCCGCCAGCGGCCTTCGCCCGTGAGGTAGGCCCTGAGCAGCATGCCGTTGCGGTCGAGAACCACGCGCGAGGCATCGAGATCGCGCCCGAGCGGCGGCGGCCCGTAAGTCTCGACCAGTCCGGAGAGAGCGCCCGCCGCCGCGGCGATGAGCCAGATCGTGCCGACCGCCGCGAAAAGCGCACGTCGCTTCCAACGGCTCGTTTTCGCGCTGCTGCTCATCGCGCCGGAGCGACCTCGACCGCGCCGGTGTCGGTCCGGCCGAAGCGGTCGGGCCGATACATGTCCTCGACCACCGCCTGCGGCAGAACGTAGCTTCCGGGCGACACCGCGCGGACGATATAGGCCACGCTATAGGTGGTCGGGTCGCCCTTGCGCCGCTCGAAGGCCGCGGTGAAGCGGTCGGCGCGGAACTCGGTGTGGACGGGCGTGCCGGCATTGGCGATCCAGTCGAGCGTGCCCGCATCGCCCGAGGAGACGAGACGCGGATTGTCGATCTCGAAGCCGGCTGGGACATAGTCCGTCAGCGCAACGCGCGCGAACTCGGGCTGCGGCTCGGTCACGGTCAGCACCACAACGAAGCGGTCGTTCTGCTTCGCCGTGCCGAGATCGGCCTCTGCGCCGTCGAGCGTGTGGAAGCTGCGGGCAAGCGTGAAGCCGTGCTCGGCAGCGGGTTCCGGCGTGACGGGCGCGCCGCTCACCGAGACGACGGCGTCGAGCGGCGTATCGCCGCTATTGGTCACGACCAGCGGGCCGGCGGCAATCTCGTGCTCCGTGAAGCTCCGATAGAGCGGCCCATCCTCGGCGCCGTCGTTGACGGTAAGGGTCACGCTTTGCTTGCCGAGAGCGCGCGCGGCGAGCACGAGCCAGGCATTCTCCTGCGTCGAGGTCGTCGTGACGCGATCGCGCGCCGTCTCGATCCGTTCCGTGCCGCTCACCAAGATCACTTTCGGCGCGCCCCCCTCTGCCGCGAGCGTGACGAGCGTTGCGGCGTCGCGCAAGGGCGAGCCGTAATCGGTGCGGCCGCCCTCGAACTTCGGGTCGGCGGGCAGCGCGCCGAGCGCGGCATCGAACGCCTTCTCAGCCCTCACGCGGTCGCCAAGCATGGCGAGTGCCGCGCCGATCTCCGCCTTTGCCGCGGGCGTCAACAGGTCGTTCAGCTTGACGTCGGCGATGTAGCGGAGGTCGCCCACCGGCGCCATGCCGTTGCGGGCGAGCACATAGAGCGCGTAGGAGAGCGGCAAGCCGCCATCGGTCGCGACATCGGGTGCCGTGCTCACATAGTTGCGCAAGCGACCGAGCGCGAGCTTGAACTGATCGTCGGAGACGGAGAACCCGCGCGCCCGCGCCCGGGTGAGGAAATCCGTCACATAGGCGTCGAGCCAGGCGTCGTCGCCTCCGGGCGACCAAAGCCCGAAAGCGCCCTCCGAGCCCTGGCGGGCAAGGACGATCTCGATCGCCTTGGCGATGCGCCCATCGATGCCGGTATCGGCGGCGATGTTAGCCTTCGCCGACAACTCGCTGACATAGAGCAGCGGCAGCGCCCGGCTCACGATCTGCTCGGTGCAGCCGAGCGGATAGCGGTCGAGTGCCGCGATCAGCGTCGCCACGTCGAGCGCGGCCATCGGCGTGACCGAGAGCGCGACCTTCCCCGTCCCCGGCACGAGGTCGGCGAAGACGTCGCTTGCAATGGTGATGCTCTGGCCGGGCTCGAGCGGCTTCACCGTGCGGCGCGCCAGGATCTGCGTCGCCGGCTTCACCGTCAGCGGATAGCTGCGCGAGAGCGCAAAGCCGTCGGGTCCGTCGACGGCAACCGAGACGGTGCCGGGTCCGACGCCGATCGCCGAGACCGGCATTGTGACCGCGCCGCGTTTCTTGGCGTCGAGCGTTAGGCTCTTGTCCGCGCGCTCGAGGCTCAGAGGCCCGTCGGCCGTGACCTCGATCTCGTAGGTGCCGCTCGCCCCCTCGACATTGTCGAGGTCGAGCCGGAACGTGCTCTTATCGCCGGTGAGGAGAAAGCGCGGCAGCGTAGCCGTGACCACGACCGGATCGCGCACCACGACATCGCCCGAGGCATGACCCGTCTTGTCCGCGCTCCACGCGACCGCCATGACGCGCACCGTTCCGGAGAAGGCGGGGATATCGAAGCTGACCTCGGCGGTGCCGTCCGCGCCGACTGTGACGATGCCGGAATAGAACGCGAGCGGCGGTTGCGTGGGCGGGCTTCCCTGCAACGCGCCCGCGCCGGAATCGCCGCCGGTGCGGATCGCGCCCTTCGTCCCCTGCATGCCGTCGATCAGCTGGCCGTAAAGGTCGCGGATCTCGGCCGAAAGTTTCCGCTGCCCAAGATAGTACGCATCGGGCGCCGGCACTTTATAGTTGGTCAGATTGAGAATGCCGACATCGACGGCCGACACGACGATGCGCGCCTCCTCGCCCGAGGTTAGCCCCGCGAGCTTGACCGGAATGCGCAGCGTCGTTTCCGGTCTGATCTTCTCCGGGAGATCGAGCGCGACCCCGATCGTGTGCGCTTGCCTGTCGACGCTGAACCATTGCACGCCGATGGCGCGGCCGGGCATGCGCTTCTCGACCTCATCGAGCGGGCGCCTGAGCGTGGCGAGCACATAGGCGCCGGTGCCCCAATCATTGCCGACGGTGAGGGGAAGCTTGATGAGACCGGGCTCGACGTCGGTGGTGGTCTGGGTGATGAGCCGGTCGCCGATCACCGAGAGCGTCACCTTGCCCGCGCTTCGCGCCGTGACCGCGACCGTCATGGTCTCGCCCGGCCGGTATTCCGGCTTGTCGAGCGCGATCTCCAGGAGATCGGGCGTGTCGGCTGAGGATTCGGCGTACCATCCGGAATCGAAACCGAACGAGGTCGCGGGTCCTTGCGTATCGGGGCTCGACACTTCGAGCCGGTATCGTCCCGACGTCACGGGAACGGAAATCTTGCCGGGCTTATCGGCCGCTATGTCGAGGGTGCCGTCGGCGACGCGGCGCGTCACCTTGATCGGCTCATATCGCCAATAGCCGTCGCTGCGATACCACTGATATTTCGACTCGATGCCGAGCAGTTGCCATTTGAGCCCGGTCGCGGCCATCGGCTTGCCGTCGGGCGCGACCATCACAACATCGAAAGCGGCTGTGTCGTTGTCGCTGAGCGACTTGCCGGCGAAGAGCGGCTTCACCCCGATCATCGGCGCGGCGGGAACGACGGGGAGCGTGAGCTTCCGTTCTATCGCCCGTCCGCCGGGTTCCGCGAGCCGCACCACCACATTGGCTTCGAGCGGCCGGGTCGATGCCGGCAGCTTGTCGAGGGCAACCGTGAACGTCGCCTTGCCGTCGGCATCGGTCTTTGGCAGATCGGCGAGAGGGAGGCTCTCGGTGCCGGCTTCGTCTTGCTCGTCGTCGCCCGCGGAAGGATCGAGACCGAAGACATAGCCGGGGTAGCCCGGCCGCTCGGCAGCCTTGGCGATATTGACCTCGCCTTCGATGCCAAGCCCGGCCGCCGGCGCGCCATAGAGGAAGCGGCCGTCGAGCGTCACTTCGGCCGGCGCTTCAAGCGAGATCGTGGTGGCTTCCGTCGCAAGATCGAATTCGAGACGGTCCGGCACATAATCTTCGACCAGGAACATCGCGCCTCCGATCGAAGTCCCCTTGGGATCGGAGAAGACTGCGACGCGCCATGTTCCGGTCGGCGCCGCGGCGATGATCGGGACTGCGAGCGAGCGGCCGCCGATCCCCTGGTCAGCCAAGACGGTGCGGCGATACTCGACGCCGTCGGGGCGCTCGACCACCAGGGTCAGGTCGACGCCCGGCACGGCAACGCTGGCGGCGTCGCGGAGGAGCGCGGTTACGTATACGGTCTCGCCGGTGCGATAGACGCCGCGCTCGGTGAACACCAACGCATCGAGCCCTTTCGGCGCGTCGCGTCCCGCCACGCCGCGATCGGTCAGATCGAAGGCCGATTGCTTCAGGCTGAGGAAGGCATAATCGCCATCGCCCGCCGATGCCACGATCAGGGCCGGCGCCAGCCCGCCTTCGCCGCGCGCGAGACCGGGCGCGAAGGTGACGTCACCGCCGGCGTCCGTCTTTTCGACCGCAAGCACTTCGTTATTGCGGGCGAGCAGCCTGAGCTCGACATCGGCAAGCGGCGCCGTGGTCGCGAGTGAATTGACATAAGCGTGGATGCCGTCGGTGCCGGAGTAGGCCGTCAGTCCAAGGTCCGAGACGATGAACCACTGCGTCGTGCGCTCGCCGTACTCATCGCCGGGCACGTTGCCCGGCCGCGCCGTCAAGAGATAGACGCCGGGCTCAAGCTCCGGGACCGCCTCCATGATCGGGAAAGCGGTGGTGATTTCCTGGTTGAGCGCCTTCTCGACCTTGAGCTCGCCGGTCCAGACCTTCTCGCCCTTCTGGTCGGCGATCTCGTCGAGCGCGTAGCCCTGGAGATTGCGCTCGAAATCGTAACCGAGCACGTTGTCGATGAGGCTCCGGTCGCCGATCCGGTAGATGGTCGCCTTGACGAGGTCGGTATTGACGGTGATGAGCGGGATGCCCTGCTGGCCGCTGCGCGGCAGCACATAGGCCTTCCCCGCGAGCCTGACCGAGGGGCTCCGGTCGCGCACATAAATATTGAAATCCGCAGTCTTGAGCAGGTTCTCGCCCACGGTCGAGGGAAGTCCTGCGCGGAGCGTGACGGCGTAGCTCTCGCCGTGCTTCAGTCCCTCGACGCAGACTTGCTGGTCGTCGACCGAGAGCGCAGGCCTGTCCTGCCCGGCGACTGCGACGTAAGGCGAATAATCGGTACGCTTCGGCAGGCTCTCGGTGAACTGGAAGCAGGCGCGCGGGCTCGCCGCATCGGAATCGACGCTGAAATTTGCGACGCGGAAGCCATATTTCTCGCGCAAGCCGTCATAGACGGTCTGAAGCTCGGGCGACCCGTGCAGGTCGAGCGCAAGCTTCAGCGCGTTCCGCGCCTGCCGCCACTCTTCCCGCTTGGTGAAGGCGTTGGCGAGCGTGACGAGCGAGGTTGCTTCCTCCTCGGGCGTCGCGGATCGCCGATAGGCAATGTACGCGGCCGTGCGGGCGCGCTCGTAGCGTGTCGCGCCGTCGTCCTCGCCGCTTGCCGGGATCAGGAGCCAGATATCGGCGAGCCGACGCCAAGCCTTGGCGTCGTCGGGCGCGAGCGTGACGATCTGCACATAGATATTGGCCGCGCTTCCGAAGTCGACGCGCTCAAGCGCCGCTTCTGCCTCCTGCTTCAGCGTGGCGAGCGGCTTGTCGACGGTGCCGGCCTCCTCCTTGAGGTCGGCCTCGAGCGTGATCGCGGCGTCGTCGAGAGCGTCGTCTTGAAATGTCTTCGGGGAGGCGAGGGAAGGGGTGGTGGCGAAAACGAACAGCGCGGCGAACAGGCCGGCGCGGAACCATGCGGGCATCGAGGGACCTCCGGGACCCGTACTCGGCAATACGGGTGCAGACCCCTATCGTAAACGAGCCTTGCGACAGAAACCAGAGGGAGGTCGCGTTTTGGATCTTAATCGTCGAGCTCGCCAAGCGCAGGACAGCCGAAAAGCGCGGCGGCCCGGGAGATCAAGGCCTCGGCGGCATGGCCCGCTGGCGGTTTCTCAGCCACCCGCGTCCATCTCGCCGGCAAGCCTCGCGAATTCCGCCCGGACCCAGGCATGGCACTCGTCGCGGTCGTAGCTGGAATGCCACATGAGCCGTAAGGGGAAGGGGATTGCCTGAAACGGCTGGCGAACGCGTTCGAGCCCGAATTGCTGCTCGAGCAACGCGGCAAGCGATGCCGGGACCGTGAGCAGCGCGTCGCTGTTCAGCGCGAGCAGCAAGCCGACCAGGAGCGAAGACACGCGCGAGGTGACAACGCAGGCGAGTCTGTGCGCCGCGAGCGCCCCATCGATCGTCGCGATCGTGGGAAGGCCATGCACGGCGATGTGGCCCGAGGCGGCGAAGGCCGCAGGCTTGGGCGTCCCACGTGCGAGCGAATGTCCTGGGCGGGCGAGCGTCGCGAGCGTGTCGTCGCAGAGCTTGAGGACGCGGATGTCGGGCGCCGGCGAGGGGATATTCTCGATGTCGATGACGAAATGGGCCCGCCCGTTGCGCATCGCATCGGTGTTGTCCTCGAGGCGCGAGGGGGTCCAACCGACCCGCACGCTCGGCGCCAGCTTTTGCAGCCGCCGTCGCAAGGGCTGCACCAGCATCAGCTCCCCCGCCTCGCTGGTTGCGACCGCGAAGTCGCGCGAGGTCTCGGAGGGGTCGAACGGCTTGCTCGGCCGGAGCAGGCTCTCCATGCCGGCGAGGATGACGTGGACAGTGGGCGCAAGCTCGAGCGCCTTTGCCGTGGGCACGAGCCGCTGGCCCGCGCGCACAAACAGCTCGTCGGCGAAGATCTCGCGGAGCTTCGCCAAGGCATGGCTGATCGCTGACGCGCTTCTTCCGAGCCGCTCCGCGGCGCGGGTGACGCTCGCATCGACGAGGAGGGCGTCGAGCGTCACGAGAAGATTGGCGTCGATTTCCCTTAGGTGCATGGGGTGCAATAATTCTCCTGAAAAGAGTTCACTTTGTGCATGTTAGCTCTGGCGCTAGGGTCGTGACAAGGCATCCGGCTGCCCAGCCCGGAGGCCTTAACGTCCAAGCGAAAGCTGGCCGTTTACTCATCTCAACCTTGCGGCGGCCTGAGGGTCCCGGCCCTTAAGGCTGCCGCATTTATCTCCGTCGAACGCGTCTCGCCGGACGAAAGCCGGCGGGCGTGTTTTCGTATCGTGAGGACAAAGGGCACCGATGTTCCGACGACAATCGATAAACGTGCCGTTCGCCGCTCTGGCGATCAGCGCGTTCCTTGCCGCGCCTCTCGCGGCCGAACCCGCGCCGAAGGATGTCCTGAAAACTTATGCGGACATTGCAGAGGCCGCCTATGGCGATTCCCTCGATACCGCGAGGACGCTGAAGCTCAGCGTCGACGCCCTGCTCGCGAAACCGACCGAGGACAATCTCCGCGCCGCGCGCGCCGCCTGGATCGCCGCGCGCATCCCTTACATGCAGACCGAGGCCTATCGCTTCGGCAACGCCATCGTCGACGATTGGGAAGGCAAGGTGAATGCCTGGCCGCTCGACGAGGGGCTGATCGACTATGTCGCTTCGTCCTACGGGACCGACTCTCCCGAGAACGAGCTTTACGCCGCCAATGTGATCGCCAATGCCACGCTGACGATTGGCGGAAAGAAGCTCGACGTCAGCAAGATCACCGCGGAGGTGCTGGCCGACGGGCTGCAGGAGGCGGGCGGCGTGGAGGCGAACGTCGCCACCGGCTACCACGCCGTCGAGTTTCTTCTCTGGGGCCAGGACCTGAACGGCACGGGACCCGGCAATGGCGCGCGACCTTCGAGCGACTTCGACAGCGCGAAGTGCACGAACGGCAATTGCGTGCGGCGTGCCGAATATCTCCGGACCGTGACCGACCTTCTCGTCGATGATCTCGCCTGGATGGCGTCGCAATGGGGGCCGGGTGGGAAGGCGCGAAAAACGATCGAAGACGGCGGCAACGAAGCGGGGCTCACCGCGATCATGACCGGGCTCGGCAGCCTCTCCTACGGCGAACTCGCCGGAGAGCGCATGAAGCTCGGACTGATGATTCACGATCCCGAGGAGGAGCACGATTGCTTCTCCGACAATACCCACGCCTCCCACTTTTTCGACGCGCTCGGTATCCGCAATGTCTATCTCGGAACTTATCGCCGCATCGACAGATCTCTCGTGTCGGGCCCGAGCGTGTCAGAGCTGGTCAAGGCCAAGGCGCCGGAGATCGACGCCGAGGTGAGGGCCAAGCTCGACGCGACCATGGAGGCGATGAACGCGCTTTATCTGCGCGCGCTCACGACCGAGTCCTACGACCAGATGGTCGCGGAAGGGAACGAAGCGGGGAACGCAGCAGTGCAGAGGGTCGTCGACGCGCTTCTTGATCAGACCAAGGCAATCGAGCGCGCGGTGGCGGCGCTCGACCTCAAGGCGATCGCGTTCGAGGGCTCAGACAGTCTCGACGATCCGGCGAAGGTTGAGACGGAGGCCAAAGCGGCCGGTGGGGAAAGTGCGACGCCGAATTGACGCGATGGGAGAGGCCCCACTAGCGTGGCTAACACCGTAACAAGGGTGACTCGGGTTTTGGGGGAAAGGCAATGAGGGGAAGGCCGAGCTTTCGCGGCGCGCACGCAACATCGGAAGCGGACCAAAACAAGAGTCGCGGAGGAATTCGTCCCAAACTGCGCCAAGCTGTCGGTGCGCTGGCGATGGCGGCGGCTCTTCTTGCGCTTCCCACTGCGGCGCGCGCCGATTGCGACGTTGCCGCCATCCCCGATGACGCAGCCTTCAAGTTCGATCCCGGCGGAGTGCGCCAAGCGCTCGCACGCGGCGGCATCGGCGTCGGCGGCTACTACTACGGCGAGACGTTCTACAATTGGGGCGGCTTCGACGAGGGCGGCGAATATGACGGCGTGCTCGAGCTCTACATCAACGCCGACATGAAGAAGCTCGGCCTGTGGCGCGGGCTTTGTTTCTTCGCCAACGGCTATCAGATCCACGGCAACTCGATCACGGCAGCCAATATCGGCTCGCTCATGCCGGTGTCGAATCTGGAGGCGACCGACGCCACGCGCCTGTTCGAGCTCTGGTTCGAGCAGCATCTCTTCGACGACAAGCTCACCGTGAAGATCGGACAGCTCGCCGCCGATGCCGAGTTCCTCATCAGCGAGGGCGGCGGTTATTTCTTGAACGGCACCTGGGGCTGGCCTTCGATCACCGCCGCCGACCTGCCGAGCGGCGGTCCGGCTTATCCCTTGGCCACGCCCGGCGTCCGCGTCGCCATCAATCCGAACGAGCGGCTCGGCCTGATGATCGGCGTCT
>DASUQP010000006.1:0-2684 GCA_036280475.1 Methyloceanibacter sp. | reverse complement strand
TATGCCCGCACAGCCAGGTCAAGCAGGGCGATACCTGTGTCGACGTTACGCCCCCTGCGGCAGAGCCGGCGCCTGAGCCGGCGCCGAAGAAGGTGCCCCAAGAAGAAAAAGCCGCCGGTGATCAAGAGGCAACCAGGCTGTCCGCCCGGATATTACCACAACCGGAGAGCGCGTCGCTGCGTACCAGTCAGGGTCGCGCCGCAACCGCTGCCGCCATGCCCGTATGGCACGATCCGGATCGGACGGCTTTGCGTGCGCATCCAGATCCCCCATAGCGGCGGTGGGGGTGGCGGAGGCGGCGGCCATCACGACTAAGGTGGCGCGGCGTTGGCGCTCGCAGGGCGTGGCTCGGAGAGCGCCTGTCAACGAAACGTCGATCTGACGCAGGCCAACCTTAGCGCGGTTCAATCGTTTTCGCTTTCACGTGGCTGGTGCGATCGACGTCAAGCACCTGTCCGTTCCCCATCAGCACCACGGTCCCGGACAGCCTTTCGATCTCCGAAAACACGTGGCTCACATAGACGATCGGCATGCGGGCCTGGTCGCGGAGCCGCTCGAGGAACGGCATCACCTCCGCTTTCCGCCTGTCATCGAGCGACGACAGCGGCTCGTCGAGGAGGAGCAGGCGCGGAGACGAAAGGAGAGCGCGGCCGATCGCGACCCGCTGCCTTTCCCCGCCGGAAAGGGCCGATGTTCCCCGCCGCAACAAGGGGCCGAGGGCGAGGAGGTCGACAACCTCTTCGAAGGACGCATGGTGGCGCGAGGAAGTGGCGAACATCCGTCCGTAGCGCAGGTTGCCCTTCACCGAAAAATGGGGAAAGAGCCGGCTCTCCTGAAAGACGTAGCCGATGCGGCGGCGATGGGGAGGAAGGAAAGCGCCCGTCGCCGTATCCAAGAGGACGGCGCCATCGACGGCGACGCGGCCACGCCGCGGACGAAGCAATCCCGCGATCACATTGAGAATGCTGGTCTTGCCCGAGCCCGACGGGCCGTAAATGGCCGTCACCCGGCTGTCGCTCTTGAAGCTCGCGTCGAGAGCGAAGTCGCCGAGACGCGCCTCTGCCGACACTTCGAGGCTCATACCGCGTGAAGCCTGCGGCTGACGCGCTGGGCAAGGGCCTCGGAAGCGAGGATCGCGCCAAGCGAGATCGCCAGCGAAACAACGGTCAACCGGAACGCGGCCGCATCGCCCCCCGGCACCTGCGTGAAAGTGTGAATCAGCATCGGCAGCGTCTGCGTTTCTCCGGGGATATTGGACACGAAGGTGAGAGTGGCGCCGAACTCGCCCATGGCTCTCGCGAAGGCAAGAATGATGCCCGCAAAAATGCCGGGAGCGATCAGCGGCAGTGTCACGGTGGCGAAGACGGACAAGCGGTTGGCACCGAGCGTGGCCGCCGCTTGCTCGAGCCTTCTGTCGACCGCCTCGATGGACAGCCGTATCGCGCGCACGAGCAAGGGAAAGGCCATGATGGCGGAGGCCAAGGCCGCGCCCGTCCAGCGGAAGGCGAAGACAATGCCGAGATGTTCGGCGAGCCAGTGCCCGATGGGCGCGTTCCGCCCGAACGTCACGAGCAGCAGGTAGCCGGTGACGACGGGCGGAAGCACGAGCGGGACAAGGACCAGCGCGTTCAAGAGACCGCGGCCCAGGAATCGGCCCCGGGCGAGCGCGAGCGCGATCAGGATGCCGATCGGGAGGCTCGCCGCCGTCGCCACGATAGCGACGCGCAAGGAGAGCTTGATCGCAACCAGTTCCTCGGGCGTCAGCGTGAACACGGGGGATCCTCGATCATCAGTCGCGCGGCCATGGCCGACCGGACCTAGCGCCTTACACGCTACGACGAATGCGACGGTTTACGCTATGGCGATTTCAGGCGATATTTCCATGTGACCATATCGGATCCCCCCACCCATAGCAAAGGAGTTCGCCGATGCGCCTTATGACATGCCGGCGCGGCATGCTCGTTCTCGCGCTCGTCCTCGCCGCCGCGCCCCTGTTTACGGTACCCGCGCGCGCGGCGGACATCACCGTGTTTGCCGCCGCAAGCCTGAAGAACGCGCTCGATGACGCCGTCAAGCGTTATGAGACCAAGACCGGCGTTAAAGTCGTGACCAGCTACGCCGCCTCCTCGGCGCTCGCCAGGCAGATCGAGGCGGGGGCGCCGGCCGACATTTTCTTTTCGGCCGATTTCGACTGGATGGACGAGCTGCAGAAGAAGAATCTGATCGACGTTCCGTCACGGCACACGCTTCTCGGCAACACGCTCGTTCTGATCGCGCCGAAGGACTCGACCGTTTCGCTCGCGATCGAAAAGAATTTTTCGCTGCTTCAGGCGCTTGGCCCCGACGGCAAGCTCGCCATGGCAAGCGTCGACTCCGTGCCTGCGGGCAAATACGGCAAGGCGGCGTTGACTTATCTCGGCGTGTGGGACGCGGTGGCGCCGCGTGTGGCGCAGGCCGACAATGTGCGCGCGGCCCTCGCGTTCGTTGCAAGAGGCGAAGCGCCGCTCGGAATAGTTTACGGAACCGACGCGAACGCGGAGCGCGCGGTTCGCGTCGTCGGCACGTTCCCCGCAGAGAGCCATCCGGACATCCTCTACCCGGTAGCTCTGGTGGCCGGGGCGAAATCCGGTGCGCGCCAATTTCTCGAGTTTCTGTTTTCGCCCGAGGCCGCCCCCGCCTTCGAG
>DASUQP010000005.1:0-26336 GCA_036280475.1 Methyloceanibacter sp. | reverse complement strand
CAGCAGCAGCTGCCGAGTTTCCGAAGACCGGCAGCGCGGAATACGACACGTACTATGTAGAAAACCCTGTGGCTAAAATCGATAGCGGAGCCGGCACGGGGACAATCGTTGACAGCACTGGAATCAACCGCAACGTCAAAGGAGACGGCCCGTTCCACGACATGTCAGTTCGCTGCCTCTATCACCAGAGCTCGGTGGGAGAGACATTTCACTTCAACGGGAGCTGCGTTGAAACCGACAAAGATGGTGACAACCTATTCACGACCTTCGACGACAAAAACCACTACCTGATGGGTGGTACGGGCAAATATAAAGGTATCACGGGAACGGTTCCCTACACCGTGGTGCAACTTCACGACACGGTCGGCGGCCGCACCGCCTATATCGTCAACCACAAGGCCACCTGGGAGATCAAGTAGCTGAAGCAACTGCTGACTGTAGCGAGCCGTGCCAAAGCGTTGCCGGGCGGATTTCAACGGGTGCACTGGACGACCGTGCTCTGAATAGGTGATGGTTGATGTCCGCTAATGGCGCAAAACGGACTCTTTGAGCGGCTCGCCGCACGTCCGCTATTGGGGGTAAAGCGGACCTTTTCCGGATGATTTTATGAGTACACGCCCTGGACGGCTGGGACCGAAGCCAGCGCGCCGCCCCGCCTATTTGACGTAGCGGTCAGGCCCCACGCCCCGGCGGTCGTAAGGCCCAAGATAATGGAAGTAGGGCATGCAGCGGGGATGGCCGTCGAGCGCCGTGGTGTACGGCCGGTAGAACCACCAGTAATTCCGCGGATAGCAGTAGAAGGACTGCACGCGACGACGATGATGCAGCAGCACGCGCTCCTGGATCGGCGCGGCGCTCTCCGTGAACGAAGACCGACCCTTCATGGCAGAGAGACCGGCGCTTGCAGCGTATGCGGGCTCAAACGCCGAAAAGACGAAGAGGCTAGCGGCGGCAATAGTGGCAAGGCCAAGCCCGCGACAACCCATGCTCATCCCCCCTGAGCGGTCCCTCGGCGGACTCAAAGTCTACGAGGCCGCTTTGTCGGGCGCAAGGCTTCGGCAACCATGACCCCCAAAGGGCGTTGCGCCGAAGTCACGGTCAATGTCACGGCCCTTGACAGCGACGGTCGGCGGCCGATCAAGTCGAGGCGTGCGCCCGCGCCGCTTGAAAATGCTTGGAACGCGGCCCGCCCGAAGGAGTTGCCCTGTCTTTCCGCCCCCCTCAAAACAAGGAACGACCCCATGTCATCAATTGATAGCGACCGCAGACGCGGGCCCGGTGACCGCGATGCCGACGAACTGGCGAACCAGATCGAAGCGATCCGCGCCGACCTCCAAAACCTGACCTCGACCGTCGGCCGCATCGCCGGCAAGCAGGTGAACCGCGTGCAGGACAAGGCGATCGCGACCGCGACCGAAGCCGAAGAGGCCATCAGGCGCAATCCGCTCCAGGCCGTTGCCATCGCCGTAGGCCTTGGCTTTCTGTTCGGTGTTTTCACCCGCCGCTAGGCCGAAGCCTCCATGCTCCGCTCGGCGCTCGCGCTCATCTCCTCGCTCCAGATCGGACTTCGCATTCGCGAATCGATCGAGCGCTCGCTTCGCCAGGCGCTCTTCGTCGCCGTCGCCGCGCTGCTCCTGATCGCAGCCGCCTGCTTCGGTCTGTTCGCGGCCTATCAGGCCCTGATCCTGTCTTATGGCTTCACGCCGCCCCAGGCCGCGTGCCTGATTGCCGCGCTGCTCGCCGCGCTCGCCCTCGTCGTGCTTGCCGTCTTTTTCCTCACGGCGCGGAGGCCGAAGCCGACCGCGTCGAGCCCGTTCGCATCGGCGGGCGACAGCGTAGGCCTGCTCGATCAGAGCGTTGGAAAAGCGATGCAGCAGGTGGGGCCCGTGGGTCTGCTCGCCATTGCGTTCATCGCCGGACTTCTGGCGAGCCGCCGCAGATAGGCTTGAAGCCGTCACCCCGCCGGCAAAGGCGCGTCGATCGACTCCATAGGGACAGTGGTAAGGGACTGTGGAAAAGCGGGCGCAACGGGTCTAAGACTTTCGCGCGTGAGCCACTCGCGGACGAATCGAGAGGCGCCGGGTTAGCACAGTGGTAGTGCAGCGGTTTTGTAAACCGAAGGTCGGGGGTTCAAATCCCTCACCCGGCACCAAATTCAAGCATCTGAAAAGGGGGCTCCCGCGAGTCCGTAGCGCCCCCTGTCTCTATGCACCAAGGAACGCCCCGCGCGCCGAGCGCAGCAGGAACGTTTCCGATCCGCTTCGCCCCGACCTAGAGGCCGCTGGGCGAGTACCCGACTTAACGGCGTGGTGTAGTGTTGATCGGTACGAGACGCCACTCCGGCAGGTTCGCCCGTCTCACCGCGAGACGCACGACAGCTCGCAACAAGCCTACGGTCACGCCGATGAATGGCAGATGACAATTAGGTACTGGGTCCATTGGAATTCCTTTCCTTGGCCGTCGCCCCGTCCAGTCGACTCCCAAAAATATTCTGGAACTCTCCTGCCCAACCAAAGGAATGAGGAACCTCGATTAAGGATGATGCAACCCGATGTCTCGGATTGTTGCGTGCTTCAAGGCGCCCCGGGCGCTCGGTTTCGTCGCCTGCGCAGGGTGGAGCAGATCGAAAAGAGAATGGCGAGGTTAAGGGCGGGCGCCAGCATGGCCAATACCGCCGGAGAGGTGCCGCCGAAATAGTCGATGAAGCGGTTCCACGGCAGCCCCAGCGCTATGAGAAGCAGGGCTGAGAGTGGGTCGCGGTCGGCGCCGGGCCAACCCCAGCTGCCCGCAGCGAGCAAGAAAAGAGCCACAGCGTAAGCCGCCGCGAACGTCCACTTGATGATCTCGCACATGAGTCTGCTTGTGCCTGCAAACGGGAGGCTTCTTCCTCATGCATAGCACGGAGGCGGAAGTCGCTACGAGTGGGCCGCGCCTTGTCGCGCTTCCAGCGTCAGCTGACCATCTGCTTCAACGAACGCCACATGGTCCACGCCGCCTCGCGGTCACCTTTCAGGATCGCAGCGAGGTAATTTTTCGTCTGCTCGAACGTCACGTGCGGAGGCACGGCGAAAATCGTCGGGTCTACGACGGCATCGATGACGAAGGGGCGATCCGCCGCCAAAGCCGCTTCCCAGGCAGGGACGACTTGTTCGGCCGCCGAGATCCGCACGCCTTTGAGGTCCAGCATCTCGGCCAACTGCGCGTATTGGAAGTCGGGCAAGTTTTGCGTCTCCTCGATCTTCGGCGTCCCTCCCATCGCGCGCAATTCCCAAGTCACCATGTTGAGGTCGCGATTGTTCAGCACCACTACAATGAGTCGTGGGTCCTCCCATTCCCGCCAATATTTGGCAATGGTGATGAGCCCGTTCATGCCCAACATCTGCATGGCGCCATCGCCCACGAAGGCGATCGCGACGCGATCGGGAAAACAGAATTTGGCGGCGGTCGCGTAGGGGATGGCGCAGCACATGGTTGCCAGAGTGCCGGACAACGACGCCTTCATTCCGCGCCGGAGCTTCAGGGCTCTCGCGAACCAACTGGCCGAAGTGCCCGAGTCGGCGGCGATGATCGCCTTGTCCGGAAGGCGAGGCGACGCTTCCCAAAACACAAGTTCCGGATTGAGCGGGTCGCCGTCCAGATGCGCGCGCTCCTCCTCCTCTTTCCACCATTCGGCGACCTTGGTCTCGAGAGCGTTGCGCCAGGATCGATCTCTCTTGCGCTCCAGCATCGGCAGGAGCGCATTGAGCGTTGCCGCGGCGTCGCCGACGAGATTGACCTCCATGGGATAACGGATCGACAAGACCTTGGGGTCGATATCGATCTGCACGCCCCTTGCGTTTCCTTCCTTCGGCAAGAACTCCGCATAGGGAAACCGCGAACCGACCATGAGAAGCGTGTCGCAGTCCTGCATCATGTCCCAAGAGGGACGCGTTCCCAACAAGCCGATCTGTCCGGTCACGAAGCCGAGATCGTCGGGCAAAGCAGCACGCCCAAGCAGCGCCTTGGCCACGCCGGCGCCGAGCATTTCGGCGATCTTGATGACCTCGTCGGTGGCCTGCAAGGCGCCGGCGCCGACGAGAATCGCCACCTTCTCGCCTTCGTTCAGGACCTCCGCTGCGCGCCGCAGCTCGGCCTCGGCGGGCACCATGCAGGGCGCCGAGTACCCGATCCCGGAATGGATCGTTCCATGCTCATGCGGCGGCTCTTCAGCTTTGAGGTCTTGAACGTCATTCGGGACGATCAGACAGGTGACGCAGCGCTCCGCGTGCGCGATGCGCATGGCGCGATCGACAAGATGACGCATCTGCACGGGGGCGGTGCAAGTTTGCACGTAGTTGCCCGCGACATCCTTGAAGAGCGAATGCAGGTCGACTTCTTGTTGAAACGCGCCGCCAAGCGCCGCGCGCACCGATTGTCCGACAATGGCGAGCACCGGCTGATGGTCGAGCTTCGCATCGTAGAGGCCGTTCAAGAGATGAATTGCTCCGGGGCCCGAGGTGGCGAGGCAAACGCCCACCTCGTTCGTGAACTTGGCGTGCGCGGTCGCCATGAAGGCGGCTTCCTCCTCGTGCCGAACCTGCACGAATTGAAAGCGATCCAGGGCGCGGTCGAGCGCGCCCAGAATGCCGTTGATGCCGTCACCGGGATAGCCGTAGATCCGCCGTACGCCCCATTGCGAAAGGCGCGAAAGCATGAAATCGGCGACGGTCTCTGCCATGGCGGAGTTTTCATTTCTGTCCGGCGCCTGTCTGTGGAGACGCCGATCAGGCGCCCGAACGCGCCGACCGAACAGGTTGCACGCGTTGAGATAAACTGATGGCGCTAACGGGAGTTCCGTCTAGTGACGACGGGCATCAAGGACGAAACGTCTATCTCGCGGCCGGCAGGGCGATCTCGCACACAAGCCCTTCCCGGCGCCAGTCGAAACGTATCTCGCCCTTGACTTGGTCGCGAATGATGCGCTCCATCACGCGCATGCCGAACCCTTTGCCCATGGGCGGTTCGACGAGCGGGCCCCCGCTCTCGTTCCAGCGAAGGACGAAGCCTCCGTCCGGGTTAAGCGACCACGCGACGTGAACGCGGCCGCCGCCCGCCGATAGAGCCCCGTACTTGGCCGCGTTGGTCGCGAGCTCATGCAATGCAATCGCGGTTGCCTGCGCCCTGTCCGGCCGCAGCAGCACCGGTGGACCCTCGATATGCGCGCGCCTTTCGCCGTCCACGCCGTAGGCGGCAAGCTCGTCCTTGACCAGAACCTCAAGCCCGGCTCCAGACCAGCGCGATTCCACGAACAATTTGTGGACGTTCGCGAGCGCTTGAATGCGTCCCTCAATGGCCCGCTTGAGACCGTCCGGTGTATCTGCCTGCGAGAGATGGACGGTCGCCTGCACCGTCGCCAGCACGTTCCTGGCACGGTGCTCGACTTCGCCCATGAGAATAGCAATCTGCTGCTCGCTACGCTTGTGCTCGGTGATGTCGCGGGCGATTTTCGACGCGCCGACGACTTGACCCTCGGCGGTCCTGAGCGGCGATACGGTCAGCGAAATATCGACCGGGCTTCCATCCTTGCGCAGGCGCACGGTCTGATAAGTTTCGACACGTCCACCGCTTCGGATCCGTTCGAGGATTTTGCCCTCCTCGTCAATCCGCTCTGGCGGAATCAGAATCGTGATCGGCTTGCCGATCACCTCCTTGGCCGCATAGCCGAAGATCCGCTCCGCCGCCTGGTTCCAAGTTGAAATGATACCATTCAGGTCCTTGCTTACGATTGCGTCGTCACTGGACTCGACGATAGCGACAATTCGCTGAGTCGCGTTCAGGGACAGCCACATTTGATAGGCCGCTGCGGCGAAGGCGCCGAGATTGGTCATCACACGCAAATCTTCGGCGTCGAAGCGGCGACTCGTGTCGTGCGCAACGATCCAAATCGTACCGACTGCCTCGCCTTTGACGTAGAAAGGAATGAGCAACGCTTCCTCGAGCAATGGCTTGACCGGCGCAAAGTAGGGGAAGTCGAGTTCGGGATGCGAGCATACCATCGCGGCGTTTCGGTCGAGGACGGTGCCGCACGGCCCGAAGTTGCGCGGCGTTCCTCCATTCAGGTGAGGCGCCCACTGGCCCGCGATCGCGCGCCAGTGAAAATTGCTTTTCTGATCGGTATCCTCCAGCAGGCTGAGCCCGGCGGAGTGCGCGCGGCACAGTTTCAAGGCGGTGTCGGCGAGCCTCTGTAAGATAACTTCCGGCGAGGTCGCCAACGCCTGCATGAGATCGATGAGGGCTTGATTTTCCGCCGCATGATCGGGAGGACGCGACGGACGTCGTAGCAACTCGTCCGTGGAGAGCATCGAACGCAGCGGAGGTGCGTCGAGCGTTCGGCCTGACGCCGGATTGGGTGGCTCCGTTGCTTGCTCAGACGGCTCGGGCCTTACGCCAGGCATTACTCTCTCGGACTATAGCGACTTGCCACACCATATAACTTTCGCGTTATAACTTTTCTTCCAAACTGACAGTAGTCAACCCGAAGTCGCTTACAGCGGCTGACCACGGGCCATCGTGGCGACGATTGCCGGGCACCTAGCCACCCGGCGCGAAGACGAGCCGATACAAGCTGCGAACGCCGCTCGAGCCCGCTTCGCTTGACACCTAGTGGACAGCCGGCGCGTGCAAATGCGCTGCCGCTCGCTGCGCACGGCGCGAAGGGGCAATCTTTACCACTTCGGCGATCGCTTCGGCGAGCCGGCTGCCGTAGAGCGGCTTACTCAAGATTGGAGCACCTGGGACCTGTCGCTGAATGCGTTCGATGATCCCCTGCTCGTGGCCATAGGCCGTTACGAAAACAATCGGCACGCCGCAAAAATCGCGGAGCGTTTTTGCCGTCTCGATGCCGTCACGGACGCCGTCCAGGTAAACATCAACCACCGCGAGATCGGGCATGTCTTCCATCGCAAAAGAGAGGGCCTGTCTTGCGTTTGCGGCAAGGCCGCACGCATCGAAGCCCAACTCATTCAGATCTGCTTCTAACCCCAGTGCAATCAGGATTTCGTCTTCCACGATCAGTGCGCGGGGGCGCCGGGGCTGGCTTGGCTTCGCCATGTTCATCTCCTCCGGGTAGTGCCCACACGCCTAACGCGCCAAACGGCGAGTTGGATCCAAAAACCCCCATTTTTTTCGCCAACGCGCCTGTGGATATCTCCAGCCGGCTCGACCGACCGGCGCGGAAAAGCCTCAGCTTTCGCAGCGTGGACCGAAGCTCGGTCGCGACTTCAGGTTTCGCGACTTCAAGGTTTCGCCGCAGTCGGACCGACTTTCTTGTAGAGAAGCGCCTGTGCCTGGAGGCAGGTCGCTAGCTCTCAAGCTCCAGCAGGTGGTTTTCGAGGATCTGGCTCTTGTAGTCCCAAGGCCCGTTGATGCCCTCGAGCATGAGGTACCATTCGGCGGTCTGAACCAGGACCTCGGCGCTGATGGTCCCACAGATCTGCCCGGCGATGACGTTCACGCCGTAACGGGCGGCCTCAGATCTCAGAAGATTGAAGACGCGATGGATCGGCGTTTTGAGCGGATTGCTGATCTCGCAAGACACCGCCACGCAAGCCTTGCCGGTACGGCGGTGTGTCTGCGGCAGGCCGATCACGCCCTGAATGTTGGTGAAGCCTCCGGTCTTGCCGCGCACATAGCTTGCGAGTTTCTTCGCAATCGAAAGGTCCGTCGTGTCGAGCACCACGTTGAAATAGGCGTCGTGCTCATCGACGGCGCCGACGATCGTGGCGCCCGCGGTCGGATGCAGCCTGGCCGGGCCAAGATCGGGCGCGCGCGAAGGGTCTTTGAGCACGGCCTCCTTGAGCCCCTCGTAGTTTCCCTTGCGAATGAAGGTGAGACCCTCGTTCTCGGGCCTGCGCGCGTTCTTGCCGGTGAAATAGACCGGCACTGCGTAGCGCTTGAACAGCTCGTTGCCGAGCTCCTCGGCGAAATCGCGACATTCCTCGATGGTGATGTCCTTGGCGGGATAGATCTCGATCGTATCGACCGCGCCGATGCGCGGATGGGCGCCGCGCTGCTTCTCCATGTCGATGAGCTCGTAAGCCTTGCCGGCGGCGGCGAGCAGCGCCTCCTTCATCGGTTCAAGCCGCCCGAGCGCCTCTATGGGAAGGCGATCGAAGTCGGGATCCGGCTCATAGCCGATAAGTTTCACCCCGGGGCGTCCGCGAAACGGATCAACGATCTGCTCGATGACCTCGCGCCGCGTGCCGTCGCTGAAGTTGGGATCCGAAAGGATGTATTAAGCCATGACCAACCCTCCTTGTGTTGGAACCCAATCGCGGCGGGCTTAGCCGTCGGTCGGATTTCGCTTTCTGCAGCCGATGCATTGAGGCAAAGAAGGCGTCAATTCACGCAGGCGAGTATAATCCTCGACGGCAGCGCGAGAAACGCCCTCGCCTCAAGCGGACGGATCGGATCATGAAGCCCATTCTCATCCTTCGGAACGACCAGCACGAAGGCGCGGGCGCGTTGGCGACTTTGATTGACGTCCGCGGTCTTGAGCAACGCAGCGTTCTCGGTTGGGAAGCGGACTATGCCAGGCTTCCAAGCGACGCGTTCTCCGCCCTTGTCGTGCTCGGCGGCGCGCAGAGCGCCTACGAGACGGATCAATATCCTTACCTCTCGGGCGAGATGCAGCTCTGCCGCGACTTCATCGGCGAAGGCAAGCCGGTTGCAGGCTTTTGCCTCGGCGCCCAGCTCCTCGCTTGCGCCGTCGGCGGCGAGGTGGTCCCGGGAAAGCGCAAGGAGATCGGCTGGTACGATCTCAGGCTGACCGAAGCCGGCGCGAACGACCCCTTGATGGAAGGTCATCCGCGCAAGCTTCTCTCCTACCATTTCCACGGCGATATCATCGCCAAGGTGCCGGGCGCGGAGAGGCTCGCCTATTCCGACATGACCGAATGCCAGCTGTTCCGTTACGGAAACTCTGCCTATGGCTTCCAATATCACGCCGAAGCCGATCGCCCCTTGCTCGAAATCATGTGCCGCAACAATCGCGACTACATGGCGGCGAACGGTTTCGACGCCGAGGCGATCATCGCCGAGAGCGCGACACGGTTGCCCGCGTTCGAGCGCCACTGCCGGATCATGCTCGAGCGCTGGTTGGACCTGATCTAGCCTTTCGATCGTCCGGCGTTCTTGATCAATCCATAAATGCTGATCGCCGCCCAAAAGCTCTCGATCACGGCGACGGGCAGATTCCACGCCGTAATCAGCGAAACCAGGATCAGCACGGCCCCGATCAAATTGGCGAGCGGATACTTCCAATCATCCGCCTTGAGCCAGCCTTGCTGATTGGCGAAATAGGCCACGATGATGAGCGCGGTGCCGGCAATGCCCGCCAGCGTGAACGGATCGAGGATCGATGACGTAGCGTTCACCCTCAACCGCGAAAGGTCGCGCCCCTCTTTCACCGGCCCAAAGACTTATATCTTGTCGGCCCGCCTAAGCGAGCGGGCGCGGACCCTATCGACCAGCAAAATCGAGGGCGGGTGACGCCTTACCGCCTGCCGGCACTACAAATGCGGATGGGACCGGAGGCGGTTCGCGATGCCTCGAAGCTACCTCGGGCAGACGACCGCCGATATCCTGCACACGACGACCGTTGGTCCCGGCACGCAATTGCTCGACGTCTGCGTGACCGTGCCGCCAAGGGCGGCCGCTTTTACCGCCAGGCTGGCTTGCGCAAGGGTCGATGCCGTAGCGATGTCGCGGCCTTTCCCCTTCGCCTTGACCGGCTGACACGTTCCGGCTTCGACCGGAGCCGAAACATTGAGAACAGCTGCGAGCGTACCAATCGCAACGCCGGCAATGACGAGAAATCGTGCTTTGCGGTTCATCGGTCTCCCCTTTTGCGAACAAGCCTCGATGGCACCAATTTTAGCGGAACTCCCGCGGCGGGGCAGCCTTCGCCGAATCACCGTAAAAAAACTATGGCATCGGTTTTGGCCGTGGGCGTTGGCTGCCCAGCCCCCACCACCCAAGCCCCAACATTTGTCAATAATTGTTCAGGCCGTCGGTGCCGGCGCCGAGCACGCGGTCGAAGTCCCGCCGCTTTTGCTCCTGAATGGCGGCTTGTTGCGCCCGCGCGTCTGACATGGCCTCGCGGCAAGCCTTGTAGGCCTTGGGCTCGTCACCGCTCTTCTCCTGGCATGTCGCCTCGTCCTCGCTGTCGGCCACCGCCTGTTCGGCCGCCCGGGACGCCTCGTTTTGCGTGGCGCAGCCCAGGACCGCCGCGAGCGGGATGAGCAAACCGAGGACGGCAAGAGTGAATCGCACGTTTGGCCCCTTTTCCGAGGCCAACCTCGCGCGCCTTTTTGGCCGTTTGGTGGTGCGGAGAACGCAAAGCTTGCTCTTCACGGGCGTGGGCGTCTGGGGGGACGTTCCTTAGGGGAATGCGCCAGGCGCGTGGGGACAGAACAGCGGCATGACCAGATTTGTGCTTCTTTCTCTTGCGCTCGTGGTGTGTCTCGCCGCCAGCGGTGCCCGGGCGCAGACCACGACCGAACAGGAGGCCCCCTTTCAGTCGGTCCGACCAAGCCAGCGGCCCTGCGGCCTCGGGAGCCAAAGCGTCCGTGTCTGCAACGACGACTTCCGGTCCTGCAACAGCATTTGCTTTGCCGAGACGCTCGATGCCTCCTTCGATTTCACGGGCTGCGGCCTGAGGTGCTGCAACAACTTCAAGGCGTGTCTCAGCATCAGGGGCTGCGCCACGCTCACGCTCAATTGCTTCTAGAGCTTGCGTTATGGAAACAGAGACGAGGTCAAGAGACCTCGGGTCATGATCCTTTGGACCCGGCCATGATCTCCGCGAGCTGCCGCTCCAGGAACGACGGCGACAGGTAGTGGATGAAGGATTTTTCGGTTCCTGCCACCTCGTAGCGGACTTTCAGCATGACGCCGCCGTAAGTCGAGAGCACTTGGTCGGGCGTCATCCCGCCATCTCCGGGGAAGGCAAACTGGAGCGCGAACTGCGCCTGTGGCGGGATCGTGCCAGGCACGCCGGGTTCGAAGATCTTCGTCTCGCCCGCTTGTTCTTCGGGCGCTACGACGCGCATCGCAAGTTTGACGTCCTTGACCTCGCGATCCGGCTTGATGACGGCTCCGACCGCATCGAGGATTTGCTCCGACATGTTGACGCCGCCGATGGCAAACCCGCGGACACGCACGCCCTCGGGCGTCGTCGCGAAGGCGAACACCGAGCGCTCGTCGAGCTCAAGAGTGTCGTGCTCGAACAGCCAGGCGATAGGCTCCGAGGTCGAGGCGGCGGCAACGGCGGGCTTGCCGGCACGGAGGAGGAGGCCGCCTCCCAGCATCAAGGTGCCGCAGACGAGCAGGAGAGCCCCGGCGATGATGAGCATCTGGCTCAGATCAAGTCTCCCTATCTGTTGCCGGAAGGATACTGCGTTTTCGGCCGCCTCCGGAGAGGTCTTGGATGTGGCCAGGAGGCCCCTGGCGCCGTGCGCGGCATCCCGCAAATGAGACCCGACAACCGTTCGCGCCTCGGCCATCCGCGCGGAAAGCGTCGGCGCAAGCGCACGGGTCTTGACGGCGACGCGTGACAAAGCAGGAGCAACGGCCTCGCCGGTCGCACGCCTGAGATTTTCGGCTCGGCCCGACAGCCAAACAAAATTCTCACGAACGCGAGGCCCGATCGTATCCGACGCCTTATGCGTCGAGGCCGCAATCAGGCCGAAGCCCCGCGTCACGGCGTGGCCGGCCGCAGGCGCGACGACTTGGAGTTTTGACCCGGCGCGAGCGACGCCCGACGCGAGCAAAGCGCGGACCGAACCGAGAGTGGAAGCGACCGAAGAAAAACCGAAGTGAAAGGCGCCCCCGAATGCTCTCCGTGACCACAGTACCGCGCGCCGGAGCGCTCCTACGGTGCCGAGCGCGATACCGCGGAAGGCTCTCCCCATCGATAGTGCCGCGCGGCGGAACGCTGCTGCGACATAGAGCGCCGCGTCGCGAATGCTCGCGCCGATCCAGCGCAGCCCTCTTGCGGCCGTCGCGTCGATGGCGTTCAGGCCGCCCATAATGGATGAGATCGATCCCCAGACCGCGGCGCGCACGGCGAACACGGCGCCCGCGATCGCGTCCCTGACCGAACCGATGGCCGCCTGGCGCCTTGCCCGGCGGCGCGCCCGCGCCTGTTCCCGGCGCTCAATCGCTTCCTGGCGTTCGCGCTGCCGTTGCAGCCATCGGGCGAGCCGTTCCCGGTCCGATTCTACCGCCGCGGCTTGTGCCTTGAGCCAGCGCTGGTGGTCGCTGAGATCCTCCCTCGCCGAGGAAAGAACCTCGCCTGAGCGGACCACGGACTCCTTGACCACGGCGACGGCGGCCTCGAACGCGGCCGCGGTCTCCCCATCGGAGTCCCGATCCGGCGGCCAAGTGCGTTTCTCACGCATCGGATTGGCCATGTGATGCGGCTCCTGTCGACCCCGCGCGTGACGAGCCTCACGCGGCCCGACACCAACTTAAACTCAGGGAGAACTTTGAACGCTACTGGTCGAGGCTTCCCGCTCCCCACGCGGAAGCCTCCAAGCTGCACAAGGCTGCCGCTGGCCGTCCTTGCCGCCATCAAGAGGCGCGACGCAATGCTTCCTCCCGGCGAGACGCAGGCACGGGGAACGCCGGGACACTCGGCCAGGTTTGCTGGCCGGGCAGCTTTGCGCGAGGGCTAGATTAGCCCCCAAACCCTTTGTGGCCTATCACTATATCGCGCTTTGCACCGAACGCCATTGAACGTGGCGCGTTTGCAACGCCCCGGAGAAAGCCCTGCATACCTCATCCCCTCTCCCGCGAGGGGAAAGGGAGAAAGACGAGGGAGGAGGGATAAAGTTAGAGCGGACCCCGCAAAACCCGCACGCTCACCCTGGTTTCGCGTCCTCACCGCTCCTACCTGTCCCAAGCAACCTATTTCCCGGAAATCCAAAGGAACAGATCATTGACGGAACCTCTGAAACGCCTCGTCCGCCTTCTTGCCCCGGTAACGCTCGCCGCCCTTCTCTTCTTTCCCGCACCCACGATGGGCGAGGTTGCCGATGCGCGACCGCATGCGGCGACGAGCGGACAGGAGAGTTCCGGCGATCAGAGCGTAGGCACGCAACCTGCCAAGGCTGACGCCCCCGTTCCGCCGGCCTCGATCACGCAACACAGCATCCACCTTGCCGGTGTCGAAGTTCCCTACAGCGCGAAGGCGGCGACCCTTCCGCTCCGCGATGCGCAAGGCAAGACGCTCGCGGACATTTTCTACGTCGCCTACGTGCGCGAGCCGCAAGACACGAAACGGCCGATCACTTTCGTCTTCAACGGCGGCCCCGGAGCGGCATCGGCCTATCTCCACCTTGGCGCGATCGGTCCCAAGTCCGTCACCGTAAGCGACAAGGGCGAACTCCTCGGGCCGCCTCCCAGCCTCGTCGCCAACGACTCCAGCTGGCTCGATTTCACCGATCTCGTCTTCGTCGATCCCGTCGCCACCGGCTATAGCCGCGCCCGGGACGGCAAGGACGAGAGCGATTTCTTCGGCGTCGAGGAGGATACGCGAGCGCTCGCCAACTTCATCAGGCTTTACCTCACCGATGCCGGGCGACTCGTCTCGCCGGTGTTTCTTGCGGGCGAAAGTTATGGCGGATTCCGCGTCGCGACCATCACGCGGGCGTTGCAGAAGACCGGCGGCATCTCGCCGAACGGCCTCATCCTCGTTTCACCTGCCCTCGAATTCGCTCTGCTCAACGGCGAGGACTATGACCCGCTTCCCTGGGCGCTCGGTCTCCCCTCCTTCGCCGCCGTCAATTTCGAAAGCAAAGGTGTCACGGGACGCGAGGCGCTTGCAGAGGCCGTGAAAGAAGCCGAGCGTTACGCGCTAACCGACTATCTGGTGGCGCTCGCTTCCGGTGCGGAGGAAGGCGCCGGCAGGGCGAGCGGTACGGTGGCGGAGCTGACGGGACTTCCGGTCGAGACCGTGCGCCGGACGTTTGCCCGCATTCCGCCCTCGCTCTTCATCAAGGAGTTCGATCGCGCACGCGGCCAAGTGCTGAGCCGCTATGACGGGAGCGTCAGCGGTCCCGACCCCAACCCGGCAAGCTCTTGGCCGCGCGGACCGGATCCCGTCCTCGACGCGACCGTTCCGCTCTGGACCGGCGCCTTCGTCCAATATGCGCAAGGCGAGCTCGGTTATAAGACCGACATGAGCTACCGGCTGCTCAATCGAGACGTACGCGGCAAGTGGGATTTCGGAACGAGGCCCACGCGCCAAGGCTATGCCGGCGTCCTCGATGACATTCAGGAGGCGCGGGCGGCGAATCGCGGGCTCGAAGTGTTCATCGCCACGGGATACACGGACTTGATCACGCCCTACTCCACGCCCGTCTATCTCGTGAACCAGCTCGCGCCGCTCGAAGGCGCAAGTCCGATCGTGGTCGAGACCTATGCCGGCGGGCACATGCTCTATCTCCGCCCCGAGACGCGCCCCGCTCTCAAGGCGGACGTCGAGGCCATGTATGAGCGCGCGCTGAAATCCTCGCCCCAAGGCTGACAGCAGGAGGCCACGGGTGAACGGCAAGAGCGGATCGGCTAAGATGCCGATTCGAGAAGGTCGCGACGAGGGAGGCATCAATGTCGATCCAAAGCGCAGCGTTGGCGGTGCTTCTCTTGACCGCAACGGCCGCGACCGCATTCGCCGAGGATCAGCCCGCCCAGCAAGCGACGGCGGCGGTGCCGCAATGGACGGAGTTCCAGTCGCCCGAACGGGGCTTTGCCGTGACCTTCCCGGGTTCGCCCAGATCCACGAGCGCGCCGGTCGAAGGTCAAAACCCGCTGCTGCAATACGACTTCCAGGTAAGCGTGGGCGAGGACACCGTCTATAGCGTGGTGGTGTTCGAGTATCCGCCCGGCAAGGGCCCGAGCCCCGACAACGACACCTACGTCAAGCTTGTGAACGCCTACGCCAAAGGCAGCGAATCGCGCTTGCGCAAACGGGGCGCGGCCACGATTGCGGGATATCCGGGCTTTGAAGCGATCTCGGACGACAAGAAGGGCAAGCTCAGTCACCTGATCGATGTCGTGCCGTCCGGCGACCGCATCTATATGTTGGTCACGGCCGGTCCCAAGAGCCACGCGACCGGCGATGAGGCCACGCGCTTCCGCGATTCCTTCCGCCTGCTTGGGCAGAGCGAGCCGCCTCCCGCGCAGTCCGCGGCCACGCCTTCGGACGATTAGGGCTTGGGATGGGGCCTACGCGGCCGATGTCTTACGCAAGTCCTCGACGAAGCTCTGGATCTCTCGCGCCGGTGCCGGCGTGAACAGACTCACGCCGATCATCACCAACAGACCGATCGGCACGGCGAACAGGCCGGCGAAGTCTCGCTTCACGCCGCCCCAATTGGCGACAGCGCGGGCCGCATCTTCCCAGGCCGTCAAGGCGACTCCTCGCGTCGCCGCATCGGCAAGGTAGTAGCTCTGCCTCAAATCATTGTAGCGCTGAGCCTCGGCCACCGTGGCGTCGGAGAGAAAGCTCGACGTCTCGTAGAACGCGAACGGAAAGTAGCGCGGCGCCAGCATGTAGTAGAGACACACGGCAAGACCGGTCAGCATGCCGGCAAGAGCGCCCTCGCCGCTTGCGCGTTTCCACCAGATGCCGAGAACGAGCGCGGGCAGAAACGCACTTGCCGCAAGCGAGAAGACCGCCCCGGTCATGGCGCGGGTAGGTTCCGGCTGAGCCAGCGCCGCCCAAGCGGCGAGCAAGGCGACCGCGAGGATCGCGCCCCGGGCAACGAAGATGCGGCGCTCGGTCGAAGCGGTCGGATGCACCATCTTGTAGTAGAGATCGTATGACAGCGTGTTGGCGAGGGCGAGAACAAGCCCGCTGCCGAGCGCAAGCAAGGCCGCGATTGCGCCCGTGACCGCAAATCCCAACCGGAAGAGCGCAGGCATGTTGTCCGCCGCGGCGGGCACTTCGCCGAACAGTGCAAGGGAAGGCGCCGCCAAAATGCACAGTGCCGCGGTGAAAGGGAGCGCCCACAGGAACGACATCCGCGCGCCTTCGATCGATGGCGTGACCAAGCTTCGAACGAGGAGGTGGGGCAGCGCGGCAATTCCGGCGGCAAGACAGAACAGCAACGCGAATCGGTTGAGCGTATCCTCAGCCGTGAAAGTTTCGAGCTGGATGGCCGCAAGCGCGGCCCGGAGGCCGGCGCCGCCGAGCGCAGGAAAGAATCCGCCCCCTTGCCACAGCAACAGCGCCAATACGACCAGGGAGGCGGCAAGCAGGATCGCGCATTGGACGATCTGCGTGAGACTTGCCGAGCGCATGCCGGCGGCGAAGCTGCAAGCAAGCAGCATCGTCACGCCAAGCACGACGCCTGTCCCGAGATCGATGGCGAAAACGCGCGTGACGAGCGTGCCAAGCACCAACAGCGCGAGCGCAAGAGCCGGGAACGTGCAGAGGATCACGGCGAGGACCGCAAGCGGCCTGATCCCGGGCAGGTCGAATCTCTCGGCGAGAAAATCCGGTACCGTATAGCCGCCGAACCTGCGGAGATAAGGCGCGATGAAAAAGCCGATCGCCACGAGCCCCGCGCCTCCGCCGATGGCAAGCAGCGAGGCCCCCTCCGAGCCCTGGACGAGCGCCCCGGCAAGCCCGGGAAAGACGATCACGGGGAGGAGTCCGACCGCGATTGCAGCGCCGTTGAATATCGGCGGCACGAGCCGCCCGGCGACGTAGAAGTCGGAGATCGGCCGCCTGAGCGCCACGGCACCCGCCCGCGCGTAAAGCGCGGCCGCGACAAGGATGACAAGTTGGATTGTGAGCGTGGCAGCCTCCCCCTGATCGCAACCCTAATTCCCCTGCCGCGTATGCGCTACCGCGCATCTTCTGTAGCCGCGACCCGAAACCTTGATTACCATGGATCGTCGCATTGCCTACTCTCGCCGTTCAGATTCTCTTAATGTGCTATCCACTTGGCGTTCATGCGCGGATCATGCGACTCGTAGCAACGCTTCCTATATCTAGCGTGCGGAATTTTGCGCCGATGTCCGCGGCCTTCGCTGCCGGGCACCAAGAGCGCGAAAACCAGGGAGGAGCCTACCCGGGTTCTTTGGCGGAATTGGGTAGGACAAGGTAACGGTCATGACCAAGATCATGAGCCCCGAGGAATTGGAGCAGGCGCTGCGTGCCATCGGTGCCGAGCGCTATCACGACAAGCACCCGTTTCATAAGCTGCTTCATGGCGGCAAGCTGAACAAGGGCCAGGTGCAGGCTTGGGCGCTCAATCGCTACTGCTACCAGTCGGCGGTGCCGCGCAAGGACGCCGCCTTGATAAGCCGCTGCCACGATCGTCAGCTTCGGCGCGACTGGATTCACCGCATCATGGACCATGACGGCTTTGGCCAGGAGGAAGGCGGCATCGAACGCTGGCTGGTGCTGACCGACGGGCTCGGGCTCGACCGGGACTACGTCATCTCCATGAAAGGCGCCCTGCCCGAGACCCGTTTCGCGGTGGAGGCCTATGTCAATTTCGTGCGGGAGAAGACCCTGGTCGAGGCGGTGGCCTCCTCGCTCACCGAGCTGTTCGCCCCCAAGATCCACAAGGAGCGCATCTCGGGCATGCTTGAGAATTACGACTTCATCAGCGACGAGGTGATGGCTTATTTCAAGCGCCGCCTGACCCAGGCGCCGGACGACGCGAATTTCGCGCTCGAATACGTCAAGCGCAATGCGCGCACGCCCGAGGCGCAGGCCGCGGCCCTCGATGCGCTCAGATTCAAGTGCAACGTGCTCTGGGCGCAGCTCGATGCGCTTCACTACGCTTATGTCGAGCCCGGGCTGGTCCCGCCCGGCGCCTTCGTCCCGGGCAAAGCATGAGCGACACCACGTCCCCTGCGCGTCTCATTGTCGGAGGCGAGACGCGGCCCCATCTACCGGCCTATCTGAAGCTTCGGCACGATGCGGGGCGCGACCGGTGGATCCTGTTGGCGCCCGAGAGGGTGCTGACGCCTGACCAAACCGCCGTCGCCGTGCTCAAGCTCTGCGACGGCAAGAGAACGGTGAATGAGATCGTGGCGGCTCTCGCCAAGGAGTATTCGGCGCCCGCGGAGGTCATTCGCGCCGACGTGCTCGACCTGCTTCAAGGCTTGGCTGACAAGGGATACATCAAGGGATGAGCGAGGAGTTCAGGGGCAACGGACATTGCGAAACGCTTGTCGTCGATGACGAGCCGACTGAGGGCGTGAGCGGCAGCTCTTCCGAGGCGCTGTGCGCCCGGGCGCCGGTCGGGCTGCTCGCCGAGCTCACCCATCGCTGCCCTCTGCAGTGCTCCTATTGCTCTAACCCGATCGAGCTCGAGCGCGTCAACAAGGAGCTCTCGACCGAGATGTGGTGCTCGGTGATGAGCCAAGCCGGCGCCATGGGCATCCTCCAGGTGCATCTTTCCGGCGGCGAGCCGACCGCGCGGAAGGACCTGGAGCAGATCGTCTCGGCGGCGTCGGAAGCCGGTCTCTACAGCAACCTGATCACGGCCGCCGTCACCCTCAATCGCGCCCGTCTCGAGGATCTCGCCAAGCGCGGGCTCGACCACGTCCAGATCTCGTTCCAGGACGTGGACGCAGAGAACGCCGAGCGGATCGGCGCCTATCCCGGCGCGACCCAGAAGAAGCTTGACGTGGCGCGATGGGTGACCGAGCTCGGGCTGCCGCTGACGATCAACGCTCCGATTCACCGCCACAACATCCACAATGTCGGCCGCTATATCGAGCTTGCCGTCAAGCTCGGGGCGCAGCGTCTCGAGATCGCCCATGTGCAGTATTACGGCTGGGCCTATCTCAATCGCGCCGCCCTGATCCCGACCTATGACGAGACGCTGAAGTCCATCGAGCTCGTGGAGCGCGAGCGCGAGCGGCTGAAAGGCGTGCTCACCATCGACATGGTCGTGCCCGATTACTACGCCAAGCGTCCCAAACCCTGCATGGGAGGCTGGGGCAAGGGCTTTATGAATATCACCCCGGCCGGCAAGGTGCTCCCCTGCCATGCCGCCGAGACGATCAAGACGCTCCGCTTCGACAATGTGCAGGATCGCCCGCTTCTCGACATCTGGCTCAACTCCGATGCTTTCAATGCCTTCCGCGGCACCGACTGGATGAAGGAGCCGTGCCGGTCTTGCGCCTTCAGGGAGATCGATTTCGGCGGCTGCCGCTGCCAGGCCATGGCCATCACGGGAGACGCCCGCAACACCGACCCGGCTTGCGCGCTCTCGCCCTATCACGGCGAGATGGTGCGGCTCGCGCGCGAGGAGGCCTCGCGGCCGCCCGCGCCCTTCGTCTACCGCAACCCGCGTAACGCCGCCGAAGCGGCCAAGGCCGAGCGCCCGCTCGTGCCCGCCGAATAGCGCCCGCGCCTCCCTTTAAATGCTGCTTGTAAGTTTGCCGTCGCGCTGCTGCGTCAAGCCGCGAGAGCCGCATCGGCAGGCTGAATCCCTGCGGCGCCGGACAAGACACGATACGCGCGCGTCACAGCAAGGGACGCAACCGGCGACAAGACGAGAAGGGCCGCAACGATAGCCAGAGCTCCGAGCAAGTTGATCGGCATGGGAGCATCGAGCACCTTATTAAACCCTTGCCACAGCAGACTGATGAGCATGAAGACGAGCATCAGACCCGCCAGACGCCATTTATGGCCTCGTGTGATGCGGTGGCTCTCCTTCATGGCTGCGATCGGACCGAGCTCCCGGTCGATGACGATCACGAGGGTAAACATGAACATCAGCACAAAGATCACGGAGGCCACGACCGCGACGACAATGGCGATTAACCCGAGGGGTATGTTGACGCCCACCAAGAGCAAAGTCGCGAATAGAAAGCCAGCCAGCATAACAAGAAGAAGCAGAATGCCTGCACCGAGATATTTCCAGTACGGGCGGGGGGTGCCATAGCGCGGTAAGCTTGACTTTATCCGGGTTGGCATGAGCGGCGAGGAAAAACGCCGTCCAGCCCATTGCGGCAAGCGTGCCAAAGACAAGGCCGAGCGCGAAATAGGCGCTGAAGAAGACAATCAGCAATTCCTTCTCGGAGCTTGCGAAGAGGATAGCGATCGCGCCCGCGACCAGTTCCATGAGAAGCTCAACAAGCCCCACGACGAGGGTCGCGAGGATAAAGAACCAGGGGCGCTTCTTGAAGGTCTCCCAACCGAAGCGAAGCGCGGAGCTGACGGAGAATCCCATAGGCGGCAGGATAGCACGCAAGCCAAGTTAGGGGACAAACCCCAATAATTTCACACAATGCGCATGGCGCTGCGTCAAGCAGCCAGCGCCGCATCCGCCGGCCGCGTCCCTGCGCCGGCACCCAAGACGCGATAGGCATGCGTCGCGGCCAGCAAGGAGACCGGCGCCGATACGAAAAGGCCGACAATAAGAGCAAGAAGGCCGAGCACGTTGATGAGGAGCAGCATCAGGAGCAGTCCGAGGAGGCTCCATTTGTAGCCGTAAGTCATGCGGTAGCTGCCCTTCATTGCCTCGATCGGACCAAGCTCGCGGTCGATCACGAGGAACCCCGAAAACATAAACATCAGCGCGAAGATCGCGCCGAGGACGAGGAGAAGAGGAATGCCGATGGCAAGACCGGTCTCGAGACCGAGCACGGCAACGAGAGCGAGGCCCAGCAGGAAGGCGGCCACGGCAACAAGCGCAAAAATTATCGACAGACCGAGATATTTCCAGAACGGGTGCGGATGCCAAAGCGCGGAAAGCTCGACCGTATCGGGATTGTCGTGCGCCGCGAGCGCGAAGGCCGTAACGCCCATGCTGACAAGCGTGCTGAGCGCGAGATGAACCAGGCTGGCGAGAAATCCCAACTCCTCCGCAGCCCCGGCCAACGACGCGTCGCTCGCACGCCCGATCCCCTGGACCAGGCCCTGAGCAATGACGATGAGGAGCATCGCGAGGACAAAGAACCAGGGGCGCTTCTTGAAGGTCTCCCAACCAAAGCGAAGCGCCGATCTGACAGAGAATCCCATCGGCGCAGGATAGCATGCGGGGCAGAGTTAACGGGAAGAGCGCTCAGAATTTCCCACAAGGCAGGCAGGCCCGGATCGCTCTTGAGCCTCTGAGCGAGGCCTGCAAAGCGAAGGCAATCCCTGTGGCACCAAATTATCCCGTCCGGGTTTCCGCCTTGCAATGCCGCTTTCTTTATCGCTACCATGCTTGAAAGCCGCTCGGCCTGTGGAGCGGGCCCCCTCGCCAAGCGCAGACTTTGAAACCGACAACCGGTGCAGGTGCTCGCGTCATTCGGTGCTAGAACCCATGCATCTTTCGTCCAAGTTTCCCTGCCGCGGATTGAGGCGGCGCGAACCGTTGTTCGGTGTTGCCGCCGCGCTTCTGCTCGCGGCCGGCGCCGCATTGACGGGCGCCTGGTCCGTGCGTGCCGAGGAGCCCCCCGCCCCTGCCGCCAAGAGCGATGTCCCCAAGGACAGGGACGGCGGCTTCGTGGTTCAAGTTCCGCAATCGCCTCCCTTGACCCCGCTCCCGATCGGTTATCTCCGCGAGAGCGTCGATCATCCCCGCCCCGCCTCGCGGCTCGACGTCGAGCCGAAAGACGCGGGCATTGCCGGAGCCAAGATGGCGGTCGAGGAGAACAATGCCGGCGGTCGCTTCACAGGCCATCACTACAGCCTCGATGTCAGCACTGTCTCGTCCGCTGAGAAGGCCGTCGAGGCGCTGCAGAAATTCCTCGACAGCGGGCATCACTATATCGTCGTCGATGCGTCCGCCGATACGCTGCTCAAGCTCTCTGACTGGGCGAAGGGCAAGGACATCCTTCTGTTCAATATTGGCGCCACCGACGTCTCGCTGCGGCAAGAGAACTGCCGCGCCAATGTCATGCATGTCGTGCCTGACCGATACATGCTGGCCGATGCGCTAGCCCAATATCTCGTCACGATGAAATGGACGAATTGGCTGCTCGTCCACGGCTCAACCCCGGGCGATCTTGCCTATGCCGACGCGATCAAGCGCGCAGCCGGCCGCTTCGGCGCCACCATTGTCGATACGCGCGAGTACAAGGACATTTCGGGCGGCAGGCGCGACGACGTCGGCGCGGTCCCGCCCGGCAAGCAGGCAAGCCTCGATGCGGCATTCGCCGCCGCGCCCGACTATCACGTGATCGTCGTGGCCGACGAGAACCAGGTCTTCGGTCCCTACATTCCCTATCGCGGCGGCGCGGATGCCCGCCCGGTCGCGGGCACGACCGGGCTTATCGCTACGACCTGGAGCCCCGGCCACGAAAAATGGGGCGCGACCCAGGCCAACAACAATTTCGAGAAGGACTTCAATCGCCTGATGTTGCCGATCGACTATCAAGCCTACGTGGCGGCGCGCACCATCGGCGAGGCGGTGACCCGCAATCCCGGCTCCGATTTTGCCACGGTCGCAGCCTTCGTGCGCGGCCCCGAGCTCCAGCTTGCGCCGTTCAAGGGCATCAAGCAGCAATTCCGTCCGTGGGACGGGCAGTTCCGGCAGCCGCTTATCATTGCCACCGACAAGGTTCCCGTCTCCTTCTCGCCGCAGCGCGGCTTCCCGCATGCAAGCCACCCCGAGATCGAGGTCGACACGCTCGGCATCGACGAGCCTGACAGTCTGTGCAAGATGTGAACGCGAGGGGCGCGTCCCCTCAGCGTTCCGCCGACGCGGCCGCGACCACATTGCCCTTATCGTCAAGCACGGGCACGTTGTAGCTCTGCAAAATCACGTTGATCTCGCCCTGGTTCGCGGCGATGAACTTGTTGATCCTGTGCTTCCACTGCGGGTCTTTCGGGCGCACGCCCATGGTGATGCCGTAGATCGTGCGCGGGCCGGCCCTCTCCTTCACCAGCGGAACGAGCGTCAGCGGCACGTCGGCGCGCTGCGCGTAGTAGCCGCCGACCGGGCCCCACAGAATTCCCGCGTCAAGCGTGCCGGCGGCGATCTCTGAAATCATCGTTACGGCGGCCTTCGTGGCGCTGTCGCCGGAGTGGATCTCGAAAGGCTTCGCGCTCGCGACAAGCCCATGCATGGCAAGCACGCTCGACGGCGGCGTCCGCGCGACGAAGCCGATCCTCTTGCCCTTGAGGCGCGGGTCGGAAAGGCTTTCGACACCTCCAAGAGCGGAATCGTCCTGGCGATAAATCAGAAGATAGGACGTGTAGTAATAGGGATTGGTGTCCTCGATCAGGCCGGTCCCTTGCGCGTAGCCCATGACGAGATCGCAGGCCCCGCGTCCCATCGTATTGGGAACGTAGCCGCTCGCCTCCGCAAACCAGGAATATTCCAATCGGGCATCGAGTTTCTGAGCGATCAGCTCCGCGAGCTTGTTCTCGAAGCCTTCGCCTTCGAGGTTCGAGAACGGCATGTTGTTGGGATCGGCGCAGACACGCAGTAAGCCGCTGGCGGCCGGTTCGGCGCTCTTGATCGGTGCCGCACCGAGAATGGCGGCGAGGGCGGCGCAGGCAAGGGCCACGGCAAGAGACCAAGCCGGGCTCCGCCGTCGCTTCGTTATGACCATCGGGCTGCTCACAGCGGCACAATATGGCAATCGGCCCGAGGCGCCGCCAGTCCGAGCATCATTAAACTTCGCTGACAAAACGGGCCGAGAGGCGCGACCGCATCAGTCTTGCGCGGCGCATTTGGCCATGTTTTCGACCCGCTCGTTTCCCGTCGGATAATGCGCGCCGGTCTGGGCGGTACCGAAGACTATCATCGCCTCTTCCGCCGCTTCGATGCCGCCCGTCTCGTTCCTCGATCGCAGCATCTTGACGGCGCAGCAATCGGCGTCGAGCTCCATCTGCTTCAGGGCCGGCGCGATAAAGAAGAAACGCTGCGGACCGACCTGACCGAGCTGTTCGCTAAAGCGATCCATATGGCCGAGCGTATGATGGCAGCATTCATGCGCAAGCAGGAACTGGGTGTAGGACGGCTTGTCGGCCAGGGTAAATCCGCTCACCACGATTACGGGCTTGCCGCTCGAGTCGCGGATGGACATCGCCTGCTCGGGAAGATCGCGGAGAACGTAAGTGTCGATATCGCAATAAGGGTTCGTGGTCTTCGGCATCCACATTCGCGCCGCCTCCACGCCACCGCCGAGCAGGCCGAGACCTGCCATGGCCACAACAAAGACGAGTGGAAGACGCATCATCCGACCACCAAAGCCAAGGCCGCAAGCGAGGCTTACCCGTTCCCGGCACGGTACGTTAGTTGAGCCGGAGGCGGGTCGTCACCGGCAAATGGACGCAGGACACGCGGATGTGAAGGGCAACACCCGCCGCGTGACAGAGGCCCGGAACTTCGCGCTGGAGCGGCGGAGCGCCATTGGCTAGGGTCTGCCATCTCGCGCCGGTCCGGCGCGCACCCACATGGCAAAGTCGAGCACCGGATTGGGCCCGCGCCTCCTCTATGCCCTCATCGTGGGGGCGGTCATCATCGCCTCGCTCGCCCTGCGCGTCTGGGACCCGAGCCCGGTCGCCAGGCTGCGGGCACTCGTTTTCGACACCTATCAGCGCATGGACCCGCGCGCCTTCGATCCAGCGCTTCCCGTGCGCGTCGTCGATATCGATGAGGACTCTCTGAAGGCCATCGGCCAGTGGCCTTGGCCGCGAACGGTGCTTGCCGATCTCGTCGACAAGCTCGCGGCGGGCGGCGCCGCGGCCATCGGCTTCGATATCGTGTTTCCCGAGCCCGATCGGATGTCGCCCGCCAATGCCCTGCGCTTCTGGCCGAAATCCGAGGCCGTGCAAGGCTTGCGCGAGGAGATCGAGAAGCTGCCGTCAAACGACCAGGTCTTTGCCGAGGCGATCGGCAAGGCTCCGGTCGCCCTCGGCTTCATCGCCGCGCCGCAAGGCAGGTCCATCCCGGAGATCAAAGCGGGCTTCGCCCATGGCGGCGACGATCCGAAACTGTTCGCGCCGTATTATCCCGGCGCCGCGGCAAGCCTGAAAGAGCTGCAAGACAGAGCGCAAGGGTCAGGATCGCTCAACTGGATTCCCGAGCACGACCAGATCATCCGCCGCATGCCCATGGTGATCCGCGTGGGCGATACGCTCTACCCCTCCTTCGCCGCCGATATGCTGCGGCTCGCCCAGGGCGCCTCGACCTATGTGGTGAAGTCGTCCGGGGCGAGCGGCGAGAAGGCGTTCGGCGAGAGGACCGGCATCGTCAAGATTCGCATCGGCGATTTCGAGGTGCCGACCGAGGCGAACGGCCAGATGTGGATTCGTTTCACTCCCGAAAACAAGGCGCGTTACCTGCCGGCCTGGAAGGTGCTGAACGGCGAGATCCCCCCCGATGATATCGCGGGCCGCATCCTGGTCATCGGCACGAGCGCGGCAGGCCTGCTCGATCTCCGGGCGACGCCGCTCGAGGCTTCCGTTCCCGGCGTCTCCCTTCACGCCCAGGCCATCGAGCAAGTCTTGCAAGGGGCCTTCCTGCAACGACCCGATTTCGCCACCGCCGCCGAGCTCTTCTACATCCTCGCGCTCGGCGCGCTCATCGCCTTTTTCATCTATCGCCTGGGCGCGCTCGGCAGCGCCGTTCTTTGCGGCGCGGCAATCGCGGCCGTGATCGGCGTGTCCTGGTACGCTTTCGAGGCGTTCGGCTGGCTGGTCGATCCCATCTACCCGGCGGTCGCGCTCGCCGCGATCTATCTCGCTGGCACGCTGGTCGTGTTCTTGCGCACCGAGCGCGAGCGTAATCGGGTGCGCAACGCCTTTTCTCATTACATGGCGCCCGCCCTCGTCGAACGGTTGGCCGACGACCCCTCGCGGCTGAAGCTCGGCGGGGAGACGCGCGACATGACGCTGCTCTTCAGCGACGTGCGCGGCTTCACCACCATCTCGGAGGGCCTCGACGCCGAGGAGCTCACGCGCTTCCTCAACTCTCTGTTCACGCCCTTGAGCAATATCATCCTCGAAGAACAGGGCACCATCGACAAGTTCATGGGCGACGCGCTGATGGCTTTCTGGAACGCGCCGCTCGAAGACAGCGCCCATCCGAGCCACGCCTGTAGTGCAGCCCTCCGCATGATGGGCGCGATGGGGCGCCTGAACGAAAGCTGGCGTGACGAGGCCGAAGCCAAGGGCCGGAAGTTCAAGCCGGTCCAGATCGGGATCGGGTTGAACACCGGCGTCTGCTGCGTCGGCAATCTCGGCTCGGAGACGCGTTTCGACTATTCGGTGATCGGCGATAACGTCAACGTCGCCTCGCGGCTCGAAGGACAGTCGAAGACCTATGACGTCGGCACCGTGGTCGGCGAGTCCACTACGGCGCGGGCACCCGACTTCGCCTTTC
>DASUQP010000004.1:0-22316 GCA_036280475.1 Methyloceanibacter sp. | reverse complement strand
AATGGGGGACCAGACGGCGCTCGCCGCCACCGCGGAAAAAATCCGGAAGACACTGAAGGGGTAATCTTACACCACCACAAATGTCATGCCCGCGCAGGCCCCACCCCAGCGTCCCGCGTAGCCACGTTGTGCTTCGCGCGCCGCCGGACCTCCCCACGAGGGGGAGGTTAGAAAAGAGAACCGCGGCAGCGAGAAATTGTGTGCGTGCTTCGAGGCGCGCCCTTGGCGAGCCGCCGGGCGCTCCTCAGCATGAGGGCGTTGGGAGTGACAGCGCGGCTATTTCGAGCCGAGGGGGACCTTGGGCACGAGGCTCGCGCCGACGCTCCGGTCGCGGCCGCCTTTGGGCTTGCGCGCGCCGCGTTTGGCGCGCGGCTTCGGAGCGCCCGATTTCGGCGGTCCCTTGGGCTCGCCATCCGTCGGCCCTTCGTCCTCGTTTTCCTCGGGATCGCGCGGCCTGACCGGCGTATCGGGCTTGAGATATTCGAAGCCGAGCGCCTTCTCCGGCCCCTTTTCCTCCACGAGGACCCGCACGATGCCGCCATCCTTCAGCGCGCCGAACAGAATCTCTTCGGCCAGCGGCTTCTTGATCTGCTCCTGAATGACGCGGGCAAGCGGCCGGGCGCCGAACTTGTCGTCATAGCCCCGCTCGGCAAGCCATTTGTTGGCCTCCGGCGTCAGCTCGATGGTGATGTTGCGGTCGCCGAGCTGAGCCTCGAGCTGGAACACGAACTTCTCCACCACCTTGGAGATCACCTCCGGCGTGAGACTGGCGAAGGCGATGACCGCGTCGAGCCGGTTGCGGAACTCCGGCGAGAACATGCGGTTGATCGCCTCCTCGTCGTCGCCCTCGCGCTTCGTGCGGTTGAAGCCGATCGCCGCCTTGGCGAGGTCGCTCGCCCCGGCATTGGTCGTCATGATGAGGATGACGTTCTGGAAGTCGACGCGCTTGCCGTTATGGTCGGTGAGCTTGCCGTGATCCATGACCTGCAACAGAATGTTGAACAGGTCCGGATGCGCCTTCTCGATCTCGTCGAGCAAGAGCACGCAATGCGGATGCTGATCGACGCCGTCGGTGAGCAGCCCGCCCTGATCGAAGCCGACGTAGCCGGGCGGCGCGCCGATCAGCCGTGACACCGTGTGGCGCTCCATATATTCGCTCATGTCGAAGCGGAGCAGCTCGACGCCGAGCAGGAGCGCAAGCTGGCGCGCGACCTCGGTCTTGCCGACGCCGGTCGGGCCGGAGAACATATAGCAGCCGATCGGCTTCCCGGGCTCGCGCAGGCCGGCGCGCGACAGCTTGATGGCGGCGGCCAGAGCCTCGATGGCCTGATCCTGTCCGAACACCACCCGCTTCAGATCCTGGTCGATGGCGCGCAACACCTCGGCGTCGGATTTCGACACCGTCTTGGGCGGAATGCGGGCCATCGTGGCGATGGTGGATTCGACCTCCTTGACGCCGATGGTCTTGCGCCGCTGCCGCTCGGGCACCAGCATTTGCGAGGCGCCGGTCTCGTCGATGACGTCGATCGCCTTGTCGGGCAGCTTGCGGTCGTGGATGTATTTCGCCGACAGCTCGACCGCGGACTTGATCGCCTGGCTGGTGTAGCGCACGCGGTGGAAATCCTCGAAATAGGGTTTCAGTCCCTTCAAGATCTCGATCGCGTCCGGCACCGACGGCTCGTTCACGTCGATCTTCTGGAACCGGCGCACAAGCGCCCTGTCCTTCTCGAAATGCTGGCGGTACTCCTTATAGGTGGTCGAGCCGATGCAGCGGAGCGTGCCCGTCTGGAGCGCGGGCTTCAGCAGGTTCGAGGCATCCATGGCGCCGCCCGAAGTGGCGCCCGCCCCGATCACTGTATGGATCTCGTCGATGAACATGATGGCGCCGGGATAGGCCTCGATCTCGCGCATCACGGCCTTGAGCCGCTCCTCGAAATCGCCGCGGTACCGCGTGCCGGCGAGCAGCGCGCCCATGTCGAGCTGGAAGATGGTGGAATCGGAAAGCACTTCCGGCACGTCGCCCATGACGATGCGGCGCGCCAAGCCCTCGGCGATGGCCGTCTTGCCGACGCCGGGATCGCCGACGAAGAGCGGGTTGTTCTTCTGCCGCCGGCAGAGCACCTGGATGGTGCGCTGGATCTCGGGACCGCGGCCGATCAGCGGATCGATGCGGCCGGCGCGGGCTTTCTGGTTGAGATTGATGCAATAGACTTCGAGTGCATCAGCCCCGCGCTTCTTCTCGTCGCCGGCCTCGACGGTCGCGGCATCCTCATCGACGCCCCGCACCGTGCGCGTCTCGGACATGCCGGCCCGTTTGGCGATACCGTGGCTGATATAGTTGATGGCATCGAAGCGCGTCATGTGTTGCTCTTGCAGGAAGAAGGCGGCGTGGCTCTCGCGCTCGGCGAAGATGGCGACAAGCACGTTGGCCCCGGTCACTTCCTCGCGGCCTGACGATTGCACATGGGCCACGGCGCGGTGAATGACGCGCTGGAACGCGGCCGTCGGCTGCGCGTCGCCCCGGGAATCGAGCACCATCGCCGACAGCTCGTTGTCGACATAGCCGGTGAGCTTGTCGCGCAAGGCATCGAGGTCGACGTCGCAGGCGCGCATCACGGCCGCAGCGTCGCGGTCGTCAAGCAGCGACAGGAGCAGATGCTCGAGCGTGGCGTATTCGTGGCTGCGCTCATTGGCATATTGCAGCGCGCGCCGGAGGGCCTGCTCAAGACTGGTCGAAAACGAAGCCACCTAAATCCTCACTCCTTCTCCATGGTGCATTGCAACGGATGCTCGTGCTGACGCGAGAAGCTCGTCACCTGCGCTACCTTAGTCTCGGCGACCTCATAAGTGTAGACCCCACAGATGCCGACCCCTTTTTGATGCACATGCAGCATGATGCGGGTTGCCTCCTCGGGCGGCTTGTTGAAGAACCGCTCAAGCACGTATACGACGAAGTCCATCGGCGTGTAGTCGTCGTTGAGCAGCAGCACCTTATACAGGCTCGGCCGCTTGGTCTTCGGCCGGGTCTTGGTGATGATATGGGTGCCGGTGTCGTCGCCCCGGCGAGGATCGCCGTTCCGCGCCATCGTCAATCCCTATGTGGCGTCTCGTTGGTCATCTGCCAAGGCGAGCGCTCGCTCGCGACCCCTCTTCCATTCTACCTTCAAGGCGCGCGGCCGCAAATGCCGGGTCGCACTTCCATAAACATCCATAACATAGGGTGAGTTGCGACAGGAAAGCGGCAAAAAAAAAGAGACCCGGGACCAGCCCGGGTCTCTTTACTGGGGAAGATTGGGACTGATCGTCGCCGTCAGACGAGCTTCTTGTTGAAGGCAGCCTCGACCGGCTTGTAGGCGTCTTTGGCTAGGCCGACATACATATCACCGAGCTTGGACATCTCGGCGACGTAGCTGTCGTAAGCCTTCTTGGCATACTGGGACTGGATCTCGACTGCCTGCTCGATCGTCTTGGCGCCGATCAGCTGCTCGAAGGCGCGGGTCGAATCCTCGAACGCCTTCTTGGAATAGTCGGTGACTTCTGCGGCGATGGCCTGGAAGCCTTTGTTCATCTCACCGAACGAACGCACGGCGGCATCGAAGCCGTCCTTGCCCACCTTCTGGAACTCTTCGAAACCTTTGAGCATGGGGGAGCCCTCTCTCGACACGGGTGACGCGGTTGCTGCGAATACGGGCCTTATATATGCGTTGCACAACCAAAATCAACCGGAATTTTTTGCACTGCACAATAACCCTGAAAGAACCGTTTAACGCTTTGGCAAGCGGCGAAATTTAGCCTTCCTCTTGCCACGGGGTTGGGTAAATTGGTTGGAGGCGTCCCCGGGCGGGAGGCGCCGCGTGCGCCAGAGGGATGGTTCGTCGGACGGGGGAAGTCTTGGCCTATCGTGGGTCATCGAGCCTTAGGCGTCGGGTGCCTGTGCGGCGCGGCGCTGGGCTCGCGCTGGCATTCGTGCTGGTGCTCGCCGGTATGGTGGCATCTGGCGCCGAAGCGGCGTCGCGGAAGTCGAGAGCGTCCACGCCTCGGGTCGCGGCCTCCATCGTCGTGGACATGAACACGGGCTCCATCCTTCACGCCGAGGCCGCGGAGACGCCGCGTTACCCCGCCTCGCTGACGAAGATGATGACGCTTTACGTGCTGTTCGGCTATCTGCGCGCCGGCAAGATCACGCCCGACACCGAGCTCGTCGTGACCCCTCACGCGGCAAGCCAAGCCCCCACCAAGCTCGGCCTGAAAACAGGCGCGAAGATCAAGGTCAGCGACGCCGCCAAGGCGCTGGTGACCCAATCGGCCAACGATGCCGCCGCCACCATCGCCGAGAATCTCGGCGGTAGCGAAGAGAACTTCGCCCGCGTGATGACCGACACGGGCCGGCGAATCGGCATGACCAAGACGGTTTTTCGCAATGCCTCAGGCCTGCCGAACGAGGAGCAGATCACCACCGCGCGCGACATGGCCATCCTTGCCGCGCATCTGATCCACGACTACCCCCAGTATTACAACGTCTTCGAAACGAAGTATTTCACCTTCAAGGGCCGCAAGTACCGCAATCACAACAAGCTTCTGTTCGGTTACAAAGGCACCGACGGCATCAAGACCGGGTACACGCGGGCAAGCGGCTTCAACCTCGCCGCTTCGGTGCATCGCGGGAACAAGCATCTTCTGGCGGTTGTGCTTGGAGGCAGGACCGGGAGCCAAAGAGATGCCGCCTGCCGCAGCATTCTCGACAAGCACTTCGCAAAAGCCTCCGAGACCAAGCCTACGCCGGAGCAGCGCGTGGCGTCGTTCGTCGGAGCGCCGCCGCCCTCGCTGCCGGCGATCAAGAAACCTCTTCTGGCCCTGGCGGCTGCGGCATCGGCCCCGGCACGGCTTTTGGCCCCTGCCCAGGGCGATATCACCGAGCCGGCCCCGGCAAAGCGAGCCGTCCCTACCGTCAGCAGCGCCGCGCCCAAGACCGCCGCAAAGTCGTTTCGCTACCACGGCGAATACCATGTCCAGGTCGGGGCCTACACGTCGCAGGCCGAAGCCGAGAACAGGCTCGGCATGGTCCAGCAGCGGGCCACCGACCTCCTCGACGGCCACCTCCCCTTTACCGCATCCTTCATGAAGGGGGATGAGGAATGGTACCGGGCGCGCTTTGCCGGGTTCTCGCAGGACGCCGCCAAAGCCACCTGCAAGTCACTCAAGAAGCTCTCCCTCGACTGCGCGGTCATGCTCGCCGAGTAGGGTTCATCACCCTGAGGCGGGCCGAACGTCCTCGAAAGGCCCGTCTTTCTTACTTCCCTCGCCCCTTGAGGGAGAGGGCTTCCCGCCCGGCGCGCGAAGCGCGGCGAATGGCGGGAAGGGTGAGGGGTGAATCCTTTTTGACGCGGCTTCGCCGCTGGCCCCTCACCGCGAGCGCGAAAATGCGCTCCGCAGCATGGCGGATTCTCGATCGCCGGCGCTGCCTTACAGGCGGCCGAGCAACACTTCCTTGGCCTCGTTGATACGCGCCGCGAGATAGTTCGATCCGCCCTGGTCGGGGTGCATCTTCATCATCAGCCGGCGATGCGCGCGCCGGATCTCTTCTTCGCTGGCCTTGGGACCTATTCCGAGCACGGCGTAAGCCTCCTCGGCGCTCATGCGCTGGGCGCCGTTTGACCGCCGTCTCCCCGCTTCGCTTTTCTCGCCCGCGGTCGAGCGTTGCTCGCGCCAGTCCGGCAGGCGCCAGTCGAGATAGGCTTCCATCACCGCCGCTTCCGGCGCGCCTTCCCGGTGCAGCTCGGCGAGCAGTTCCATCGCCTCGCGATCGCTGAGCGCGGCAAGCGAACGGCCGGCGAAACGCCCCGCGAGGCATTTGCCTTCCATGCGCCCGCTGTCGTGATCGAGCTCCACTTCGAGCCGGTCGGTCTTGATCCGTGACTTCTGGCCCGGTTCTTTGCGCGCCGAACCGAAGGGGTCGCCGAACCCAAACCCGGCGCTCCGGCGCAGAAGCGAAAAGCCAAAAACCGCGAGTGGAATGGCGAGAGGGAGCGCGCCGCGCAGGATGAGGAAACCCGCGGCGGCGAGCGCGGCAACGCCGCCCATCTTGCGGATCGCGACGGCGAGCGTGTGGGTGTTTGCGAAAGCGAGACCGCGTCCGGCAAGGAGAAGCAGGACGAGGAGCGCGCAACCGACGAGAAAAAATGCCATGGTTCGGCCCGCTAGCCGAGCTGCTCAAGGAGGCGAAGGGCGGCGTTGCTCTTCGTCTCGTCGCTGAAATTCTGCAACGCTTTGCGCCCGCCGGTCGCATAGACGGCGACCGCCGTGAGAAGCTCGCGCAGCTGCCGGGCTGAGCCCGCGTCGAAGCGGCAATAGGCGCCGCGCGAGAGCCTTGCGATCTCCCTGAACGCGCGCTCGGCCTTGGGGTCGTGGCCCTCCTGGAACAGGAACACCGGGACGCCGATCAGGCCGAGCTCACCCGCGAGATTGGCAAGCCGGTCGACCTCCTCCTCCATGCAGTCGCCGACATAGACAAGGGCATTGACCTTGCTCGCCGCGCTCTCGCGCCTCGCGTGCGACAGCACCTTGCCGATCTGCGTAAAACCTCCGGCGCAAGCAACCTTGCGCATGAGCCCGGCAAGCGCCTCGGGATCGCCGACCCATTTCGACGCCTGGCACTCGTTGAAGCCCCTGAAATAGATGAGCTGGACGTCGAGGCCGCCAACCGCTTTCACGGTCTTGAACATGTCGGCCTGGAGTTCGAGCGCGAGGTCCCAGGACGGCTGGCGGCTCATGGTCGCGTCCATGGCGAAGATCAGCCGGCCGCGGCCCGAGCCCATCGGCTTCAGGCTGCGGACGTCCTTGAGGAAGGCATCGATCTCGCCCCTCGTCGAGCGCTCCGGCGCGACCTCGCTCCTACCGGGCTTCGCGGGGGCTTTTGGCTCGGCCATTTCTCGTCGTAACTCCAAGAGACGACAGTTCGGAGTATAGATGGACCCTCGTCCGGTTGCGAACAATGCCGGATCGCACTTTCTCCTCTCCCAGCCTTGCTGAGAATCCATCCCTCCCCTTGCAACTGGAGACCCGAGTCTGACTTTGGTAATGCGTCCTTTCAACCTCCCCTCGTGGGGAGGTATGAAGCTAGGGCGCCGGCAGAAGGGCCCGGCAGTTGACGTGAGGGCAAGCCCCTTTATGGTCGCCGCCGGAGCCAGCCCTATGAGCGCCACCGTCGTTCGTACAGTAAACGACCTGAGGCGTGGCCTTGCCCGTCCGCGGCAAGCACGCGAAAGGATCGCGCTCGTGCCCACCATGGGCGCACTGCACGAAGGTCATCTATCGCTGGTTGCGCTCGCCAAGAGCAAGGCCGAGCGCGTCGTCGCCTCGATCTTCGTCAATCCGCTCCAGTTCGGTCCGCGCGACGATTTCCACCGCTACCCCCGCGACGAAGCCGGCGATATCGCCAAGCTCGGCGAAGCCGGTGCCGACCTCGTCTTCGCCCCCGACACCACCGAGATGTATCCCGACGGCTTCAGCACCAGCGTGAATGTCGGAGACCTGACCGAGGATCTATGCGGGGCCTCCCGGCCCAACCATTTCGACGGCGTCGCTACCGTCGTGACCAAGCTCCTGGTGCAATGCGGCCCCGACATCGCCGTCTTCGGCGAGAAGGACTATCAGCAGCTGCTCGTGATCAGGCGCCTCGTGCGCGACCTCAATCTCCCTGTCGAGATCCTTGGCGGTCCGATCGTGCGTGAGAAGGACGGTCTCGCGCTGTCCTCGCGGAACGCCTATCTGTCGCCGGCGGAGCGCGAGGCCGCTCCCCTGCTCTATCAAACCATCTTCAACGTGGCCTCAGACCTGAGCAAGGGCCGCGGCGCCGATGACGCCGCGCACGCCGGTCGCTTCAAGCTCGAGGCAAAGGGTTTCCGCGTCGACTATGTCGCCGTGCGCGACCCCGAGACGTTGAAGCCGCTGTCGGGCCCGGTGAAGCAAGCGCGCGTGCTGGCGGCGGTGCATCTCGGGCGGACGCGGCTCATCGACAACGTCGCCGTGCCCCTGCCTACCAATCGATGAGGCGAAGCTCGCGCAATTCTTCGCGCATCGCCCGCGGAATCGCCTCGGCCTCTTCGTCGAAACCTTTGGCGTCCGGCGGCGCGTCAGCCGCTTCGAGATAGCGCCAGCCCTGGAAAGCGCGGCGCGGTTGCGGCCGGGTGGCCACCAGTTCTCGGTCGAGCACGATGCCGCAACAGCTCCGGCCGTCTCTCTTCATATCGTCGCGGAGATCGATCACGCGCTGCCGCACCAGCACGAAGCCCTTGATCACCCAATAGAGCGAGCCCCCGTCGAGGATTTCACGGCGCCGTTTCGGAGTCTGGAGAGTGCGATGGCAATGCTCCGGCGTCTTTCCCGCCTTCGCGAGGCGCTTGAGCAGGTCCGCCTGCCACTCGGCAAGCTCCCTCGGCGTATCGACGCCGACACAAAGCTTGATCAGATGCAGCGTCATGAGCCCTCATGCGTCATGACCGCCGGGATGCTCGTGGGTCGTCCCGCGGCAAATGTTGCTTTGCCAAAACCCCGCGGATTCAACGAACGAATAGCCTTGAGGGCCTTGGTCGATACTCGCTATCATTCCTGGCAACGCTCCGATCACGAACGGTTACCACAGCTGGCACGGTTAAGGCCGAGGGTCACACAGCTTTGAACAGGAGTGACGCAGGGCCCCCGATCAAACAAGGCTATAGCTCGCTTGGCGGCTCGCCGCCACGACTGCTTAGACCTCATGCACAGGAGGCGGAACATGAAGCTCGATCGAAAATCCGGCGCGAAGATTGCCATGACCGCGGCGGCTCTGCTCGTTTCCGGGGCGTTGATCGGCAGCGCTCAAGCCGTGGAGTTGAAGGGGCGCTGCTTCGGCGTCAACGGCTGCGCCGGCAAGGGCGCCTGCAAGAGCGCGAAGAACGACTGCAAGGGCAAGAATGCCTGCAAGGGGGAAGGCTGGATCGCGATGCTAAAAGCGGATTGCGAGAGCCAGGGTGGCCAGTTCGAAGCGAGCTAACATTTTGGCGCAGGCCGATCGCTTCATTCGCGGCCGGCCTCCCAAACTGCGGGAACTTGGGGCATGATCAGCGAGAAGCCTCCCTATCTCGGCTTCGGCTTGGGGCTCAGGCCGCAGCATTATCAGGAGATCCTCGACGGCTCCCCCGCCATCGATTGGTTCGAGATCATCTCCGAGAATTACATGATCGAGGGCGGCCAGCCGCTCTACATGCTTGACCGCATTTGCGAGCGCTATCCGACAGTGATGCACGGCGTTTCGCTCTCGATTGCCTCGACCGCGCCGCTCGATATGGAGTATCTCGGCGCTCTCAAGCGGCTCGCCCAACGCGTCAGGCCGAAATGGATCTCCGATCATCTCTGCTGGACCGGCGTGCATGGGGTAAACCTGCACGATCTCTTGCCCATCCCTTACACCGAGGAAGCGCTGGATCACGTCGTCGCGCGCGTCCGCCAGGTTCAGGATTTTCTCGGACGCCGGCTGACGCTCGAGAACGTGTCAAGCTACGTCACCTTCGGCCAATCCGAGATGACCGAGTGGGAGTTCGTGAGCGAGGTCGCGAGGCGCGCCGATTGCTGGCTCCTGTTCGACGTCAACAACGTCTATGTGAGCGCCTTCAACCACGGATTCTTGACGAACGACTTCCTGCACGGCGTGCCGCGCGACCGCGTGGTCCAGTTCCATGTCGCCGGTCATAGCCACGAGGAGAGCCACCTCATCGACACGCACGACCATCCGGTGTGCGACCAGGTGTGGGATTTCTACCGTGAGACGGTCGGCCATTTCGGCCCGGTGTCGACCATGATCGAGCGCGACGACAACATCCCGCCGCTCGCCGAGCTTGTCGGCGAGCTCGACCATGCGCGCTCGATCGCCCGCGCGGTGCTCGGCGCAAATCGGCTCGAAGCCGCGGAATGAAGAGCCTTCGCGAGATCCAAGAGAGCTTCCAGCGCGGCATCCTTGCCGGCGACGACGCTATCCTTACCGAGGTCAAGGACAGCGCCAAGGACCGGCGAAAAGCGCTGTTCGGCGTCTATCGCAATGCCTATGTGGCGCGCCTCGCGGATATCCTCGGCGAGGACTACGAGCAGCTGCACGCCTATCTCGGCGATCGGGCCTTCGCCAAGCTGGTGAAGGCCTACATTGCCGCCAATCCCTCCGACCAGAGGAGCGCGCGTTGGTTCGGGCGCCACCTTCCCGCCTTCGTGAGAAACGGCGAGACCTACGCCAACCACCGCGAGGTCGCCGAGATCGCCGAACTGGAGAAGGCGCTGACCGATGCCTTCGACGGTCCCGATGCCGACCCGCTTCGCATCGAGGCGCTTGCCGCGCTCGCACCCGAGGCTTGGCCCAACCTCGTCTTCGTGCCGCATCCGACCGCGATCCGGCTCACGTTCGCAACCAACGCCGCCGATATCTGGTCCGCGCTGAAGGGCGAGGCCGCCCCGCCCAAAGCTCGGCATCTGCCCGCGCCGCAGGCGACCCTGGTCTGGCGCCAGGACTTCATGTCGCGCTTCCGACCGCTTTCAGCCGAGGAGGCAATGATGTGGGACGAAGCGGCGAAAGGCGTCCGCTTCGGCGTGCTTTGCGAAATGGTTGCGACCTTCGCCGGCGAGGACGAGGCCGAGCTCCGCGCCGCCTCCTATGTCAAAGGTTGGTTCGACATGGGGATGCTGGCGGGCTGCCGGACGGCGTAGCGCCAGGTCGCAGCCCGCGACGGCGACCGGCCGGGGCGCTGGAAACAGCGCGTCGCTCCGTCCCCTGAGCCAATAGGCGAGAAGCCCAAGCCATTCGCGGGTGGCGACATCGACCCGGCGCAGGCCCTCGGAGACCTTGTCGAAGGGCCGCGTCAAGTCGGCCTTCCCGCGCGTGCGATAATCGACCGGCCAGGCCTCGACCTCGAAGCCCGCCTTGCGGAAAGCGCCCATCGCCCGCGGCATGTGATAGGCGGAGGTGATGAGGAGCCAGCGCTTGCCCGGGCCAAGCTCGCCTTTGCGGACAAGCTCCTCCTTGAGAAGAGCCGCGTTTTCGTAAGTGTCGCGCGACTTGGCCTCGAGGATGAGCCGATCTGGCGCAATGCCGAGCGTGGTCAGCAGAGACTCGGCGCCCTCGGCCTCGCTGCTGGCCCGATAAAGAATGCCGGCATCGCCGCCCGAGAAGGCGATCCTGGCCTCCGGGTAGCGGCGTGACAGGGCCGCGGCCTCGACCATCCGCTCGGCGGCCTCGTTCAGCGCGGGCGCGCCGCGCGCATCCCCCACGAGCCTGTCCTCGGCGCCGCCGAGCACGATGAAGCCCGCGGGCGGCGGCGGCGTATGGAGATCGGCGCGCGGAAACCGGTCCTCGAGCGGGAGGATCAGCGCATTGCCGAGCGGCGATAGACCGGCGAGCAGCAGCAGAATGGCCCCGATCGTGACGAAGCGCCGGCCCCACCTAGCCCATCCTGTCCAGATCAGGATCGAACCATAGCCGATCAGAAGCGCTATCAGCGTGGAGGGCTGGAGCAGGAACCCAAGCACCTTGGCGAGATAGAAGAACATGCGAGGCGCCGCCCCTACACCAGCCACAAAGCGGCAAGCCCGAGGAAGGCGAAGAAGCCGACCACGTCCGTCACCGTGGTGACGAATACGCCGGAAGCGATGGCGGGATCGAGACCGAGCGCGTCGAGACCTAGCGGGATGAGGATGCCGGCGAGCGCCGCGGCGAACAGGTTCACGATCATGGCAACCCCGATCACGAGGCCAAGCTCGTCGCTGCCGAACCAGAAAAACGCGATCGCGGCCATGATGACGGCGAAGAGCAATCCGTTGAGCAGGCCGACGGCGGATTCGCGCCAGATGACCCTGAGCACGTTGGCGGGACCGAGGTCCTGCGTGGCAAGCGCCCGCACCGCGACCGTCATGGTCTGGGTGCCGGCATTGCCTCCCATCGAGGCCACGATCGGCATCAGCACGGCGAGCGCCACCATCTGCTCGATCGTCGCCTCGAACAGGCCGATCACGACGGAGGCGAGAATGGCGGTGACGAGATTGGCGAGCAGCCAGGTAAAGCGGTGGCTCATGGTGCGCCAGACCGAGTCGGTGACCGACTCTCCGGCCACGCCGCCCATGCGCAAGATGTCTTCCGACGCCTCTTCCTGCACGACCTCGACCACGTCGTCGGCGGTAATCACGCCGACAAGCCGGCCGCCGCCGTCAACCACGGGCGCTGAGGTGAGGTTATAGCGCTCGAACTGGCGTGCCACCGCCTCCTGATCGGCCTCGACCGGGATCGGATGGATGTCGCGATCGGTGATCTGGTCGATCGAGTTCGGACGCTTCGACCGGAGCAGATGATTGAGCGCGACCGAGCCGAGCAGATGATAGGCGGGATCGACGACGAAGACCTCATAGAACCGGTCCGGCAGATCTTCAGCCTCGCCAATGTAGTCGATCGTCTGCCCCACGGACCAGAAGGGCGGCACGGCGATGAGGTCGGTCTGCATGATGCGGCCGGCCGAATCCTCCGGGTATTCGAGGCTGCGCTCGAGCGCGAGGCGCTCGAAATGCGGGAGCTTGGCGAGGATGTCGGTCTGTTCGTCCTTGTCGAGATCCTCGATGACGTACACGGCCTCGTCGGAATCGAGCTGCTGCAGCGCCTCGGCCACCTGCTCGGTGGGCATACCCTCGAGCACCTGATCGCGCACGGCCTCGCCAAGTTCGGGCAGCGCCGCCGCGTCGAAATCCTCGCCGAGCGTCGAGATGAGTGTCGTGCGCTGCTCGGGACGGAGCAGCTCGATGAGATCGGCGAGGTCGGCCTCGTGCAGCGGAAGGGTGAGCTCGCGCAGTTTCGCCGCCTCGCCGGCCTCGAGCGCCGCTTCGACGGCGTGCAGGAACTCGGGGCGGATTCCGCCCTCATCGTCGCGCAGTTCGACCTCGCCCGCGGCATCCTGCATGGCCTGTCCCATCACCGGGGTTAAGCGTCAAGCGGGAAGGCCGCGGGGTCCGCGGAAGCGGGAACGGCGCTGAAAGGGACGAATTCCCGCTTCCGGGCCTGCGATGACAGGCGCGGCTCGGCAGCCACTAGAGCCTTGTTAGGAGGGAATTTCCAGCCAAAAAAGCGCCGCTCATGGTCCCCGGAAGGGGAGTGGTGCGGTCGAGAGGAATCGAACCTCCACGGGCATAGCCCACAGCGACCTCAACGCTGCGCGTCTACCAATTCCGCCACGACCGCAAGGAGTTCCGGAGCACCCGCGCTACCGGCATATGGCTTAGTCTGACCCCGCTTTCAAGCAAGGCCGAGGTGCCTTAGCAAACCTGCTCAGGGGGTGCAAGGAGAGGCTTGCCAGCTTGGGTTTTGGCCTTCACAACCCGGCTTATGGCAGTGCTTTCGGCGAGACGCGAAGTGCTCTTGGGCGTTACGCACCAAGCGGTTGAATGGCTGAAGAGCCCGGGCCTCGTGCCCTATGAGGAGGCTGTCGCCGCCATGGAACGGCGCGCTAATTCCATCGCCCGCGGCGACGCGCGGGACTGCGTGTGGCTCTTGCAGCATCCGCCAATCTATACCGTCGGCACCAGTGCCGCGCCGGGCGAGCTTCTCGCGCCGGAGAGGTTCCCCGTGTTCAGAAGCGGGCGCGGCGGGCGCTTCACCTATCACGGTCCCGGCCAGCGCGTGATCTATGTAATGTTCGACCTCGCGTCGCGCGGACACGATGTCAGGGCCTTCGTCCGCTTTCTCGAAGACTGGCTGATTGCGACACTGGCGCGGCTCGGCGTCGAGGGCGAGCGGCGGTCCGGTCAGATCGGCATTTTCGTGCAAGGGGCGAAGATCGCGAGCATTGGCCTCCGCGTGCGCCGCTGGGTGACGCTGCACGGCGCGAGCCTCAACGTCGCGCCGGAGCTCGAGCATTTCTCGGGCATCGTTCCGTGCGGGCTTGCCGATACGCAAATCACGAGCCTCGCCGCACTCGGCGCCGACGCAGACATGGACATGGTCGATGACGCGCTCCGCGCCGCCTTCGATGAGGTGTCGCGCGATCAGGCAGTCAGCGTCGCCACTTCGTCCCGAGCACCCTGAAGCCCGGCGCGACCGAACCGCCTTCTTGCACCACCGTCACCTTGGTGACCCGCGCATTCTTGGGCCCGTCGGCGCAGCGCCGCAGCATGTTGGCGACAATTTCGGCCGGACCTGAAAACGTGGCCTCGACGCTCCCGTCCTCCATATTGCGCACCGTGCCGTCAAGGCCGAGCATGCGCGCCGTCTGCTCGGTCCAGGCGCGGTAGAAGACGCCCTGCACGCGGCCCTCGATCTTGACGGTCACAGTCCGCCTGTCAGATGCCTTCCCGGGCATGCCCGCCCCGAAGAGACGTTCGAAGAACTTGCTCATGACCCTCGACGCTCGGCTTGAGACTATTTCCCTGTCTGGTCAAGCGCGGCAATGGCGAAAGTGCCCCCTCTCCCCTGAGGGAGAGGGCTTGCCGCCCGCGATCTTGCGCGAGCGCAGCTCTGCGCAAGTCGCATGGCGGGAAGGGTGAGGGCGATTCTTGGCCAGCGCGTCGCGGCTCCCCTCACCGCGCGCCGAACGGCGCGCGTGCTCTCCCCAACCTGCCTGCGCGAAGCCGAGCGGCTTCGCTTCGGCGAAGGCAGGGGGGAGAGCCGACGAAGAGGTTTCGGGAGGTGACGAGCCTTTAGGCGAATTCGAGGATCACGGCATCGATATTGAGGCTGTCGCCTGGCTTTGCCAGGATCTTGGCCACCTTGGAGTCGCGCTCGGCCTTCAGCACGTTCTCCATCTTCATCGCCTCGACCACGCAGAGCGCCTCCCCCGCCGCGACCTCCTGGCCTTCAGTCACGGCAACCGAAACCATGAGCCCCGGCATCGGGCAGAGCAGGAACTTCGACGTATCGGGCCGCTCCTTGACCGGCATCAGGCCCGCGAGCTCGCTCTCGCGCAAGGTGAAGACGCGCGCCGGCGCTTCGACGCCCTGATAGGTAAGCATCGCGCCGTTCAGGATCAGGCGCGCCTGCACGGCGGCGGGCACGCCGTTGACCGTCCCCTCCCATACGGGGGCACCGAACCACCAGGACGATGCGACCTCGATGCGCCGTTCCTTCTCGCCCGTCCCCACGCCGCCAAGCGTCACGGTGATGGGACCGTCAAGGGTGCCGGCGACGGTGACGCGCACCCGCTCCGAGCCGAGTTCGACAATGCGCGTCTCGGCGAAGCGCACGAGCTCGCCGTGCATCTGCTGCGTGATGGCGCGGCGCCGCTGATTGCTCAAATGATCGACGACGGTCGCGACCGCGACCAGCGTGTCGCGAACGGCGCCTTTAGGCTGCGGCGGCTTGAACCCGTCCGGAAACTCCTCGGCGATGAACTTGGTGGAAAGGCGGCCTTCCTTCCAACGCTTGTTCCGCATCAACACGGCGAGGAACGGGATATTGTGGCGAAATCCGTCGATGGCGAACGCATCGAGCGCGCTTCCCATATGCTCGATCGCTTGCAGCCGCTTCGGCGCATGGGTGATGAGCTTGGCGATCATCGGATCGTAATAGACCGAGATTTCGCCCCCCTCCTCCACGCCCGTATCGAGCCGCGTGGTGACGCCGTCCTCGGTTCCGAGCCTTGGCGGCTTGTAGCGCACGAGCCGCCCCGTCGACGGCAGGAAGTTCCGCTCCGGATCCTCGGCGTAGATGCGCACCTCGACGGCCGAGCCCTTGAGCTTCACGTCCTTCTGCTTGAGCGCGAGCTCCTCGCCTGAGGCGACTTTCAGCATCTCCTCGACGAGATCGAGCCCGGTGACGAGTTCGGTAACGGGGTGCTCGACTTGGAGCCGCGTGTTCATCTCGAGGAAGTAGAAGTTGCGGTTCTTGTCGACGATGAACTCGACGGTGCCGGCCGAATCGTAGCCGACGGCCTTGGCGAGCGCGACGGCTTGCGCCCCCATCGCCTCGCGCGTCTTGGCATCGAGGAACGGGCTCGGCGCCTCCTCGACCACCTTCTGGTTCCGCCGCTGGATCGAGCATTCGCGCTCGCCGAGATGGATGACATTGCCATGCTTGTCGCCGAGCACTTGGATCTCGATGTGCCGCGGCTCCTCGATATATTTCTCGATGAACACGCGATCGTCGCCGAAGCTCGATCTGGCCTCGCTCTTCGAAGACGCGAAGCCTTCGGCGACCTCTTTGGCGCTAGAGGCGATGCGCAGGCCCTTGCCGCCGCCGCCGGCAGAGGCCTTGATCATGACCGGATAGCCGATCTTCTCGGCAATCCTGACCGCCTCCTTGGTGTCCTCGATCACCCCGAGATGGCCCGGCACGGTCGAGACCTTGGCCTTGGCGGCGAGCTTCTTCGACTCGATCTTGTCGCCCATCGCCTCGATGGCCTTGACGTTCGGTCCGACGAACACGATGCCGGCCTTGTCGAGCGCGCGCGCGAATGCGGGGTTCTCGGAGAGAAACCCATAGCCCGGATGGATGGCGTCTGCCCCCGTCGCCTTGGCGGCGGCCACGATCTTGTCGATCGCGAGATAGGACTGCGCGGCCTGGGCGGGGCCGATTGCCACCGCCTCGTCGGCCATATCGACGTGGATCGCGTCGCGGTCGGCCTCGGAATAGACGGCGACGGTCTTGATGCCGAGCCGGCGCGCCGTCCTGATGATACGGCAGGCGATTTCGCCCCGATTGGCGATCAGAAGCTTGGAGAACATGCGGGTCCCGGGCCCCCTGCTGCTAGGGCGATTTCTAGAGGTTCACCGGAACCGAGTAAACTAGATGGCGGGTGCTGGGGGGAAGCCTATTCAGCGGCTTGAGGCAAGCGCCGCCGCCGTCCCGTACGCTTGGCCGTACGCTGCTCTTGGCGTTGGCTCGATGCTGCGGCGGCCGCCGAGCTGAAGGCATGGGCTTCTGAGGACAGAGCGGCGTCCTGCGCTTCGTGCGAAGACGTTGCCGCCATCGTTGTGGGACCGGGCGCCTCAAGGGGCTGCTCAACCGTCACTTCGGCCTTCGCGGACGCTTCGGCAAGCGACTCCCGGGCCTTCTGGTGGTCTCTGGCAAGATAGGTATAGACCGCGGGCGTGATGAACAGGGTAAACATCGTGCCGATGGTCATGCCCGCGACGATCACCACGCCGATGGCGAAGCGGCTGGCCGCGCCCGCACCGCCGGCGATCAGAAGCGGGATCATGGCGACCACGGTTGCCGCCGTCGTCATCAGGATCGGCCGCAGCCGCAAGGCCGCGGCCTCCTCGATCGCCTCGCGCCGGCCGTAGCCCTTTTCTTCCTGGAGCTTGTTGGCGAAGTCCACCATCAGGATGCCGTGCTTCGAGATCAGCCCAATCAACGTCACGAGCCCGATCTGCGTGTAGATGTTGATGGTGCCGAGCCCGGCATTGAGCGGGAGGAGCGCCCCGAAGATCGAGGTCGGCAGCGCGACCAGGATGATGAAAGGGTCGCGGAAGCTCTCATATTGCGCTGCCAGCACCAGGAAGATAATGATCAACGCAAACACGAATGTATAGACGAGAGTGTTTCCCTCCTGCACAAACTGCCGGCTCTCGCCCTGGAAGTCGAAGGTGAAGCCTTCCGGGAAATTCTCGGCTTGCTTCTCGAGAAAGGCGATCGCCTCGCCGACGGTTCGCCCGGGGAACGGCACGGCTGAGAGCGTCGCGGAGTTGAGCTGCTGGAAGTTGGTCAGCGCGTTCGGCTGCACCACTTTGGTGACCGACGCCACGTTGGACAGCGGCACCAGAGTGCCCGCGCTCGTTCGGATCTGATAGCGGGTCAGCCATTCCTCGTTCAGTCTGAACTCGCGCGGCACCTGCGGGATGACCCGATAGCTGCGCCCGTAAAGATCAAACAGGTTGACGTAGTTGCCGCCGAGCAGGGTTGCGAGCGAATTGCCGATATCGGCCATGGTGATGCCGAGCCGGTTCGCCTTGTCGTGATCGATCTTGAACTCGATCTGCGGCGTCTCGAAACGGAGATCGGAGTCCGAAAAGATGAACATGCCGCTTTCGCGCGACGCCTTCTCGACTTCGGCAAGAACATCGGCAAGCTCGCGGAAGTCGCGCGTTGTGGTGATGACGAATTGGACCGGCGGTCCGCCCACCGAGCCCGGCAAGGCCGGCGGCGAGAACGTCAGCGCCTGCGCGGGCGCAACCCCCGCGATCTTCGGCTGCAGTTCCTGGAGGATGGCTTGGTGACCGCGCTCTCGCTCGCCCCAGGGCTTGAGCAGGATGCCCGCGAACCCTTGATGCACGTCACCCATACCGTTGATGGCGAACACGTGTTCCTTCTCCGGCACGGTACTGAAGACGCGATAGAGCTGGTCGGTCGCCGCTTCGAGATAATCGAGATTGGCGTATTGCGGCGTCTTGACGATGGTGAACAGGATGCCCTGGTCTTCCTCGGGCGCAAGCTCACGCTGCGTGGTCATGTACATGAGGCCGGTCGCGGCAATAATCCCGGCGAGGACGAGCATGGTCACGGGGCGCCAATTCAGCGTGCGATGAAGGCGCCCCTGGTAGCGCTGCTTCAGGCCCTCGAACATCCGGTCGAGAAACCGCGTGAGCCAGCCCTGCTTGTCGTGCTCGCTCTCCGCCTTTAGCAGCTTCGAGCACATCATCGGCGAGAGCGTCACGGCGATGACGCCGGACACCACCACCGCGCCGGCGAGAGTGAGCGCGAACTCGCGGAACAGCGTGCCGGTGAGCCCCGACACGAACGCGATCGGCGCGTAGACCGCCGCGAGCGTGATGGTCATGGCGATGATGGGGGTGAAAATCTCGTGCGCGCCGAGAATGGCCGCGTCGAACGGCTTCATCCCCTGCTCGATATGACGGTGGATGTTCTCGACCACGACAATGGCGTCGTCCACCACCAATCCGATGGCGAGCACGAGCGCGAGCAGCGTCATCAGATTGATCGAGTACCCGAGCGCCGCGAGCATCGCGAGCACGCCGACCAGCGACAGCGGGATCGTCACGATCGGAATGATCGTCGACCTGAGATTGCCGAGGAACAGGAAGATGACGACGATGACGATGAGGGCCGCCTCGCCCAAGGTCTTCACCACCTCCCAGATCGAGGCGCGGATGAAGTTGGTGGCGTCATAGGCGATGTCCGCTTCGAGCCCGGGGGGCAGCTCGCGTTGAATCTGCGGAAAAGCCTTGCGGACGTCGGTGATGACCGTCAGCGGGTTCGCGGTCGGCGTGGCGTAAACGCCGATGAAAACCGCCTTCAGCCCATCGAAGACCGAGGAAGAATCGGCGTTCTCCGGCCCGAGCTCGATCTCGGCGATGTCGCCGAGCCTGACCAGGGAATCGCCGCGCCCGACCACCACGAGCTGACCGAAGGCCTCGGGCGTCTCGAGCGCGGTCTTGGCGTCGATATTGGTCTGCACGAAGTCGCCCTTCACCTGACCCGGGGCCGAGGTGAAGTTGTTGTTGGCAAGGGCCGCCCGCACATCGAGCGGCGTCACCCCGAGCGCGGCCATGCGGTCGGGGTCGAGCCAGATGCGCATGGCGAAGACCTGCCCGCCGAGAATCTCGGCATTGGCTACGCCATTGATGGTCTGGAGCCGCGGCTGCACGACGCGGGTAAGGTAGTCGGTGATCTGCGAGCTCGTCATCACCTTGGAATTGAAGGAGAGGTACATCAACGCGTAGCCCTCTCCGGTCTGCTTGGTGACCACGGAATCGTTCGCCTCGCGCGGCAGGATGCTCTTCACCTGGGCGATCTTCGACAAAACGTCGGTCATGGCCCGGTCGGGATCGGCATCGAGCTTCAGGTTGAGCGTGACCGTGCTCACATTCTGTGACGATGACGCGGTCAGCGTATCGATGCCTTCGGCGCTCGCCACCGCCTGCTGGATCGGCACGGTGATGAAGCCCTGGATCAGATCGGCATTGGCGCCCGGATAGGTCGTGAGGACCGTGATCGTGGTGTTGGACAGTTCCGGATACTGACGGATCGGCAGCTTGAAGCCGGCCTGCGCCCCGATGAGGAGGATCAGCAGACTGACGACCGTGGCGAGCACAGGCCGCTTGATGAAGATGTCGGTGAAGCGCATGGATTATTGCTTGGGCAGCTCCGCCGGCGGCTTCAACGCGCCCGAATTGTCGACTTTGACGGTGGCGCCCGGCTGCAGCTTGAGCTGGCCGCTGGTGACCACCTCATCGCCGGCCTTGATTCCCTCGAGAATGGCAACCCGGTCGCCTTGCGTCGGCCCGACGCGCACGAAGCGGCGCTCCACCGTGAGCTTGGGCTCGACCGGAACGGCGCCTGCCGGGGCAGCATCGGCGGCCGCTGCGGAGGCGACCGGGTCGGTCGCTGCGGTCGGCGTCGGCGTCGGCGCCGCGGCAGGCTCCGGCGCGCCCGGCTTCAGCACCCAGACGCTATCGCCATAAAGACCGTAGGTCACCGCCGTGCGCGGCACGGTGACGAACGCCTTCTCTCCCCCCGCGAGCACGGCGACATTGGCGAACATGCCGGGCATGAGCGTGCGATCGGGATTGGGGACTTGCGCCCGAACCATCAAGGTCCGGCTATCTTGGCTGAGGCGCGCATCGAAGGCCTCCACCTTGCCCTTGAACAGACGATCCGGGAAAGCGTCGGCCTTGAGCTCGACTGCGCTTCCGATGCCGAACTTGCCGATCGTTGTCTCGGGTACGGGAAAGTCGACCCAGATCGGGTCGAGCGCTTGCAGCCAAACCAGGCGCTGTCCTTGCGGAACGTATTGTCCCTTCTCCACATACCGCAGGCCGAGCCGTCCGGCGAAGGGCGCCGTGATGTTCTTCTGCGCGATAATGGCCTCGACGCGCTGCACCTCCGCCAAGGCCGAATCGCGCTTGGCGACGGTCTGATCGAGGGTGGCCTGCGAGACGGCGCCCTTGTCCACGAGGTTCCTTTGACGATCGAAATCGAGATTGGCTTGAACGAGTGTTGCCTTGTTATCGGCGAGATCCGCCTCTTCCACCGAGGTATCGAGCTTCACCAGCTTCGCGCCCTTCTCGACATCGTTGCCGCTTTCGAAGAAATAGTCGGTCACGATGCCGGCCACCTGAGGCGCGACATCCACGCCTTCCATGGCGACAAGCGTGCCGATGGCGTGCATCCGCTCGATCCAGCTCTCGGTCTTGGCAACCTCCGTGGTCACCGTCGCCGGCGGCGGCACCATCTTCGACATAACCTCGCCGATCATCTTCGGCTTGAAGACGAGATTGAAGTAGCCAAGTCCGCCGAGGAACAGGCCGACGATAATGGCGGCGATGAGAAAGCGCCTGATCATGGTGCTATTGCTTGCGGCCTCGTGCCCCAGGGCGAGCGCTCTAAACTAGCCGCCGGAGAAGGCCAAATTGCGCCCCTACCCGGGGCACGTTGCCAATACGTAAGCGGCCCTTTCACCGTTTGCAAACCGAATGGGCCGCCAGGGTCAAGCGATTGTCAATGGCGAGGATTCGCGGCTGAATTTGGGCCTTTTGGCGAAAGCCTTACGCTATTCGCCGAGGAAGCCCTGCATGGCCCGCGCCATGTCGTTGTCGGCCGCTGTGCGCCGCGCCGCGGGGTTCGAGGCGTCGTACTCTCCGGGCGGCGGCTTCTTGCTCTCGGGCGGCGGCTGGGGAAATCCGGTCGCATCGCCGAACAGGGCGACGGCGAGCTTCCGGTCGAGCCCGTAGACGTCGGCGAACGTCTCGACCTTGCCGCCGTCATCAACCACCGCCGTGAAGTAGACCATGTGCACCGGGAACTTCCGCTCGAGCGCGACCGAGCTGTTGACGCCCTTGTCCCACAGCTCCTTGATGCGGCCTTCCGTCAAGCCGTCGATCTCGGCAAGAAGGGTCAAGGCGAATTTTTCGGGCTTCTCCATGCGCACGCATTCGTGCCCGATCATGCGCATCGTTTGCTTGAAGTATTTCTTCCGCACGGGGAGCGTGTCGTGCATATAAACGGTGTGGCGGTTGGGGTAGAGGAACTTCACCTTGCCGAGATTGTTATGCGGCCCGGCCTTCTGCGAGAAGGTGTAGGCGAGACCGTTCACGCGGTTCCAGTCGACCTTGGTCGCGTCCACCGGCTGACCGTTGTAGCTCACGAAGAGCTTGTGGGATTTCAGGATCGAGTAGCTCTTGCGTTGCAAAGCCGGCAGGATGTTCTCCTTCACCACCGTCTCGGGCGCGTTCCAATCAGGATTGAATACGATTGTCGTCATCGGCGCGGTGAAGACCGGCGTGGCGTAGCCGATGGTGCCGACCACCGTCTTGTCGGCGAAGATCGTCTTGCCGTCCTTGACCACGTAGAGCATGAACGCGGC
>DASUQP010000003.1:0-7690 GCA_036280475.1 Methyloceanibacter sp. | reverse complement strand
GATGCTCCGCGCGCATGTAGCGCAACAGCTCGTCCTCGAAACGCCGGACCGCGGAGACGGGGAGCGGATCGAGATAGCCGTTCACGCCGGCGTAGATGACCACCACCTGCTCCTCGACCGTCATCGGCGAGAATTGCGGCTGCTTGAGAAGCTCGGTCAGGCGGGCGCCGCGATTGAGCAGGCGCTGCGTGGTGGCGTCGAGGTCGGAGCCGAACTGGGCGAAGGCGGCCATCTCGCGATATTGCGCCAGCTCGCCCTTGATCTTGCCGGCCACCTGTTTCATCGCCTTCACTTGCGCGGCAGAGCCCACGCGCGACACCGACAGACCCACATTCACCGCGGGGCGGATGCCCTGATAGAACAGATCGGTCTCGAGGAAGATCTGTCCGTCGGTGATGGAGATGACATTGGTCGGGATATAGGCCGACACGTCGTTGGCCTGCGTCTCGATCACGGGGAGCGCGGTCAACGAGCCCGAGCCGTTGTCCTTGTTGAGCTTCGCGGCCCGCTCCAAGAGCCGCGAGTGGAGATAGAACACGTCGCCGGGATAGGCCTCGCGTCCCGGCGGACGACGCAGCAGGAGCGACATCTGGCGATAAGCGACAGCCTGCTTCGACAAATCGTCGTAGAACACGACGGCATGCATGCCGTTGTCGCGGAAGAACTCGCCCATGGCGCAGCCAGAGAAGGGAGCCAGGAACTGCATCGGCGCGGGGTCGGAAGCGGTGGCGGCGACGACGATGGAATAGGGGAGCGCTCCGTTATCCTCCAGCACCTTGACGAACTGCGCCACGGTTGAACGCTTCTGGCCGACGGCGACATAGATGCAATAGAGGTTCGTCTTGTCGTCGCCGAGCGCGTTGATCGATTTTTGATTGAGGATGGTGTCGAGGATGATGGCGGTCTTGCCGGTCTGGCGGTCGCCGATGATGAGCTCGCGCTGGCCGCGGCCGATGGGGATGAGCGCGTCGATGGCCTTCAAGCCGGTCTGCATCGGTTCATGCACCGATTGGCGGGGAATGATGCCTGGCGCCTTCACGTCGACGCGGCGCTTCTCGTCGGACTTGATCGGGCCCTTGCCGTCGATCGGGTTGCCGAGGGCATCGACCACGCGGCCGAGCAGCCCCTTGCCGACCGGCACCTCGACAATGGCGCCGGTGCGCTTGACGGTGTCGCCTTCCTTGATGTGGCGGTCGTCGCCGAAGATCACGATGCCGACATTGTCGACTTCGAGGTTGAGCGCCATGCCGCGCGTGCCGTCGGCGAACTCGACCATTTCGCCGGCCTGGACCTTGTCGAGCCCATAGACGCGGGCAATGCCGTCGCCGACCGAGAGCACCTGGCCGATCTCGGCGACTTCCGCCTCTTGCCCGAAATTCTTGATCTGCTCTTTGAGGATCGCGGAGATCTCCGCGGCGCGAATATCCATTAGCCAACCTCTTTCATCGCAACTTTGAGAGAATTGAGCCTCGTGCGCAGCGAAGTGTCGATCATGCGGCTGCCGACCTTGACCACGAGCCCGCCGAGAAGGCCGGCATCGACGCGCTGCTCGAGCGACACGTCCTTGCCGAGCGCGGCTTTGAGCGCCTGCTTCAAGGCGGTCGTTTGCGCCTCGGTGAGCTTCGACGCCGAGATCACCGACGCGCTCGTCTCGCCCCTGTGGCGCGCGAGCAGGGCGCGGAAGGCGCGGGTCATGTCCGGCGCGGCGAAGAGGCGGCGGTTCTTGGCGACGAGGAGAAGGAAATTCCGCGTCAGCCCTTCGATCTCGAGCTTGTCGAGGACCGCTCCGAGCGCTCTGCCCTGCTCGTCAGCGCTAAAGACGGGGCTCTTGACGAGCCGCGCCAGGTGGCCTGAGGCATCCAGCGCGGCGCTGAAGCGGTCAAGGTCGGCGGCGACTTGGTCGAACGCGTTCGCTTCGAGAGCGAGCTCAAAAAGCGCGGTCGCATAGCGCCCGGCAACGCCCGAAACTGTCTGTTCCTCGACCGCCAAAGCTTTTTCCTTCCGAACGAGAGCTCGATCGAAAGCCGCCCCGTCCCCGGACCCCCGAAAAATGCTGGGATTGGGGCTTCCGCGTCAACAGGTTGAAGGCCTATTGGATAGCCCCCGGAAGCCCGCGGAGGCTCTAACATACGGGGGAGAGGGGCGCAACCGGAGGGATGCCCCGGATTGGTCTGGAGACAGGGGTTTTGCAGGCCTGCTTAGCCTTCGCAATTAGCTTGGCGTGATCCCCGCTAGGCTCAAACCCGAGAGCGCTACGGGCGGCTGAGCGCTCGCGGCCCTTGCAGCTGTGAATCGGTTGTGATTCAATTTTGCAGTGTAGAAGTTTTCGGTGCGTCGGATGCTGGACGAGGACGGGCTACCGCTCGACCAAGTAGGGTCATGGTCCCTGCAGAAGCACGATCTACTTCGCAAGTACCTCGACATCTCGCGGGGAGTGCGCGCCAAGTTTATTAGCGGGCCAGGGGGAGCAAGCTATGTCGACCTGTTCTGTGGGAGAGGTCGGGCCGTAGTTCGTGACTCTGGTGAGATTGTCGACGGCAGTCCGCTTCTCGCTTTCAAGTGCGCCCGAGATGGCGGCGCCATTCTCACAAATGCATATCGCAGACGCTTCGGCCGACAAGTGCCGCGCAGCCGAACAGCGATTGATAAGAGCAGGTGGTTCGCCGACTGCCTACATAGGGGTAGCGGAACAAACTGCAAAAGATGTTGTCACGCGTCTCAATCCCTCCGGCTTGCATTTCATTTTCCTCGATCCATTTAATCTGCAGGCGCTCCCGTTTTCAGTCATCAAAGCCTTTAGCCGATTGAAGCGAGTGGACATGCTCATTCATCTGAGCGCCCAAGACCTACAGCGGAATCTCGGTCGGTACATCCAGGCAGGCGATGACAGGCTAGAATGTTTCGCGCCTGGCTGGAGAGACGCGGTGCGGCTGGACCAATCACAGCGCGCGATCCGAGCGGGGATCCTTTCACATTGGGCGTCTGAGAACAGGGCTCTCGGACTTCCCCCCGCCAAGCATGCCGAGCTTGTATCTGGAACAACAAAGAACCAGAGACTTTACTGGCTCATTTTTGTCGGCCGACACGAATTGGCGAACCAATTTTGGGATAAGATTCGAAGTCCCGGAGGGCAGGGACAACTTATTTAGCAAAGGTGTGGAGCGCGCTCAGTGGCAAAATCGGAGATCGAATGGACCGAGGCGACATGGAATCCGGTCGCTGGGTGCTCGCTTGTCTCGCCGGGCTGCACCAATTGTTACGCGATGCGCATGGCCGCCCGACTCCAGGCAATGGGGATGGAGAAATATGCGGGAACGACTCGCAAGTCAGGCAAGCGACATATTTGGACGGGACGGGTCAATCTTGATTCGAAATCCCTGATGGCTCCCGTGACGTGGCGAAAGCCGCAACGTATTTTCGTCAATTCGATGTCTGACCTCTTCCAAGAGGCCTTGGCAGAAGAATTTGTTCGCCGCGTTTGGCAAGTCATGGAAGATGCGCATTGGCACACGTTCCAGATTCTAACCAAGCGTCCCGAGCGCATGTTGGGTTTGCTCAGCCAACCAACTTTCCGCGTTCTCCCACACGTGTGGCTCGGAACCTCGGTCGAGAACGAGGACCACGTTGGCAGGATAGAGTTCCTGCGAAGAACCCCAGCCGGCATTCGCTTTGTCTCGTTCGAGCCGCTGCTGGCGCCCATTTCCAATCCCGACTTGACCGGCATCCACTGGGCAATTGTTGGAGGGGAGTCCGGCCCAAAGGCCCGGCCCATGGAGCCGGAGTGGGTAGAGGACCTGCGAGATGCGTGCTTGCGGCAGGTCGTAGCCTTCTTTTTCAAGCAATGGGGTGGACGCCGGAAGAAGGCAACTGGGCGCGTTCTCGGAAATCGCACTTGGGACGACTACCCAGCGCCGGCTGTTGTTGCTAGCTGAACCCACAGCGTGCCTACAAAAAACTATACGGATCGACGTCGACGACAAGCCGGACGTCACCCTTGGACTTCGGTACGGCGCCAAGCCACAAGCGCAAATAGGCTTGCAGGTTGGCCTCGCGGGCGGCCTTGACCAGGAGCCTGTAGCGGTGGCGGCCGCGGATCACCGAGAGCGGGGCCTCGGCGGGCCCCAGCACCTGGATCTTCGCGGCCGGCGGCGCGGCGAGCGCCACGGCGCGGGCGTAAGCTTCTACCGCCTCGCGCGCGCCTCCGCTCACGAGCAGAGAGGCGAGCCTGCCGAAGGGCGGAAGCCCCGCTTCGCGCCGCGCCGCGATCTCGCGTTCGTAGAAAGTGTCGCGGTCGCCCGAGACGAGCGCCTGGATCACCGGATGCTCGGGCATGTAGGTCTGGATCAGCCCGCGTCCCGGAATGGCGTCACGGCCGGCGCGTCCCGTCACTTGGCTGAGGAGCTGAAAAGTGCGCTCGGCGGCGCGCGGGTCGGCCTGGGCGAGCCCGAGATCGCCGTCGACCACGCCGACGAGCGCAAGCCCCGGGAAGTGATGGCCTTTGGCGACAAGCTGCGTGCCGATGACGACATCGACTTCGCGCTCCTCGATCTCGCGCAAGGTCTCGCGGAGATCGCCGATGTTCGGGGTGAGATCGCTCGACAGCAACACGCGGCGTGCATCCGGAAAGCGCTCGGCGACCTCCTCGGCGATGCGCTCGATGCCGGGCCCGCAAGGCACGAGCGAATGCTCGGCGCCGCATTTGGGGCATGCTTCCGGGATCGGCACGAACGTTCCGCAATGATGGCATTCGAGCCTGCGCCTGAACCTGTGCTCGACGAGCCAGGCCGAGCAATTCGGGCATTCGAACCTGAAGCCGCATTTGCGGCAGAGCGTGACCGGCGCATAGCCGCGGCGATTGAGAAAGAGGAGCGCTTGCTCGCCGCGCTGAAGCGTCTGGGAAATCGCATCAGCCATAACCGGAGAGAGCCAGCGCCCTCGCTCGGGCGGGTCTCTTCGCATGTCGATGGCGGCAATCTCAGGCAGCCCGCCGCCGTTAGTGAGAAACTCCGCCCCCCCACCCGGCGCGCCTTGCGCGCCGACTCTCGGGTCAAGCCCGAGGGCAAGCTCTCCCCCACCAGGGGGAGGTTTTGGCGTTAGCGAAGCCGCAGCATCTTTCATCCCTCCCCTTGAAGGGGAGGGTGGCTCGGGCCGGACGTTGTCCCGGCCGAGCCGGGTGGGGTGAGTTTCTTCGGATGATCCCGTTCTAAAACGCTGGGCGAGCTTGATGTGGCGGTAGCGGCCCTGCTCGGCATTCACCAGGCTCTCGATCGAGGGCGTGGCCGAGCTCAGCACCACGGGACAAGCGCCGAGAGCCCCTCGCACCACCGCCATGTCGCGCGCCTGATAGGTGACGCGCTCCTCCTGCTTGTAGCTCTGATCGTGCTCCTCATCGACGACGATCAAGCCCAGATCGGGAAAGGGAAGAAAGAGCGCCGAGCGGGCGCCAACCACGAGCTTCGCTTTGTTCTCGGCGACGGCGCGCCAGATACGCCCGCGCAACGGCGCAGACACGCCAGAATGCCACTCGGCCGGGCGCGCGCCGAAGCGCTCCTCGCAACGGTCGATGAACTGGCCGGTGAGAGCAATCTCGGGCATCAGCACGAGCACCTGCCGGCCGCGCGCCAAGGCGGAAGCAATCGCTTCGAAATAAATTTCGGTCTTGCCAGAGCCGGTCACGCCGTCGAGCAGCGTCACGGTGAAGCCGCCGGCAGTGTTGGCGAGGAGTTTTCGCGCGGCATCGTTCTGTTCCGCCGTGAGCGTCGCGCGTTTGCGCGACAGATCGAGTGGAAGCGCGTGCCAGTCGGGCAGAGGCTCGGCAGTGAGAACGCCCGCATCGACCAGACCGTCGATGACGCCCGGACTCACCCCCGCCGCCTCTGCGAGGCTCGATTTGACCCAGATGAGCCCGTTCTTGGCGACCTCCGTCACGCGCGCCCTGGCAGGGGTCATGCGCTCGGGCGCAGGGCCAATGAGCCGCACCCCGTAGCGTGGCGCGGGCGGGGAGAAGGCGCGGCCCGCGCTCATCATCATGCGCAGCACCATGCCGGGAGAAGAGAGCGTGTAGTTCGCGACCCAATCGGCGAAGTCGAGCGAGACCGGCGGGAGCGGCGGCACATCCTCGATCACTTCGACGATCTCGCGCAGCCTCTTGCGGTCGATCTCGGGCGCGGGCGCATCCGCCGGGCGGCGCCAAACGGCGGCGAGATATTCCACGGTGCCGAGAGGAGCGACCACGAACCGGCCGGGCTCGGCCTCGGCGCCTGTCGGCAACAGGTAGTCGTAAGGCGCAGGCAAAGCGAGCGGCAGAAGTACGGGAACCGTCGGCGGCGCGCTCGCCGGTGCAACTTTGGGCTTGGTCTTCGTCTTGGCCAAGGGCGCTCGCAGATTTAACGGAGGGCTAACGACTCAGCTAAGCATAGTAGCCTCACGCGCGGGCAGGGTTCACAGTTCAATTTGGGGATCACTGATTTGGCGGCAGAACCCAAGGCGCCAGGGATCAAAGGGACGCCCTATCTCCGTGAGGCGGTCGAGGACTGGCTCGCCTATCTCGCGGTCGAGCGCCAACTCGCGGCGAATACGGCGGAAGCATACGAGCGCGATATCTCGCAGTTCCTCGCCTTCTTCGCGCGCGAGCGCAGCAAACTGCCTGACATGAAGCAGCTCCTCGCGCTGTCGGCGCGCGACGTTCGCGCCTTCCTCGCGGCGCGGCGGAGCGAGGGTGTCGGCAGCCGGAGCCTGTCGCGCGCTTTAAGCGCGCTCCGCATGTTCTACAAATTCCTCGAGCGGCGCGGCTACGGCAAGAACGATGCGATCCGCGCCGTATCCTTGCCGAAGCTGCCGCATTCGGTGCCGAAGCCGCTCACCGCGCCGAAAGCAACCGCGCTGATCGAAAGCGCCGATATCGCCTCGCCCGACGCGCCCGAATGGGTGCTCGCGCGCGACACCGCCGTGCTTGCGCTGCTCTACGGCTCGGGCTTGCGCATCTCCGAGGCGCTCGCGCTGAAACGCAAGGATGCGCCGATCAAAGGCCGCGACATGCTGCGGGTGACGGGGAAGGGCGGCAAGACGCGTGTCGTTCCTGTGCTGCCGGGCGTGCGGGAGGCGGTCGAGCGTTACCTTGCGCTTCTCCCGCTCAAGCCAGGCTCGGAGGATCCCCTGTTCGTCGGCGTACGCGGCAGGAAACTTTCGCCCCGCATCATCCAGCTCAGGATCGCAGGCGCCCGAGCCGCGCTCGGCCTGCCCGAGACGGCGACGCCGCATGCGCTGCGCCATTCCTTCGCCACGCATCTCTTGGGTGCCGGCGCCGATCTTCGCGCCATCCAGGAGCTGCTCGGGCACGCCAGCCTCTCGACCACGCAAGGCTATACCGAAGTCGACCGCGCGCACCTGCTCAAGGCGTACGACCGCGCCCACCCCCGCGCTTAGGAGCATCCCTCATGCTGAGGAGGGCCGAGGGCCCGTCTCGAAAGCACGCACCCTTGGAGACGGCCGCGTTCCGCGGCCTCCTCAGGGTGAGGCCGTGCAAAGTAGCTCGTCATGGCCCGCTTCAGGCCGGGCATCCACGACTTGGCCGGAAAAGCGGTAATCGTGGATGGCCGGGCCAAGCCCGGCCATAGAGAGGCGGGACACACATAAAATTCCACCAGGCCACCTTGCAGTACTGACCAGTCAGTCATAAATTGGAGCGGGA
>DASUQP010000002.1:0-8215 GCA_036280475.1 Methyloceanibacter sp. | reverse complement strand
GGCGGCCGCCTCCGCTTTTTAGGAAGCCCCGACCAAGGCTCTGGCAAGACATGTCGAAGCTTTAAGGTCTGCGGCGGGCTTCCCCACCTCCTTGATGCCCCGATTGCTGCTAAAATGTTCGCCGCAACGGAGCGGGAAAGATCGCATGAGGCGGAACAGTCTTGCGAGGGGGGGCGGCTTCTGGCTCTTGGCCGCCGCTATCGGCATTGCCGCAGCCGGCGCAGCGGCTCAGGACGGCAAGACCGAAGCCGTGGCGGTCGAGGCCGCAAGAGTGGTTGCCGCGCCGTTGAGCGAGCAGGTGACCGCCGTGGGTACGGTGCTTTCCGACGAATCCGTCACCATCAGCGCGGAGATTCCCGGCCGCATCGAGGAGATCCATTTCGAGGAAGGTCAGCCGGTCGAGAAGGGCGCGCCGCTCTTCACGCTCGACGACTCCGTCTATCGCGCCCAGCTCGCCGACGCCGAGGCCAAACTTAAGCTCGCCGAGCAGACCCACAAGCGAACAAGCCAGCTCTTCAGCAGCAAATATGCGACCGCGCAGTCGGCCGACGAGACCGCGTCCAATCTCGCCGTCAGCACCGCCGCCGTGGAACTCGCCCGCGTTCAGCTCGACAAGGCGCATATCTTGGCGCCGTTCGCGGGCATCGTCGGCCTGCGCGGCGTAAGCGTCGGCGAGTACATCACCGCGGGGCAGGCGCTGGTCAATCTCGAGGCGATCGATCCGGTAAAGGCCGATTTCAGGGTGCCCGAGAAATTCTTGCCGGCGATTAGGGTGGGGCAAACCATCCGGGTCAAGGTCGATGCTTTCCCCGACGATAGCTTCGAGGGCAAGGTCTACGCCATCGATCCGCAGCTCGATGTCTCCGGGCGAAGTCTCCTTGTCCGCGCCGAGGTTCCGAACGCCGACAAGCGTCTGCGCCCGGGCCTGTTCGCGCGCGTGACGGTTCTCCTCGAGCTCAAGGAGGCCGCTTTGAGCGTGCCCGAGCAGGCGATCGTGCCGCAAGGCGACAGCCAGTTCGTGTTCAAGATCGTCGACGGCAAGGTCCAGCTGACCAAGGTCGTGACCGGCACGCGGCGCGAGGGCAGGGTGGAGATCGTCGAAGGGCTTGCCGCCGGCGATCAGGTGGTGACCGCCGGCCAGCTCAAGATCCGCGACGGCACGCCTGTGTCCGTCGTCGACGCCATCGGAGCGTGAGCCGTGACGCTTCCGGAACTCTCGATCAAGCGGCCGGTCTTCGCCACGGTTATGAGCCTTGTGCTCGTGCTGCTCGGCCTCGTCTGCTACCAGCGGCTCTCGGTGCGCGAGTACCCGGCAATCGACCCGCCGGTGGTCACGGTCCAGACCAGCTATCCCGGCGCGAGCGCCGCCATCGTCGAGAGCCAGGTGACCCAGGTGCTCGAAGATTCGCTGGCGGGCATCGAGAGCATCGATTTCATCACCTCGATCAGCCGGCAGGAATCGAGCCAGATCACCGTCATTTTCAAGCTCGATCGCAACCCCGACTATGCCGCGGCGGACGTGCGCGACCGGGTAGGGCGCGTTCGCGGCCGCCTTCCCGACGAGATCGACGAGCCGATCATCCAGAAGGTCGAGGCCGACGCCCAGCCGATCCTTTATCTCGCCTTCTACAGCGACCGGCACTCGGAGCTCGAGATCACCGACTACGCCGACCGCTACGTGAAGGATCAGCTCCAGACATTAAGCGGCGTGGCCGAAGTCCGCCTGTTTGGCGAACGGGAATACGCCATGCGCATCTGGCTCGATCCCGAGCGTCTCGCCGCCTATCAGCTCTCGCCGCAGGATATCGAGCTTGCCTTGCGCCGCCAGAATGTCGAGGTCCCGTCGGGGCGCATCGAGAGCATGCAGCGCGAGTTCACGGTGCTCGCCGAGACCGACCTGCGCACGCCGGAGCAATTCAACGCGCTGATCGTCAAGGAAGCCAACGGTCACCTGGTCCGGCTCGACGAGGTCGGCCATGCCGAACTCGGGGCTCTCGACGAGCGGCGCATCGTGCGCTTCAACGGCAAGCCGGCGGTCGCGCTCGGCGTGGTCAAGCAAGCGACCGCCAACCCGCTGGAAGTGTCGGAGGAGGTGCGTGCAGTGCTGCCGCGCATCACTCAATCTCTGCCCGCCGGCATGGAGGTGCGCATCGCACACGACAGATCGATCTTCATCGCCGAGTCGATCAAGAACGTGTACCGCACCATCGGCGAGGCGATCCTCCTCGTCGTGCTCATCATCTTTCTGTTCCTGCGCTCGGTCCGCGCCACACTGATCCCGCTCGTCACCATCCCGGTCTCGTTGATCGGCGCTTTCGCCCTGATGTATGCGCTGGACTTCTCCATCAACACGCTGACGCTGCTCGCGCTGGTGCTGGCCATCGGTCTTGTGGTCGACGACGCCATCGTCATGTTGGAGAACATCTACCGGCATGTGGAGGAGGGCATGCCTCCGGTGAAGGCGGCGCTGCTTGGAAGCCGCGAGATCAGCTTCGCCGTCGTTGCGATGACCATCACGCTTGCGGCCGTCTATGCGCCGATCGGGTTCATGACCGGCGTGACCGGGCGGCTGTTCACCGAATTTGCCTGGACCTTGGCCGGCGCCGTCATCGTGTCGGGCTTCGTGGCGTTGACGCTTTCGCCGATGATGTGCTCGAAATTGTTGCGGAAGGGCGGCGCGCAGAATTTTGCCAGCCGCCTGATCGAGCGCTTCCTGCAAGGACTGACCGCGGCCTATCGGGCTCTCCTGAAAAGCGCGCTCGCCGCCCGCCCACTCGTGCTCGTGGTCGGTCTGGCGGTGGCCGGAGCGAGCTACTTCTTGTTTACGGCGCTCAAAGGCGAGCTTGCCCCGGTCGAGGACCAAGGGAACATTTCCGTCGTATTCCGCGGCCCCGAGGGCGCCACCATCGAATACACCGACGCAAACGCCAAGAAGCTCGAAGCCGTTGCGCTGGCCGTGCCCGAGGCCGATCGGGTGTTCGCGATTGCCGGGAACCCGACCGTGTCGCAAGGCCGTGTCGTTCTGCGGCTCAAGCCGTGGGAAGAGCGCGCCCGAACCCAGCAAGAGATTGCGCGCACGATTGCCCCCGACATCATTGCCGTTCCAGGAGTCGTCGCTTTTCCCGCCAATCCGCCGTCGCTCGGCCAGAGTTCGCGGTCGAAACCCGTCACCTTCGTCATTCAGACCGCGCGGCCCTACGACGAGCTCGAACAAATGGTCCAAGCCTTTCTCGACAAGGTCCGCGACTACCCCGGCCTTGTCGATGTCGACAGCGACCTCAAGCTGAACGCGCCGCAGCTCGATATTTCCGTCGACCGCGAGAAGGCGGCCGCGACGGGCGTCGAGATCGACACGCTCGGCCGCACGCTCGAGACCATGCTCGGCGGCCGCCAGGTCACGCGATTCAAGCAGGACGGCGAGCAATACGACGTGGTGGTGAAGATCGCCGATATCGACCGGCAGAATCCCGACGATCTCCGGCGCATCTATGTGCGCGGCCGCGACGGCGCCATGATCCCGCTCTCGAACCTCATCACCATCAAGGAAACGGTCGCTCCGAAAGAGCTCAACCACTTCGATCAGCTTCGCGCCGCCACCATCACCGCGCAGCTCGCGCCGGGATACACCTTGAGCGAGGGGCTGGATTTCCTGGCCGAGACGGCGCAGGAGGTGCTGCCCATCACCGCGAAAGTCGAGTATGCGGGCGAGTCGCGCGAATTCAGGACGGCGCGCTCGAGCCTATACCTGATCTTCCTGCTCGCGCTCGCCTTTATCTATCTTGTGCTTGCCGCGCAATTCGAGAGCTTCACCGACCCTTTCATCATCATGCTGACCGTGCCGCTGTCGATCACCGGTGCGCTGCTGGCCCTGTGGTGGAGCGGCGGCACATTGAACATCTATAGCCAAGTCGGACTCGTGACCTTGATTGGATTGATCACCAAGCACGGCATCCTCATCGTCGAGTTCGCAAATCAGCTGAGAACAAAGGGGATGCCGCTCGGCGAGGCGGTCGTCGAGGCCGCGGCGCTCCGGCTCCGGCCCATCCTGATGACGACCGGCGCCATGGTCCTCGGTGCGGTGCCGCTCGCAATCGCCACCGGTGCGGGCGCCGAGAGCCGACAGGACATCGGCTGGGTGATCGTCGGCGGCCTCCTGGTCGGCACGCTCTTCACCCTGTTCGTGATCCCGGTGGTCTATTCATATCTCAGCCGGCGCGTATTCCTCGAAGCCGATCATGAGGGGTTGCAAGGGGCGGACGTGCAGGCGCTTCCCCCGCCGCGCGAGACGGGCGAGAGACCCGCGCCCGCCGAGTAGCGGGCGCAAAAAAGAAGAGCCCCGGCGCGGGGAGTGCCGAGGCTCGTACGCAATACACAGAACGCACTACCGACCCAGACTAAACACACCTGGGCGATTGGCAGCATGCCTTCGCCCTGTGGCAGTTTTTTGACATTTCCTTGTCAGTCTTTCCAAATCAACACAAGGATTTGCGGGCGCACTCTCACGTACCGTCACGCCTACCGCGCACTGGGCTCAAACACTGCCGAAATGGATGACGCGCCACCGGCCCCGGAGTTCCCCCATTCCTGCCCGGCCTTGTGCGGCGACACGGCGCATGCACAATGGGCGCAAAATTGGGCGGCATTCTTGGCCCGGTATGAGGATTGAGAAGATGCGCTGGCGTGGTCAAAGAGAGAGCGAGAACGTAGAAGACCGGCGAGACGAGGGCGGCGGCTTCGGCTTTCCGTTCCCAGGGGGCGGCGCTCGCTTCCCGAGCAGCGGCGGAGGCCGGGGCGGCGGCATCGGAATTATCGGTCTCTTGATCATTCTCGGCTTGATGTTCTTCTTCGGCGTCGACCCGAGGGTCATCATGACAGGCGGCAGCCCGGGCGGCGGCGATGCGACGTACCCTGATATCCGCCTTCCGCAGGAACGCCCTGACACAACCAACTTCCCCGTGCCTGACGAGCCGCAAGGCCCGCCGGTGCGCCGCCCTCAAACCACGAGCGAAGACGATCTCAAGCAGTTTGTCGCAGTCGTTCTCGGCGACACCGAGGATGTCTGGCGTGACCTCTTCGCCCGATACGGTGCCCGCTACAATGATCCGAAACTCGTGCTGTTCTCTGGCGGCGTGCGCTCGGCTTGCGGCTTAGGCATGGCGCAGATGGGCCCCTTCTACTGTCCGATAGACGAGAAGGTTTATATCGATCTCGATTTCTATGAGGACCTGAAGAATCGGTTCAAGGCGCCCGGCGACTTTGCCCAGGCCTATGTCATCGCGCATGAGATCGGCCACCACGTACAGAACCTTCTCGGCATCGCCGAACAGGTCGAGGGCTTGCGCCGCCGCCTGGACGAGACCGAGGCCAACGCGCTTCAAGTCCGTATGGAGTTGCAGGCCGACTGCTTCGCCGGGATCTGGGCCAATCGGGCCGAGGAGAGCAGGGATATCATCGAGCCGGGCGATATCGAGGAGGCGCTCCGCGCGGCGAGCGCCATCGGCGACGATCGCATCCAGAGGCAGACGCAAGGCTATGTCGTGCCCGACGCGTTCACGCATGGCTCGTCGGAACAGCGCGTGCGCTGGTTCACCCGCGGCTACGAAAGCGGCAAGCTCGAAGTGTGCGATACGTTCAACGCCGACGAGCTCTAGGCGCGATTGCGTCCCATTGAACCCGCCGCCGCGGGCGGCGTAGGCTATGGCGTCAAAAGGATTCGCGCAGCGAGCAGCGGAGGGGGCTTACGTGTGGCCAGCGCGATTGTTGCCGGCGGGCCGGTCGGCCGCCGTTTTGCTCAGCCTGGCCGCAAGCCCGGCGCTTGGCGCCGACGCCGAGATCGTCCTTGGCGCCGCCGTCTCGATGACCGGCAAATATGCGCAGAACGGCGCCAACACCAAGAACGGCTACGAGCTTGCGGTCCGCGTCATCAACGATAAGGGCGGGGTCGAGGTCGGCGGCACGACCTACCGGATCGCGGTGCGCTATTACGACGACGAGTCGACGCCGGCGCGCGGCACCGAGCTTGCCGAGCGGTTGATCAAGCAGGACGGCGTGAAGTTCATGCTCGGGCCTTACGGCTCCGGGCTGACCAAGGCGATTCTGCCCGTCGTCGAGAAATACAAGGTCCCGATGATCGAAGGCAACGGGGCGGCGCGGGAACTCTTCACCAAGGGCTTCCGCTACACGTTCGCCGTGCTCACCACCTCCGACCAATATCTCGCCCCCGCCATCGCGCTCGCCGCCGAGCATGCCGGCAAGCTCGGAAAAGCCAAGGAGAATATCAAGGTCGCCCTCGTCGTGGAGAACGATCCGTTTTCGCAAGACGTGCGCGCCGGCGTGCTGGACGATGTCGAGCGCCACGACATGATGGTGGTGATCGACGATCAGCTGCCGCCGGAACTCAACGACATGTCGGTGACCCTGACCAAGATCAAGGCCTTGAAGCCGGATGTGCTCGTCGTCTCCGGGCACGAGAAGGGCGCTCTCACCGCGGTGACCCAGATCGAGTCTCTGCGTGTCCACGTGCCGATCCTTGCCATGACGCATTGCGACTCGGCGCAGATCGTCGAAAAGCTTGGCAAGGCCGCCGAGCACACTTTCTGCGCCCAGCAATGGCACCGCTCGCTCGGCTACAAGGATGCGCTGTTCGGCACGGCCGAGGATTTCGCCACAAGGTTCGAGGCGGCCTATTCCTACCCGGCGCCTTATCAGGCGGCCCAGTCGGCCGCGGCGGTCCACGTTTTCGCCGATGCTTTCAAACGCGCGCAATCCCTCGACCCTGAGAAGGTGCGCGATGCGATAGCCGTGACGGACCTTGAGACGTTTTACGGTCCGGTCAAGTTCGACGCCGCCGGCCGCAACGTCGCCAAGCCCATGGTTCTCACCCAGGTTCAGGGCGGCCGATATGTGGTGGTCACGCCGGCCAAGTGGGCGGCAGGCCAGCCTGTCGTCCCGCGCCCTCTGCGTTAGCACGGGCGACATGATCGCCAATCTGCAGATTTTGTTCGAGGCGCCCGCGCTCGGCCTCCAGCTCGTCATCGACGGGATTCTGATCGGCGCCGTGTTCGCGCTCGCCGCATACGGCATGGCACTGGTCTGGGGCGTGACCAACATCGTCAATGTCTGCCAAGGCGAATTCGTCATGCTTGGCGGTTTTGTTACCGTGCTCCTCGCCGAACAGGGCATGCCGCCGCTCCTTGCCGCCCCGGTCGCCGCCGCGGTGCTCTACGCGCTTGGCCTCATTCTATTTCAGGCGGTGATTGTGCACCTCATCGGCCGCGACCTGTTCATTTCGCTGCTGGCGACGTTCGGCATCGCCATCGTCTTGCAGCAATTGATGGCGCGCGGCTTCGGCGCGGCCGACCGCATCGTCGAGAGCGGGCTCGGGTCGTGGTTCCTGTTCGACGGTCTGGTCGGGATATCGAAAGTGAAGGTGTTGGTATTTGCCGCTTGCGTCCTGCTCGGTGCCGCGCTCACGGCGTTCTTGTCGCGCTCCCGCCAGGGCCAGGCCATACGCGCGACCGCGCAAGAGCCGAGAGCGGCGTCCGTGCTCGGCATCGACACGCGCCAGGTCTATCGCCTGGCTTACGCGCTGAACGCGGCCATCTGCGGTGCCGCCGGCGCACTCGCCGTCATGGCCTACACGATCCATCCCTATGGCGGGCTCTCCTACACCATCCGCTCGTTCATGATCGTGGTCGTGGCGGGGATCGGCAATCTCTTCGGGATCGTCTGGGCGGCTTTCGGCCTCGGCATCGCCGAGAGCTTCGCCGGCTTCATCTTTGGCCCGCAATATCAGATCGCTTTCGTCTTTGCGCTTCTCGTCGTCGTGCTCGTGCTCCGTAATTGGCGCCTCAAGGCACAGCGCCGCTATCTTGAATAAGCGGTCGCGGCATGACCTTCGCGCTCACCCCCGCACGGCTCACGCTCCTCGTGGGACTCGTTCTCTTCGGCGTCGCCGTACCCCTTCTCGCTCCAGCCTATCAGGCGCAAGCGACGGAGCTTCTGCTTTTCATCGTCTTTGCGCTGGCCTGGGACCTCGTCGGCGGCCAGATGGGCTACAACTCCTTCGGCAATGTGCTGTTCGTCGGGCTCGGCATGTATGTCTCGGCGATCGTCCAGGTCGGCCTCTTCTACGATGTCGGGCTCTATACCGGGGCGAAGGGCGGCGGCACGGAGTTCGTGTTCGACGCGCGTCAGTACCTGATGGGGCTCGCGG
>DASUQP010000001.1:0-2248 GCA_036280475.1 Methyloceanibacter sp. | reverse complement strand
AGCAACGATATCCCGACTGTCTGATGGGGATGAAAGACTCCTCGGGCGATCTCGCCTTCGCGTCGCTGGTGGCAAACGAAATCAAAGACTTTGATGTGTTTCCGAGCGCAGAGGGCGCCATTGCACACGCCCGCGACCACGGCTACGCGGGCTGCATATCTGCGACGGCCAACATCACCGCTCCGTTCGCTCGCGCGGCGTGGATCAAGCCCCACCTTCAGGAGGGCCGCGAAGGTCTATTTAAGGCCGTCACGCTTCGGAAAGCTCTGAGCAGCTCGAAGCTTGTCGCTAGCGTGAAGTGGGCCCTCTCGCGGCTTCACCGTGACCCGTCCTTGACCCGCGTCATGCCGCCGCTCACATCTCTGGGAGAAATGGAGGTTCGAACCCTCGAGGCTACCCTGGCACAAACGGCATTTTCGGAACTTGCATTCGGCGCGCCGCCTTAGCCCAGATTTCTCACTAGGGTGGGGTGCATCGGGGCTCTGAATCATCCAAAGTTGTTGTGACGCAACGACTTGGATGAGCTCAGAGGAGATCCCCGATGCGAACGGAGTGTAACCCGGAACCGCTCCTCTTTGCACCTGTGGACGGACGGGCCGTGGTGGCCTCGTTCGACGGTGGAGCGATCACCTCCGATGCCGGCGCGCTGCTGCTCGGCGCGACCGATCGGGCCATCGATCTCGTCGGGCGCTTTGCGGCCTGCTTCAGCGATGGCCGCGATCGCGAGCGCATCGCGCACGCGGTGGCGACGCTCGTGGCCCAGCGCGTCTTCGGGATCGCGCTCGGCTATGAGGACCTCATCGATCATGATCAGATCCGGCACGATCCCGTGTTGGCGGTGCTCGCCGGCAAGCTCGCGGCCAGGCGCTGCGGGTGGGCGCCGCTCGCCGGCAAGTCGACTCTGAACCGACTTGAGCACGCCCCCTCTGGCGGCCCCGGGCGGTATCACAAGATCGGCCACGATGCGACGGCGGTCGAGCGCCTGTTCGTGGACCTCTTCCTGGAGGCGCACGCCCGGGCGCCCAAGCAGATCATCCTGGACCTCGACGCCACGGACGATCCCGTCCACGGGCGCCAGGAGGGTCGCTTCTTCCATGGCTACTACGACGCGTATTGCTATCTGCCGCTCTACGTCTTCTGCGGCCGGCATCTCCTCGCCGCCAAGCTGCGCCGCTCCAACATCGATGCGAGTACGGGCGCGGCCGAGGAGGTCGCACGCATCGTGGTCCAGATCCGGTCGCGCTGGCCGCGGGTTCGCATCCTGCTGCGGGCCGACTCGGGCTTCGCGCGCGAGGGCCTGATGACCTGGTGCGAAGCGAACCGGGTCGACTTCGTGTTCGGGCTCGCCCGCAACGCGCACCTCGTCGAAGAGATCGCGGTCGAACTCGTTCAAGCCGAGCGGGAGGCCGGGCGCACCGGCCAACCGGCCCGGCGCTACAGGGACTTCCGCTGGGCGACGCTCGACTCGTGGTCGCGCCGGCGGCGCGTGATCGGCAAGGCCGAATGGACAGGAGGCGAGCCCAACCCGCGCTTCGTGGTGACCTCGCTCAAGCCCGGCGAGGTGACGGCCCGCCACCTCTACGAGCAGATCTACTGCGCTCGGGGCGACATGGAGAACCGCATCAAGGAAGCGCAGGGCGATCTCTTTGCCGACCGCACCTCGGCTGCGACCCTGCGGGCCAACCAGCTGCGGCTCTGGTTCGCCTCGATGGCTTACGTCCTGATCTGCGCGTTGCGACGGATCGGTCTCGCACACACCCAATTCGCCGAGGCGACCTGCGGCACGATCCGGCTCAAGCTCCTGAAGATCGGGGCGCTGGTGCGCGCCTCCGTGCGGCGGATCAAGATCGCCATGGCCTCCGCCTACCCGTACCAACCCGAGTTCGCCCTCGCTCACGCCCGATTGACCGCCGCGGTGAGGTGACACGACCCGGGAAACGCGGCGCCATAGACCCCCCACCGCGAGCGCGGCGGCGACAACGCGCCCAAAATCAGCTCCAAGCCAGGTCGCACACCCCAACGTAGCCCACAGCGCCGGATCCAGAACTCGAACCACCACCGATCACGTCGCGTGGTGAGAAATCCGGGCTAGTAGTAAACCCGCCGTTCGACGATGCGGGCCCGACGGATCTCGGGGGCCGTGGTCACGACCCGAGTCACATAGCGCGGCACCGGAGCCAGGACCTCGGTGCGGGTGACGTAACGACGGACCGGCACGCGCGTGACATACCTCGGGCCCGACCTCACG